>JABBOW010000102.1 GCA_012927595.1 Cellulomonas sp.
TCGTGACGATCTTCGTGAACCCGCTGCAGTTCGGCCCTGGTGAGGACCTCGACCGCTACCCGCGCGACCTCGCCGGAGATCTCGCGCTCCTGACCGGCCCCGGTCTCCTCGGCGCGGGCGACGTCGTGTTCGCGCCGTCGCCTGAGGTCGTGTACCCCGACGGCGACCCGGTCGTGCGGGTCAGCGCCGGCCGGTTCGGCGAGGTGCTCGAGACCCTCACGCGGGTGGGCCACCTCGACGGTGTGCTGACCGTCGTCCTCAAGCTGCTCAACCTGACCCGCCCGGACATGGCGATGTTCGGGCAGAAGGACGCCCAGCAGGTCGCGGCGGTCCGGCGGATGGTCCGCGACCTCGACTTGCCGGTCGACATCCGCGAGGTGGCGACGGTGCGGGACGCCGACGGGCTGGCGCTGTCGTCGCGCAACGCGTACCTCAGCCCGGCCGAGCGCACCCGAGCGCTCACGCTGGGTCGTTCGGTGCTTGCGGCGCACGATGCGGCCGACCGGCCCGGTGCGACCCCGGCCGACGTGCGGGCCGCTGCCCGCGCCGAGCTCGCCCGCGCCGACCTCGAGCTGGAGTACGCCGAGCTCGTCGACCCTGCGACCTTCCAGGCGGTCGCCGACCGGTTCGTCGGACCAGCCGTGTTCGCCGTCGCTGCCCGGGTCGGCGCGACGCGCCTCATCGACAACGCGTGGGTCATGCTCGGTGACCCGACAGCGCACACCGAGACCGAGCGCACGGAGGTCTCTCGATGACATCGCTGCTCCGACCTATGCTGATCGGCAAGATCCATCGCGCGACGGTCACCCAGGCCGACCTGCACTACGTCGGCTCGATCACCGTCGACGCCGACCTGCTCGCGGCCGCGAACCTCCTGCCAGGCGAGCAGCTCGACGTCGTCGACGTGACGAACGGTGCGCGCCTGACGACGTACGCGATCGCGGGCGCGGCCGGGTCCGGCCAGGTCTGCATCAACGGTGCCGCGGCCCACCACATCCACCCCGGCGACGTCGTGATCCTCATGGCATACGGGCTGCTGTCGGACGCCGAGGCTCGCACCTACAGCCCGCACGTCGTGCTGGTCGACGCACGCAACAGGATCGTCGCGCGCGGCGACGACCCGGGCCAGGTGCCTCCCGAGTGGACGGCGGAGTCCGGCCTCGAGCCGAGCGGCGTGCCTTTCGGCGAGGGACGCGGCCTGGTGCAGGGGTCGGCCTGGTGACCGTCCGCCTCGCTGCCCGCCTCGCTGCTCCGGCGCCCGGGTGGACGGCCCAGGCCGACGCGATCGTCGTCGGATCCGGGGTCGCCGGCCTGACGGCTGCGCTCGAGCTGCGCACCCGCGTGCCGCACGTGCTGCTCGTGACGAAGGGCGAGCTCGCGTCGGGCTCGACCGTGTGGGCGCAGGGCGGCATCGCAGCAGCGCTCGACCCGGACGACTCCCCGGCCGCTCACCTGCAGGACACGCTCGTCGCCGGTGCGGGCCTGTGCGACCCGCGAGCGGTGGAGGTCCTGGTCACAGAGGGTCCGGTGCGCGTGCGCGAGCTCGTCGGGCTCGGCGCGGTGTTCGACCGCGCGCCTGACGGTGAGATCGCCCTGACCCGTGAGGGTGGGCACCACGCGGACCGGATCGTGCATGCGGGCGGGGACGCCACGGGCGCGGAGGTCTCGCGTGCGCTGCTCGCCCAGCTCGAGGCGGTGCACAACGACCCGGGCATCGAGGTCATCGAGCACGCCCTGGTCCTGGACGTGCTGACCGGTCCGGCGGGGCCCGACGGCCGGCCGGGTGCGGTGTGCGGGGTGACGCTGCACGTCATCGGGGCGGGCTCGCGCGACGGGGTGGGTGCGGCGCTCGCACCGGCGGTCATCCTCGCGACGGGCGGCATCGGGCAGGTGTTCCGCTCCTCCACAAACCCGGTGCAGGCGACGGGCGACGGGATCGCGGCGGCGCTGCGCGCGGGTGCCGTGGTCGGCGACATCGAGTTCGTGCAGTTCCACCCGACTGTCCTGTGGCTCGGGGCGGGTGTCCGGGGCCAGCTCACGCTGGTCTCGGAGGCCGTGCGCGGTGAGGGCGCCTACCTGCTCGACACCGACGGCGTGCGTTTCATGACCGCGGTGCACCCGATGGCCGAGCTCGCACCCCGGGATGTCGTCGCGCAGGCGATCGTCCGCCAGATGGCGTTGACCGACTCCGACCACGTGCTGCTCGACGCGCGCCACCTCGGGGGGAACTTCCTGCGGCAGCGGTTCCCGACGATCCACGAGCGGTTGCTCGAGCACGGCATCGACATGACGACCGACCTCGTTCCCGTCGCCCCCGCCCAGCACTACCACTCGGGCGGCGTCGTGACCGACCTGGTCGGCCGCACGACGGTCACGGGGCTGTACGCGGCGGGCGAGGCGGCATGCACCGGCGTGCACGGGGCCAACCGGCTCGCGTCGAACTCGCTGCTCGAGGGGCTCGTGTTCGCCTACCGCGCGGCGCGCGACGTTGCCGCCCGGGTCTCGTCGGGCCCGCTCGACCAGCCCGCCCCCGGCGAGCGGCCCGGACCGGCCGCGCTCGTCGCGGGTG
>JABBOW010000019.1 GCA_012927595.1 Cellulomonas sp.
CACCTTCGTGTCGTTCCTGCTTTACGCGCTGCCCGCCTTCTGGGTCGCGGTGCTCCTCAAGCAGTGGGGTGCCATCGGCTTCAACACCTTCCTCGCCGACCCCGTCCAGTCGTGGTCCACGATGATCGTCACGGGGGTCGTCCTGGGGCTCTTCTGGTCGCTCGCGATGGGTGGGGCCTGGCAGCGCCGACTGCTCACGTTCGTCCTCGCGATGGTCGCTACGGTGGGCGTGCTGTTCTACCTGTGGGCGAGCGGCTGGTGGAGCTCACCGAACCTCGGGCCTGTGCTCATCGCCGTCGTGGGCGTCGCGGCAGCGTTCGGCGTGACGACGCTGTCGACCGGGCTGCGTCATCGGCGGGCGCTGTACTCCGCGCTGACCGTGGTGGCTCTCGGTCTCGGGCTCTACACGCCGCTGCAGTACATGTTCGCGTACGTGACCTTCGGCTGGCCGCTCACCATCGCCCTTGGCATCCTCTCGGCGCTCTCGGGCTATGCGGTCGGACGGCTGTGGGGGGGGCACGACTGGGCGCAGTCGGCCCGCACGGCGGCCATCACCGCCGTCATCATCGCGACGATGATCTTCCTCGACCGCGTCATGCAGGTCTGGCCCGACTTCTTCGGCTCGCAGGCGATCGGCGGCCGTCCCGTTGCCACGGTCGGCGACGGGACGCCCAACCTCGGCGGGGACTTCTGGGTGCAGACGCTGGACAGCTATACGCACCTCGTCCTGCCGACTGTCTCGCTGCTGCTCATCAGCTTCGCCGGCTACACGCGGTACTCGCGGGCCAGCATGCTCGAGGTGATGGGACAGGACTACATCCGCACGGCGCGGGCGAAGGGCCTCTCCGAGCGGACGGTGGTCATGCGTCACGGTTTCCGCAACTCCTTGATCCCGCTCGCGACGATCGTGCCGCTCGACGTCGTGGCGCTGTTCGGCGGCGCGATCATCACCGAGAAGGTGTTCGGCCGTCCGGGCATGGGTCAGCTGTTCATCAGGTCGCTGACCAACGCGGAGATCGAGCCGATCATGGCGTACCTCGTCATCACGGCCACGCTCGCGATCATGGCGAACATCGTCGCCGACCTCATCTATGCCGCTCTCGACCCACGGATCCGCGTGAACGCATGAGCACCCCACCGAACCCCGCCGCGCACGGCGACTCGCCGAGCCCCCGGCCCGACGTGACCGCGGGCCTCGAGACGTCGATCGAGCTCAAGCAGGTCGAGGGCCGCTCGCAGGCGCAGATCGTCCGCTCGCGCTTCGTCCGGCACCGCGCCGCCGTCCTGGCCATGTTCGCGCTCGCGTTCGTCATCCTCCTCGCGTTCACCTCGGTCGGCGTCGGCCCGTGGATGGGGTGGTGGAGGTTCACCCCCAACGCGACGGGCTCGCTGACCCAGGCAGGCGGTGTCCCCACCCTGCACCTGCCCACGTGGCTCGGAGGCGACGGCTTCGCGATCGGCGACCACCCGTTCGGCCAGGACGAGGCAGGTCGGGACGTGTTCGCGCGGGTCATGCGCGGCACCCAGACGTCCCTCACCGTGATGGTCATCGTGGGCCTCGTGTCGACGGTGGTCGGCATCCTGGTCGGCGCCGTCGCCGGGTACTTCCGCGGTCGCCTCGACAGCTGGCTGATGCGGTTCACCGACCTCGTCATCACGATCCCCGTGCTCGTCCTCGGGGCGGTCCTCGGCAGCCTGGCCAGCGGTCAGGGCGGCGCCTATCTGCTGGCGGTGTTCCTGGGGCTCGCGTCGTGGACGACCCTCGCGCGGCTCGTCCGCGGCGACTTCCTGTCGTTGCGCGAGCGTGAGTTCGTCGATGCGGCCCGGGTCGCCGGTGCGAGCGACGTCCGCATCATCTTCAAGCACATGCTGCCGAACTCGATCGGCGTCATCATCGTCAACCAGACGCTGCTCATGAGCTCGGCGATTCTGCTGGAGACCGCACTGAGCTTCGTGGGTCTCGGCATCCGGTACCCCAACGTGTCGCTCGGTCAGCTCATCAACCAGTACCAGGAGGCCTTCGCGACGCGCCCGTGGCTGTTCTGGTGGCCGGGTCTCCTCATCGTCGTCATCGCGCTCAGCGTGAACTTCATCGGCGACGGTCTCCGCGACGCGTTCGACCCGCGCCAGAAGCGCATCCCGTCGCGGCGCAAGATGGAGAAGAGCCTTGCCGCGCGGGCCGCGAGCCAAGGGACGATGACGGCGCGTCCGCAGGACGACCTCGGTGCCGGTACGAGCCTCGGGTCGGAGGCCTGATGGGGGACGGCTCAGCCCAGCACGGTTCCCGCGACGGCGAGCGCGCCGAGCACCACCACGACCACGATCATGCCCGCGTGCCACCTCGTCGTGACGTGCACGCCGGTCGGTGGTGGCCCTGGGCGCAGGTGGCCGGCCCGCTCGAGGGTCTCGCGGCGCGCCGCGATCTCGAGGGCGACGACGTCGGCCGTGTGACCGTCAGACTGACCGCGTGCGCGGCGAGCCGGCACGAGCCGCGGACCGCGGGGGGTTGCCGCGTCGGCGCGGGCGCTCAAGGCGCTGCGCGCCGGCGCGGCCCAGG
>JABBOW010000137.1 GCA_012927595.1 Cellulomonas sp.
CCCCAGTGTGGTGCCCCGCGCGGGCGCCTCGGCGCTCGTCAGCGCGTCTGCCTGCGCGCGCAGCGCGACGCGCGACGCGTCGTCGCCCAGAGCCGCCGCGAGCGCACCGTCCGGCGTCCCGAGCACCATCGCTGTGTGCGAGCCCAACCGCATCGCGAGCGACCAGATCTCCCGGGCCCGCTCGGCCTCGCCGAGGTACGCGGCCAGCTCGGCGTAGCCGAGCGCGACCGCGCTCATGACGGGTACGTCGCGCGTCGCGAGCGCGTCGGGGAGCGCGCGAGCGAGCAGCAGGCTGCCCTCGCGCACCGCGTCCGGCCGCCCGGAGCGGATCCGCATCAGTGCGGCGGCGCCCTGGTAGATGACCCGAGCCTGGGGGGCGCCGGAACCAGACTCGGAGGCCAGGGCGACCGCCTGGTCGGCCCGCACGATGGCTTCGTCCCAGCGTCCGGACACGGCGTCCAGGGCGGCAAGACCGCTCAACGCCTGCGCGCGCGTGCTCACGTCGTGCGCGCCGGAGATGACGACCTCCTCGAGGGCCGGGCGGGCGTCGAGGTCGCCGCGGACGGCGGCGTTGACGACCCGCGCGACGGCGATCGACCGTGCGTCCTGAGCGGCCCCGACCAGCTCGAAGTTCTCTTGCGCGACGATGAGCCAGCGGTCAGGGTCGGTGCCGCCCGGCCCGCTCTCCCACAGCCCCAGCCCCCGCGCGGCGATGGCCATGCCCCAACGGTTGCCCGTCAGCTCGAACTGGTCGAACGCCGCGCGGGCATCCTCAAGAGATCGGGCGACGTCGCCCAGGTTCTCGTGGGCGCCGGACCGCAGGAGGTGTCCGAGGCCACGCAGGCGCGGATCGGGGTCTTCGACCAGTGCTGCCGTCGCCGGCAGGAGTGCCGAGATGTCGAGCGTGACCGCCGCTTCTAGGGTGACGTGCAACGCGAGCAGCAGCGACCGGACACCGGCCGACAGCCGGTCGGAGTCCTCGGCGAGGACCCGTACCGCGGTCCGCCGGCCGAGCACGAGCGTCCGGAGGTCGTCCCCGATGCCTCCGCTCAGCACCGCGAAGAGCGCGACCGTCGCGACGTCGTCAGGCTCCGGTACGCCGCCGACGCCGAGCTGTGCCGTCGTCGCTGGTCGCGCGCGGACGGCAGCGGAGGTGCCCCGCGTCGCCGAGTCGCCCTGGAGCACGAGGCGGGCCCAGGTCTGGGCCTCGGCGTGGAGGCCCCGCACGCTCCAGGCGAAGAGCAGCGCGGCGCCGATCGCGAACGCCTCGCGCTCGTGGCGCTCGGCAGTGGCCCAGCGCAGCGCCTCCACGAGCGATTCCTGGTCCGCGGTGAGGCCGGCGAGCGCATCGAGCTGCTCCGCACCGGAGAGCTGCCGGGCGTGCCCATTCGCCGTGGACGCAGCCCAGCGGGCGAGCCGCAGCATGACCGCGCTGCGGCCCGCGCCGGTGCCGAGTCGGGCGGCCCCGTACTCGCGCACCGTCTCCAGCATCCGGTAGCGCGCCCCGCCGGTCTGCAGACCCGCGTCCTCGAGCGTGAGGAGCGAGTGCTCGACGAGCGCCGCGAGGCCTCGCCGTACGTCCGAGCCTCTTGTCGCCGGGTCGACGGCGACGGCCTCGGCCGCCGCCGCGGTGAACGGTGCGGGGAAGACCGACAGGTTCGCGAGCAGGACCCGGTCGTCGACCGCAAGCAGCGTCCAGCTCCAGTCGACCATCGCCCACAGCCCTGCATGCTGGTCAGGGAGGCCCCGCAGCGCGTCGTCAAGCAGGCCGAACCGGTCGACGACGCCCGCGAGCACGTCGTCGAGCGGCATGGTGCGCAGGCGCGCGGCGGCGAGCTCGATCGCGAGCGGGAGGTGGTCCAGGCGTCGGCAGAGCTCGAGCGCGGTCTGGGGATCCCAGCCGAGCGTAGGTCGGCCGGCGCGCGCGCGGGTCTCGAGGAGCCGCACAGCGACGTCGTCGGGGAGCGCGAGCACCGGGTGGACGGTCTCGCCCGCGACGCCGAGCGCGGACCGGCGGGTCGCCAGGACCTGCAGGTCGCCAGGGGCGACCGCGAGCAGACCGGCGACCGCCGTCGCTGCGCCGTCGAGGACCTGTTCGCAGTTGTCCAGCACGAGCAGGCCGTGCAGGTCGGCCACAGCGCGGCGCAGCCGGTCCTCGGGGGTCAGCATGCGACGCACCTGCGGTCGCTCGGCGTCCGACGTCGACTCGGAGGCGCCGAGCGCGCTCAAGAGAGCCGGGAGCACCTCGTCGGGGTCACGCAGACCGGCGAGCTCGACCGCGTGGACGTCCTCGCCGCGGGCTCCCGCTCGCCGCGCGAGCTCGAGCGCGAGTCGGGTCTTGCCCGCGCCACCGACAGCGACGAGCGTGACGAGCGGCTCGCTCGCGAGCTCGTCCTCTATCTGCTGAAGGTCGCCCTCCCGCCCGACGAGCGTCGTCAGCGCACGGCGCCACGCGGCGGGTGCGCGCGCCACGTGCGGCTCGGGTGCGGTCGGGGTGGTCGACGGCTTGGCGGGTGGGCCCGGGAAGGCGAGCTCTCCGCGCAGGAGCGCGAGG
>JABBOW010000138.1 GCA_012927595.1 Cellulomonas sp.
TGAGTGTGGTCACCTGATCTGGCCCCACTTCGGCCGATTATCTTCATGAATGTTGGCCCCAGGGTGGTGGTGATGCTGCTGGCGGGTGGGGCGGTGTGTCGTCACGAATTTTGGCCCCACCCTGGAGTCAGATCTTCACGTCAGTGTCGTCGACGTGGAGGTCGGTCAGGTGGGTTCACGAGTGGAGCTGTTCGAGGAGATCCGGCGCGACCGCCGAGTTGAGGCCCTGTCGATTCGGGAGTTGGCCGAACGACACAAGGTCCATCGGCGGGCGGTGCGCCAGGCGTTGGCGTCGCCGTTGCCCCCACCGCGGAAGGAGTATGTGGCGAGATCTCGGCCGGCGATCGACCCGTGGGCGGGCGTGATCGACGCCTGGCTGATCGCTGATCAGGGCGAGCATCGCAAGCAGCGACACACCGCCAGGCGGGTGTGGCAGCGGCTGGTGGCCGAGCACGGTGCCGTCTTGTCGGAGGTGACCGTCTCGAGGTACGTGACCCGCCGCCGGGGCGAGCTCGACCTGGTCAAGGTTGAGGTGTTTATCCCGCAGTCCCATGAACCGGGTGCGGAGGCGGAGGTCGACTTCGGGGAGTTCTACGCCACGATCGGCGGGCTGAAGGTGAAGGTGTGGATGTTCGTGATGCGCCTGTCTCACTCGGGTCGGGCGTTCCATATCTCCTACGGGACCCAGGCCCAGGAGGCGTTCCTGGAGGGGCACGTCCTGGCGTTCGAGCATTTCGGTGGCGTCCCGGGCCGGGTGCGCTACGACAACCTCAAGCCCGCGGTGATCCGGATCCTCAAAGGGAGGGACCGGACTGAGGCCGAGCGGTTCGTGGCGCTGCGGTCGCACTACGGGTTCGAGTCGTTCTTCTGCCAGCCGGGTTTGAAGGGTGCCCATGAGAAGGGTGGCGTGGAAGGAGAGATCGGGCGGTTCCGCCGCCGGCACCTGGTCCCGGTCCCGAAGGCGCTAACCCTGGCCGAGCTCAACGAGGACATCGGTGCGGGTGATCTTGCCGACGACTCCCGGGTGATCACCGGCCGCCCCGTCACTGTCGGTGCAGCCTTCGCGGCCGAGCGAACAACGTTGATGGCCTTGCCTGCTGAGGCGTTCGACCCGGCCCGACTGCTGTTGGCCCGCGTCGACAAACGCGCCAGGATCTGTGTGCGGCAGTGCTACTACTCAGTCCCGGCCCGGTACGTCAGCCGCAGGCTGTCGGTGCGTTTGTCCGCCCGAACGGTGCAGGTGTTCGACGGGGCCAAGTGCGTCGCGACCCATGAGCGGGCATTCGGTCGGTACGTCGAGGTCCTGCTCCTGGACCACTACCTCGAGGTGCTCAAGACCAAACCCGGTGGGCTGCCCGGTGCGACGGCTCTGGTCCAGGCCAAGGCGTCCGGGGCGTTCACCCATACACACCAACGGTATTGGGACGCCGTACGTCGAGCTCACGGTGATGCAGCCGGGACCCGCGCCCTGGTCGAGATCCTCCTGGCGCATCGGACCCTGCCCGCGGCGGTGCTGATCGCCGCGATGGACCGCGCAGTCAAGTCAGGTGCCCTGGATCCCCAGGTCGTGCTGATCGATGCCCGCGCAGGCCAAGCCGCCCACGTCGCCCCGGTCATCCCGATCCAGGCCCTGACCAAATACGACCGACCCGCACCCTCGCTGACCGACTACGACCAGCTACTCACCGCAAGGAGCCCCACATGAGCAGTGACAGCGCCGCCCAAGCCGCGATCGGTGCCGCAGCCCACGAGCTGCACCTACCCACCGTCCGTGCCGAAGCCACCCGCCTGTCCGAGATCGCCGCCCGGGAACGCCAGTCCCACCTGGGGTTCCTGGCCGAGGTCCTGTCCGCTGAGGTCGACGACCGCACCGACCGTCGCCGCACCAGGCGCATCAACGAAGCCAAGTTCCCCCGCCTCAAACGCCTGGCCGACTTCAACGTCGACGCCGTCCCCACCATCGGCGCCGCGACATTGGGGCACCTCGCCGCCGGCGGGTACATGGACGCCGGTGAGCCCGTCGTCCTGCTCGGCGACTCAGGCACCGGCAAGACGCATCTGCTCATCGGCCTCGGCCTCGCCGCGTGCGAGCAAGGCCGACGGGTCCGATACGTCACCACCGCCCAGCTCGTCAACGAGCTCGTCGAAGCCGCCGACGACCGTGTCCTATCCCGCGTCGTCGGCCGGTACGGGCGCCTTGACCTGCTTTGCCTGGACGAGCTTGGCTACGTCAAAATCGACCCCCGCGGCGCCGAGCTCCTCTTCCAGATCATCACCGAACGCGAAGAACGAGCCTCGATTGCGATCGCGACGAACCTGCCCTTCAGCGAATGGGGCACCGTGTTCCCCGACCCGCGCCTGGTCGCCGCCATCGTCGACCGCGTCACCTTCAACGCCCACATCCTCGAAACCGGCACCCAGTCCTACCGGCTCCGCACCAGCAAGAACACCAGCAGCCGCAAACAAGCCAGCTGACCATCTCAAGCAGTCAGGTGGAGCCAAAATTCGTGAAGACAGTGGGGCCAAATGACTTGACGACACCCA
>JABBOW010000044.1 GCA_012927595.1 Cellulomonas sp.
CGCCGTACCTCGCGGCGTCCCCCAGGTCGGCGACGACCTCCGACGGCGAGAGCCGGTCGCGCGGCGCAGGCGCGAGCGCAGCCCGCAGTGCCCGCGTCGTGATCGGCCCGAGGCCCTCGAGGTCAGGCTGGCCGGCGCGGGCGCGAGCGAGCACCTGCTCGAGCGGGCGCAGCCCGAACGGTGCACGGCCTGTCGCGGCGAACGCGAGCAGCGCCGCCCAGCCCCACCAGTCGGTGTGCGCGGTCGGCTCGGCGTCGTCCAGCAGCTCGGGTGCGAGGTAGCCGGGGGTGCCGACGACGAGACCGGTCGAGGTGACGCGTGCGTCGTCCGCGGCCTGCGCGATCCCGAAGTCGATGAGCACCGGGCCGGAGTCCGTGACGAGCACGTTGGCGGGCTTGAGGTCGCGGTGGACGACACCCGCCTCGTGGACCGCGGTCAGCGCGCTGTACAGACCGGCGGCCAGCTCGTGCAACGCGCCGGCATCGAGCGGGCCGCGCCGGCGCACGACGTCCTCGAGGTCGTCACCCGCAATGAGCTCGGTGACGAGGAACGCCTCGGTCGAGTCGGCCTCCGCGTCGAGCACGGCCGCGACGCCGGGGTGGTGCAGCCGCTGGAGCGCGAGCACCTCGCGGCGCAACCGGTCCCGGGCGACCGGGTCGGCACCGACGTGCGGGTGCAGCAGCTTGAGCGCGACCGGCGACCCGCCGCCGTCCAGCGCGCGGTAGACCGTTCCCATGCCCCCCGAGCCGAGCGGCGCGACGATCGTGTATCCGCCGATCTCTGACCCGGGTTCCAGGCCGATGCGCTCCATGGGCGAAACGTAGCCGGGGCGGGGCTCCGCTGCTCGGTGCCGCGCTGGGCCGGGCGGGCACAGGAAGGTCACGGTATGGTCGACAAAACCCCAAGGAGCTGATGTTCGGTGCAATCTGCTGGCTACGGGCTCGTCGTCGTCTCGAACCGACTGCCGTTCGACGGGACCGTCGGCCCCGACGGGGAACCGAGCTGGGTGCGGTCGCCCGGCGGGCTCGTCACGGCGCTCGAGCCGATCATGCAGGAGGCCGACGGCGCATGGCTCGGCTGGTGCGGCGCTGCGGACGCCGTGATCGAGCCGTTCGACGTCGACAACATGCGCCTCGTGCCGGTTCCGCTCTCGGAGAGCGAGGTCGCCGACTACTACGAGGGTTTCGCCAACGACTCGCTGTGGCCGCTCTACCACGACGTGATCGCGTCGCCCGCGTTCCACCGGCTGTGGTGGGAGTCCTACCGCCGGGTCAACCGACGGTTCGCCGAGGCGGCCGCCGAGCAGGCCGCCCAGGGCGCGACGGTCTGGGTGCACGACTACCAGCTCCAGCTCGTGCCGGCGATGCTGCGGGAGCTGCGACCCGACCTGCGCATCGGGTTCTTCCTGCACATCCCGTTCCCGCCGCTCGAGCTCTTCGCGCAGCTGCCATGGCGTCGCCAGGTCGTCGAGGGTCTGCTCGGCGCCGACCTCATCGGCTTCCAGCGCGCGGGGGACGCCGGGAACTTCGTACGCGTCGTCCGCCGTCTGACGGAGCTCACGACGCGCGGCCAGGTCATCACGATCCCGGGCAAGCACGGTCACTCCCCGAGGCACGTGCGCGCGGCCGCGTTCCCGATCTCGATCGACTCCAAGAAGTTCGATGCCCTCGCCCGCACCCCCGAGGTGCAGCAGCGCGCGAAGGACATCCGCACGGAGCTGGGCGACCCGAAGGTCCTCATGCTGGGCGTGGACCGCCTCGACTACACCAAGGGGATCCGGCACCGGCTCAAGGCCTTCGGCGAGCTGCTCGACGACGGCCGCCTCACGGTTCCCGAGACCACCCTCATCCAGGTGGCGAGCCCGAGCCGCGAGAACGTGGGCGCCTACCAGCAGCTCCGGGACGACGTCGACATGGCCGTGGGCCGCATCAACGGCGAGCACAGCAACTTCGGCCAGCCCGCCGTCCACTACATGCACCACGCGTACCCGCCCGAGGAGATGGCCGCGCTGTACCTCGCGGCCGACGTCATGCTCGTCACTGCGCTGCGCGACGGCATGAACCTCGTGGCCAAGGAGTACGTCGCCGCCCGTTCGGATGACCGTGGCACGCTCGTGCTGAGCGAGTTCACCGGCGCCGCCGACGAGCTGACCGGCGCGATCCTGGTCAACCCGCACGACATCGCGGGCCTCAAGGATGCGATCACGTATGCGGCGCACCTCGATCCGCGCGAGGCTCGCAAGCGGATGCGCCGCCTGCGCCGCCGTGTCCTGACCAACGACGTCGCCCTGTGGTCCGAGACATTCCTCGCGGTCCTCACCGCCGTCCCCGCCCGGAACACCCATGGCTGAGCGACGAGCCGGCGTGGGCGCCGGGTCCGAGGTCCGTGCGGTGGTCGCAGGGTTCCGCAAGCTCGCTGCCGACACCGGACGTCGACCCCTGCTGGTCGCGCTCGACTTCGACGGGACCCTCGCACCGCTCGTCGACGATCCGTCGGCGTCCCGGGCGCGGCCCGGCGCGACGGCCGCCCGCGTCGGG
>JABBOW010000123.1 GCA_012927595.1 Cellulomonas sp.
GCCGACCTGGGGGGCGCCGCGAGGTACGGCGACGAGCCCGTGGCCGACGACTCGGCCCAGGACTCCGTCGGCACGACGGTGCTCGGCGGCGGCGCGGGCTCGGCGACGACCGTGCTCGGCGGCACCGCGGCGACCGCGCTGATCGCGAGCGACGGCGCCACGCGTTCGTTCGTGGCCGGGGCCGCGGCGGACGATGACGCCGAGCTGGACGACGTTGGCGACAGGTCGGACGACTGGGTCGCCGACGGGCTCGAACCGGCGGGTCCTGAGGTCGAGGGGTCAGGGTATGAGCGCCCGCCCGCCCGTCGACGCTGGGGCACGCTGCTGTCCCTCGCGCTGGTAGCGGTCGCCGCAGCGGCGCTGTACCCCGGGTACACGCTCATCGTCGTCGGCATCCTGCTCCTCGTGGTGCGGACCGTCGGGCGGACCGTCGAGTCGATGCACGCGCGTCGCGAACGGGTCGGCGTGCGCCGGTCGGATCCCGTCCGGGCTGTGGTGCTCACGCCGTGGCACCTGCTGCGATCCGTCCTCGGCCTCGTGCCGTCGATCGTCGTGGGTGCGAGCCTCGTGGTGATCGTTCTCGGCGTGCTGTGGTGGATGCTCGGCAGCGGCTACTGGGTGCTCGCCGGGTCGATGTCTGGCCGGCAGCCGGGGGGCTGGCAGGCGTCTGCCGTCGTCGCGGGCGCGTTCTTGCTCGGGCTCGTCGCGTCGTGGTGGGGCCCGCTCACGGCGATGACCCGCACCGGTGCTCGCCGGGTGCTCGCGGTCGTCGCGCCCGGTCGGGCGGGTGCACTCGTGGTCGTCCTGCTCGCGTTCGCGGGCACGGCCGTCCTGCTCGCGCAGGTGGTCCACGGAACCCCGATCGTGTGGGCCCCGCTGCCCGAGCCGATCCTGCCCTGAACCCCGGGCCGAACGGTCCGTCAGCCGACAGGCCGACCCCTTACCCTGGGCGCATGACCGCTTCCCGGCCCCGTGCCCGGGTCGGCGTGCCCTCACGGTGCGTGGGCCTGGCTGCTGCGTCGGTCGCCGCGATCGCGGTCCTGGGGGCGATCGCGCTGCCCGGTCGGTTCGCTCTCCGCCAATGCGTGAGCGCCGATGGCGCACTCGGTCCGCTCGGGCTGCGGCTCGCCCTGCTGCGCGACGCAGCCGACTGCCCGGACGGCACTGTCGAGTTCACTCCGCTTGCGCGGGGTGGCGTCGTGGTGCTGCTCAGCGTCGCTGTGCCGGTTCTGCTGTTCCACCTGGCCGTCGGCGCCGGGGGTCTGGGGATCTGGGCGGTCCTGGTTCGGGCACTGCGGTCCGCGGCCCATGTCCTCGCCGCGGTGCTGCCGAGAGTGCCGCGCTCCGCGGTCGCGGTCGTCGGGCGGGTCCCGCGGTTCGCCGTTCTCATCGAGGTGCGCTCGCGGCGCACGATCGCCGCAGTCCTGGCCGCTCACCCGCACCGCGGTCCGCCCGCCCTGCACGCCTGAACGCCCGCTCCACCTCCACCCGACTCTCAGACGGAAGCAGAACCATGCCCACCAACGATCCACGTCCCAACAAGGCCGAGCGGCGCGACGAGGCCCGGGTCAAGGCCATCCAGATGCGCGAGCAGCAGAAAACGCGCGAGAAGCGGAACCGGATGGTCGCGATCGGCGGGCTCGTCGCCGCGGTCGTCGTGCTCGTCGTCGTCGTCGCACTCATTCTGGGCCAGACGAAGGGCACCACCGCAGGTGCCGCCTACACCGGCGATGCCGTCAAGCTCGCCGGCGTCGCCAAGCCCTCGACCGTCGGGGACAACGGCGCCATCCCCATCGGCGCCACCGGCAAGGCCGGCGAGAAGCCGGCCACAGGCGACGTCGTCGTCTCGGTCTACCTCGACTACATGTGCCCGTACTGCCACCAGTTCGAGACCGCCAACGACCCCGAGCTCGCCACGCTGCGCGCTGCGGGCGGCGTGGTCGTCGAGTACCACCCGATCTCGATCCTCGACCGGCTGTCGTCAGGCACCGAGTACTCGACCCGGGCCTCGAACGCCGCGGCAGTCGTCGCCGACCAGGCTCCCGACAAGTTCTCGGCGTTCAACTCGGCGCTGTTCGCCAACCAGCCGGCGGAGAACTCCCAGGGCCTGTCCGACGCCGAGATCGCGAAGCTCGCGGTCACCGCCGGCGTACCCCAGACGGTCGTCGACCAGTTCACGGCGAAGGCGCCGGGCAAGTCCTGGCGCACGTTCGCCCCCTACGTGTCGGCGCTGACGGCTCAGGCCAGCGTTGACCTCGGTGCGTCGTACGGCACGCCGACCATCCGCATCAACGGCACCACATTCAAGGGCGACCTGTACTCGGCGGGTCCGCTCACCCAGGCGATCATCGCAGCGAAGGGCTGATGGCGCGGTAGGTCCACGGGGCTGTCGGACCAGGCGATCACCACCCGGCGCGGCGGCCCCGGCGCACCGGCTTCGGTACGCTTGCGCGGTACCCCTCGGGGTGCGCGCCTCCTTAGCTCAGTTGGCCAGAGCAACGCACTTGTAATGCGTAGGTCATCGGTTCGAATCCGATAGGAGGCTCTGCGTCAGCGGCCGATGCGGTCCGTCAGCGCACGCCACAGGACGGTCCCCTGGATCCAGTCCAGGGCCGGCGTGCCCTCGAGGCGTTGCGCGGCCGCGTCGAGCTCGGCAGCAAGCGCCGCCGGGAGCCCGTCCGTGCGGGCCGCGGCGGCCGCGGCACGGTAGAAGCTGCTGCGTTCGACCGCATAGGTCGTGGCGAACCGCTCGAGCATGCCGCGTGCCCCGAGGGCGGCACCGGGCGTGAGATCGTCGACAGGGATCGCGCGGCCCTTGATGTCTCGCCACACCTGTCCGTCGAAGCCCCACGGGGCGGGACGCATCACGAAGGTCACGACCGGCCGGTCTCCTCGAGCAGTCGCAGCGCGGCGCTGACGCGCGGGTTGCGGGTCGGGTCGGCGTCGATCTCGAGCGTGCCGTAGATCGCGTTGATGTGGTTCTGCACGGACTTCTCGGTGATCCCGAGGGCCTCGCCGATACCCGCGTTCGAGCGGCCCTGCGCGAGGAGCCGCAGCACCGCGTACTGCCGGTCCGTGAGCCGTGCGACGGCGGTCCCGGCGCGCGGCTTCTTGCGGTCGATGAGCGCAGAGTCGAGCGTCGTCTTGCCGGCCGCCGAGGCACGCACGGCTGCGACGAGCGTGGCGGTGCTGGTCGAGGAGGTCTTGGACAGGTAGCTCCAGCCGTTGCGCACGTCCGGCGGCAGGTCGAGCAGAAGGTCCATGGAGTCCTGCGCGGACAGCAGGAGGATGCCGAGCCCGGGCTGCTGCCGCCGGAGGATCACGCCGAGCGCGATTCCGTTGCCGTCGGGCAGGTCGATGTCGAGGAGGGCGACGTCGACGGCGCCGGGGGTGATGCGCTGCTCGGCCTCGCGGGCTGTGCCCACCGCCGCCACGACAGTGATGCCCTCGACGTTCGCGAGCGTGAACTCGAGCATAGAAAGGAACAGCGGCTGGTCCTCGACGATCCCGAGCCGGATGGAGTCGTGCGCCTGCGTGATCATCGTGCCCCAGTATCGTCGTGCGCGACGTCACGCGCGGGATCCCGCGCCGTGGTGACTCCGATCAGGACTGGACGATCATGCCCGCCGCGAGGACAGCCGAGCAGTCAGCCCAGCGCGACGACCGCACTGCGCTCCTGGTCTCGACGGGCGGGGTCCTCGGTCTGCTCGCGGTGGGTGCGGCGCTGGTGGTGTCCAACGCGTACCAGTACGCGCCCGCGGGCGTCGGCGGCGGTTCGTTCGGCAGCGGTCTCGCGGCCAACGCGATCTGGGTGCTCGGCATGCTTGCCGTCCTGCGGGGGAGCAGGGTCGCGGCCACTCGCAGCATCTGGGAGATGGTGTTCGGCATCGCCGTCGCGGCCATGTACGCGGCCGTCGCGCGCGTCGTGGCCCAGTCCGGGTTCCATGTCTATGCGGTGGCCATCACCTCGACCCAGCTCGTCGAGCTGACGGCCGGGTTCGTCGCGGGGTTCGCCGGGGGCATGGCGGGGGCCGGGGCCATGGTGTCGCAACGCCGGCTCAGGACGGGCAGCGAGGCGGGTGCCGCGGCAAAGGTACGGATCGAGCTCGCGCTGCGCGCGCTGGAGGACGAGGAGATCCGGGTCCGACGCGAGGTCGCTGAGGGCCTGCACGGCAGCCTCCAGCAGCGGCTCGTGCTCATCGTGGCGCGGCTCGACCGCGCGATCGAGTCGTTCGAGTCGGGATTCGGGACCGACGCCGACGTGGTCGCGCTGAAGGAGGTGCGCGCGCAGATCGAAGACGTGCGTGAGGGCGACGTGCGCGAGACCAGCCGCATGCTCTACCCGGAGAGCCTCGAGATCGGCATGGTGCCCGCGGTCCGGTCGCTGCTCGCGCGGATGCCACCGGACATCGCGACGCGCATGGTCGTGTCCGACGACGTGCGCAGCCTCGACGACCCGGTCTCGCCCCAGCTGACCCAGAGCGAGCGGCTGCTCGCGGTCCGGGTGGTCGAGGAGGCGGTGACCAACGCGTTGCGCCACGGCGGCGCGCACTCCCTGCGTGTGTCGATCGAGCTCGACGTGGACTGCCTCGCCGTCGCGGTGGTCGACGACGGGTCGGGATTCGATGCGCCGACCGCTGGCCCGCGCTCCGGGACGAAGCGCCTTCAGGAGCGTCTGCTCCTCATCGGGGGGCGGCTGAATGTCTCTTCTGTCCCGGGTGAGGGGACGCGAGTCGAGGCCCGGGTGCCGATCTCGATCATGTACGACGCCTGACGGGCAGTCACATCCCGAGCTGAAACCTGTCATACGCTATTTTCATCACGATGGTCGCGCTTCCACGGGCGGACGAGCGGGCGCGCCGGCGGCCGAGAAGCAGCCGTGAACACCCTCCCGCGCTGTCTGATTCGCGGTGGTAGGTAGTGATTGTCCGGGGTGAAACAATCGGACCTTTCCGGCGCTGTAGGTGGCTGCACCCAGGCCAGACGTGGACAACTGTTCAGAACTTCCTAGTGTTCCTTTTGTCCAGCAGCGAGGTCGCTCTTTGGACGGGTTTCGGCCAACCGCCGACTCCCACCAAAACCAGTCTCCGGGAGCAGTCGGAATGTCGAAGTCCACGAACCGTCGCAAGTCCATCGCCATCGCGCTCGCCGTCCTCGGTGTTGCTGGCCTGTCTCTCGCGTCCGCGTCGCAGCTCACGCTGAACGGGAGCGCGTCGGTCCAGTCGGGCGTCGCCACGACACTGAACGTGGACTGCCAGCAGGCGCCCATCATCGTAACTTTCTCCGTGCCGGTCCGTGTTGGCACGACCTACGCGTCGGCGAGCGTCGTGGTCACTGGCATCGACACCAGCGTCGGCAAGTGCCTCGGCAAGTTCTACAAGCTGGCCCTGCTCGACGGCAGTGCGACGCCCGTCCTCGGTGCGCCCGAGTTCACGGGGATGATCGCCGCGGGCGACTCCACGATGACGAAGGCGATCCCGAGCGGCCAGGACAACAACATCAAGTCCGTCGCCCTGACGATCTACAGCTGACAAGGACCCGCGGACTGACAGAGGTCGGATCATCGAGCGACTCACGAGCCACGGAGCCGGCGCGGTCACCCCGCGCCGGCTTCTCGGCATCGTCGCATCGGTCGTGCTGTACACGCTCGCGGGCGTGGCGGCCTTTGTCCTCTGGCCGACCAGTCTCGGCGGGTGCACGACCCTGACGATCGTCTCGGGTCACTCGATGGAACCGACGTACTACACGGGTGACCTGGTCATCGCGCGGTGCGGCACGGCGTCCGTCGGCGACGTGATCGTCTACCAGCCCAAAGACCTGGGCGGTGCGCGCATCATCCACCGCATCGTCGGCGGCGACGCGACGACCGGCTGGACAATGAAGGGCGACAACAACCCCTCGGCCGACCCGTTCAACCCGGGCAGCTCCGAGGTGCTCGGCGTCGCGAAGGTCTACCTGCCCAAGGTTGGCCTCATCGCCCGCGGCCTGACCAGCCCGTTCGTGTGGGGCTCCTTCATCCTGATCGCGATCGGCCTGTTCATCTGGCCGCGCGCTGAGGAGTCCGATGATGCCGGGGTTGACGCACGTGACGCCAACGAGTCCACAGCGTCGGCTGGTGCCGCCGTGGTCCCGACCGATCACGAGCTACACGCCCGCTCCGAGGCGGCCGCGGCGCCGAGCTGGGTTCCCGACACCGTTCCTGACATGCGGCTGGAGTCGCGATGAAGCGGTTCCTCGGCGTGCTCGCTGCTCTCCTCGCCGTGGCAGCGATCGGCCTCACTCCAGCGAGTGCTGCCAAGTTGACGCTCGTCGGCGCGCAGCACCCGCATGCGTCCTCCTACCAGCGGTGCGACGACGCGGTGGCCGTGACGTTGACCGTCACGGGAAAGAAAAAAGACCCAAGCACCTCTGCTGCGATCACGGGCATCGCAGCCTCGTGCTCAGGGTTGATCGCGACGGTGTACGTCTATACGTCGTCCACCGGCGCCGCTCGGTGGTCGGCGTCCGGCACGGTCGCGAGCACGAGCACGTCGTTGACCCTCGCTCCAAACGCCAGCTTTCAGTTGAACACCACCGATGTGGCCTACGTGATGATCGGCGCCTGGCCTGTGCCGACGAACAACCAGGCGCTGCCGGCCCTGTGGTGCACGGTGGCCGGTGGCACGGGCACCGACGCGTGCGACGCGACCGTGAGCATCTTCACCGGCACCCGGGGGACGGTGTTCGCCACCTACTACGACGTCGTCGTCACGACCACGTCGACGACACCCGTCACGTGGGAGGTCACCTTCAACTTAGCCAGCAGCAGCTATGGCACGCCGATCGCGACCAAGCTTGGCAACTCCGACTTCGACGCATACTGTGACGGCACCACCCAGTGGGGCTCTGTGCAACCTGCGGTGAACGACGTCAATCCTGGTACCTGCACCGCGGGGCTGCTCACAGTCACGGGCGTGACGGGAGCCGCCCCGAACCCTGACTTCAGCACGGTGACGAGCACGCTGGAGCGGCACTTCTCGCTGGTCATCAACCGCACCAAGCCGAAATACACCGACGTCCTGTCGAGCGCATGCTCTTGACGGTCTCCGCGATCGCGCGTGACTGGGCCCGTCGCTGGACGCGCAGGTGACCGGAGCCGCCAATGCAACGAGCCGTCGGAGATGTGATCGTCGCGTTTGCCTACGTCGCCCTTGTTGGCGTGTCGCGGTCGAGCGCGGCTCAGCTTGCGCTGATGGGCGCACAACGACGCAACAGCTCGTCGTACGAGCGCTGTGACGACGCGGTCGGCGCGACCACACCGCCGACCTCGGGCACGTCGACCTCCGTTCAGGTCTAGGGCATCGCCGCGCCGTGCGCGGGTGCCGCAGTCAGCGCGCCGGCCTACAACACGGTGACAGGGGCGGCGTCCACGGGGAACGCAACGGTGCCGGCAGGCGGCGGCACCGTGACGGTCGATCCAGTCGTCGCCTACACCCCGGCGTGTCGCCCCGGGCCTCCGTGACGCTCGCGCCGTGGCCCGTCCCTGCGACGTGGACGTACATGCCGGTCCTCACCTGCCCATGTGTTCGGTCTACCGCATCGTCGACGGCGTCGACCCACCTCAGCCCGGCAGGAGCGGGGAACGCCGGATACAGCTGGGACACCGTCACGGCCGGATCGGGCAGGTCCCTTGACGTCGCTGGGAACAACGCAGGAACGGTGACGAACCCGGTCGACACCTGCTTATGAGGGGGTGTTGCCACCCCCTTTGATGGCAAGTCATCCCCTTCGTCGCCGGCGTCCCAAATCGAGGCATCTCCCCGCGTCTGAACGTGCGGGCTTCGGCGGCCGGATGAACCAGCCTTCGCCGGCCCCATCCGTGACCTGCGCAAAGGGTGGGAGCGCGACCGCAGCGGCAACTTCGCCCAAAGATCCCACTTGGGGCTTTCTTTCATCCGGTGTGGTGTGCATCGCGGGTTCCCTGGGTGTTTACACCTACGTATGGTCGTCACTAAGGGAACGACTTGCGGTCGAAGAGGTGCGCGATGAGCACAGTGATCGGGGCGAAGCGGCGCAGCAACCGCCGCTGGTGGGCCAGCGCCTTCCTCGCCGTCGCAGCCGCTGGCGCCTTCGCCTCCTCGAGTGCCGCTCAGGCCGGCGAGCTGTCGTCCGCCTCCGCGTGCCCCGCCTCCCAGATCTCCGTCAGCTACGAGGTCGGGATCGACTCGACCCTCGGCGCGTACGCCGTCACCGGGATCCGGGTCACCGGC
This sequence comes from Cellulomonas sp., assembly GCA_012927595.1. Classification (GTDB taxonomy): domain Bacteria; phylum Actinomycetota; class Actinomycetes; order Actinomycetales; family Cellulomonadaceae; genus Cellulomonas_A. The sequence continues at coordinate 8,250 of JABBOW010000123.1, forward strand.
TACCCGACCCAGTGCGCCGGCCAGCGCGTCGCCGTGACCGTGCACGACGCCGCAGGAGCAGCGCTCGGCACCGCGACCGGCGAGCTGAGGACCGACTCGGTGCTCGTGATGACGGCCAGCGCGCCCGTCTCCGCCGCACAGGCAGCCCGGCTCACGATCGCCCCCGCCGTCTGACGCTCCCTCGGTCTTCGCACCTCTGCCCCTGTCCTTCCGCCTCCGCGGGACGGGGGCAGATCGATGTCGGGGCTCACTCCACCGGCGCGAGCTCCGGTCGTTTGGCGACGCGGGTCGCCCCGGACGACAGACGGCGCAGACGCCGGGTCGCCCAGGGGTACACGTCGTCGCGCACCCACCGGGCGTCGTCGCGCAGCTGCTGGGCACGGGGAACCGGCGGCAGCGGTGCGAGCGGGTCGTCCCAGGCGACGTCGTCGGGCGCCAGGCCGAGCGCGACGAGGGCGGCCTCCGCGACGCGCGCATGCCCGTCGGTGGTGAGGTGGATGCGGTCCGGGGCCCACATGCGCCAGTCCCGGAGCGAACGCATGCCCCAGAGGTCCACGACGTACGCCCCGTGGCGGCGGGCGATCGACCAGATGTGTGCGTTGTAGATGGCCACGCGTCCGCGCGTCGCCCGGATGAGCGGGCTGCCTGCGGAGTCCATGCCCGTCCCGAGGAGGACGTCGATACCGGCCCGGCGCAGCCGCACCACTGCCGCCTCGAGGTCACGGGCCAGACGGTCGACGTCGACCGACGGCCGAAGCACGTCGTTGCCGCCGCCGATGAGGCTCACGAGGTCAGGTTCGAGCGCGAGCGCCGCGGGCAGCTGCTCAGCGATGATCGGGCGCAGCAGCCGGCCGCGGATCGCGAGGTTCGCGTACGCGAGCGGGTCGGCACCTGCGGCGGTGCGGCGCTCGGACAGGTGCCCGGCCAGCTGGTCAGCCCAGCCGCGGCACTGCCCGTCCGCGTCGGGGACGTCCCACAAGCCCTCGGTGAACGAGTCGCCGACCGCGACGAACCGGCTCCAGCGGGTTGCCGACGCAGTGGCGTCGGAGATCGGGGTGGTCACGGGGACATTCTGCGCGATCCCTGCGCGGGAGTCACCGGCTCAGGGCAGTGACCAGTCCACCGGACTGGCGCCCTGCGCCGCGAGCAGCCTGTTGACCTGCGAGAACGGCCGCGAACCGAAGAACCCCCGATGGGCCGACAACGGGCTCGGGTGCACGCTCGCGACGATCGGCGTCGAACCCAGCGCGGGCGCCAACGTCTGCGCGTCGCGGCCCCACAGGACCGCCACGAGCGGTCCGCCGCGCTCGACGAGTGCCGCGATGGCCCGGTCGGTGACGGCCTCCCATCCCTTGCCCCGGTGCGACGCCGGCGCGCCCGGCCGGACGGTCAGGACCCTGTTGAGGAGCATCACGCCCTGGTCGGACCACGGCGTCAGGTCACCGGAGCGTGGTCGTGGTGCGCCCAGGTCGGACTCGAGCTCGGCGACGATGTTCGCGAGGGACCGCGGCAGGGGGCTCACGTGTGCCTGCACCGAGAAGGACAGCCCCATCGCGTGCCCGGGGGTGGGGTACGGGTCCTGCCCGACGACGAGGACCCGCACGTCGGCCAGCGGCCGCGCGAACGCCCGCAGGATCGCGTCGCCGGCCGGCAGGTAGCCGTGCCCGGCCGCGACCTCCGCGCGCAGGAAGTCCCCGGCCGCCCGGATCGCTGGCTCGACGGGGGCGAGCGCGACGGCCCAGTCGGGCGCCACGATGTCCGTGAGGGGTCGGTTCGTCACACCGCGAGGGTAGCGACGACGGCCCTCCCGGCGTGTCGTTCGCGTGTCGGTGCGCCACCGGGTGAACCGTGAGGGGGAAGGAATGACACGCCTGTCATTCCCGCCTAAGATGACGTGAGCGCAAGACGGATGCCTCCCGCACGGGTGTGCAGCCTGACGTGGCACTCAACCCGCACGGATGTCCAACGCGGACAGGTCAGGCACGGAAGTTCAGGCACGGAACGTCAGGAGCCACGATGGAGACCGCGACAGCGGAACGGGTCGGCAGCGCCGGCGCCGAGCACACCGGTGAGCTGACCGAGCGTGACGAGCAGGTCATGGCGTTCGAGCGGCAGTGGTGGAAGTACGCCGGCGCCAAGGAACAGGCGATCCGCGAGCTGTTCGACATGTCGGCCACCCGGTACTACCAGGTGCTCAACTCCCTGATCGACTCGCCCGCCGCACTCGCCCACGACCCCATGCTCGTCAAGCGGCTGCGGCGCATGCGCTCCACCCGGCAGCGTGCCCGCTCTGCCCGCCGGCTCGGCGCGGAGGCATGACCTGCGTCGCGACGCGCACCCTGCGACGGGTGCGGTCACCTTTCACGGCTTGACCCGATAGCCTGTCCGCCGTGAGCAAGGCCAGCTACCCGCACCCCACAGACGAGTTCGACGCCGCTGACGACCACGACGGTCCTCGTGGCGTGCACCGCTCACCTCGCACGACGTGGTCCAAGCTGTGGCCGTTCCTCGTCGTTCTTGTCGCCTTCCCGGCGCTCGCATACGGGCTCGTCACCTGGATCTCGAACTCCGACACGGGGCTCAGCGGCGCCATCTCGGGCCTCGGCGCGACGGGGACGACCGAGCCGACCGGCGGTTCCACCGATGTGGCGACCGGTGGCGCGACCGACACGGCAGCGCCGCCCGCGGCCGCACCCACGAGCGATGCTCCCGTCGCGCCGGCGGCCCCGGCCGCGGACCTCACCACACCCGTCGGGGTGCTCAACGCCGCGAACGTCTCGGGCCTCGCGGCAACCCAGTCCAAGAAGCTCGAGGCCGGCGGGTTCACCAAGGTCACGGCGACGAACGGCACCGGCGTGGGCGTCAAGACGACCACCGTCTTCTACGCAACCGAGGCGCAGAAGGTGACGGCCGACGCGGTCGCCCAGCTGCTCGGCATCACGACGGTCACGATGTCGCCGACCCAGGCGAAGAGCGGCATCACTGTCGTCCTGCTTCCCGGCTTCAAGGGCTGAAGTGCGGGTCCACGCCGGTCGTCTGCCATCCGCGAACACCACGCGCCTGATCCGCGCGAAAACGCCGATCCGCTCGCCGCATCGGGCCCGGTCCGGGTGAGCCGTCTTGCACTCTCCTGGGGTGAGTGCTAACCATGGTCTTAGCACTCTCCGGTGGAGAGTGACAGAACCAACCGGTTGACCGGTGAGGTTCGCACCCGAGCGGGACATGACCGTCCGGGAGCGCGCCGTCCGTCGCGGGCACCGTCAGCCGAACCGAGCCACAGTGAAGGATCACAGCCCCATGGCCAAGATCATTGCCTTCAACGAGGAGGCCCGTCGCGGCATCGAGCGAGGACTCAACATCCTCGCCGATACCGTCAAGGTCACCCTCGGCCCGAAGGGCCGCAACGTCGTCCTGGACAAGAAGTGGGGCGCCCCCACGATCACCAACGACGGCGTCTCCATCGCCAAGGAGATCGACCTCGACGACCCGTTCGAGAAGATCGGCGCCGAGCTCGTCAAGGAGGTCGCCAAGAAGACCGACGACGTCGCCGGCGACGGCACCACCACCGCTACGGTCCTGGCCCAGGCGCTCGTGCGCGAGGGTCTGCGCAACGTTGCGGCCGGCGCCAACCCGATCGCCCTGAAGAAGGGCATCGAGAAGGCCGTCGAGGCCGTCATCGCCCAGCTTCTCCTGCAGGCCAAGGATGTGGAGACCAAGGAGCAGATCGCTGCGACGGCCTCCATCTCGGCCGGCGACACGGCGATCGGCGAGCTCATCGCCGAGGCACTCGACAAGGTCGGCAAGGAAGGCGTCATCACAGTCGAGGAGTCCAGCGCGCTGGGCCTCGAGCTGGAGCTGACCGAGGGCATGCGCTTCGACAAGGGCTACCTGTCGGCGTACTTCGTCACCGACCCGGAGCGCCAAGAGGCTGTCCTCGAGGACGCCTACGTCCTGCTCGTCGAGTCGAAGATCTCGAACGTCAAGGACCTGCTTCCCCTCCTGGAGAAGGTCATCGCGGCTGGCAAGCCGCTCTTCATCATCGCTGAGGACGTCGAGGGCGAGGCCCTGGCCACGCTCGTCGTGAACAAGATCCGCGGCACGTTCAAGTCCGTCGCCGTCAAGGCGCCCGGCTTCGGGGACCGCCGCAAGGCGATGCTCCAGGACATGGCGATCCTCACCGGTGGTCAGGTCGTCTCCGAGACCGTCGGACTCAAGCTCGACACGGTCGGCCTCGAGGTCCTCGGCACGGCGCGCAAGATCGTCGTCACCAAGGACGAGACGACCATCGTCGAGGGCTCGGGCGATGCCGCGCAGATTGCCGGCCGCGTCTCGCAGATCCGTGCCGAGATCGAGAACTCCGACTCGGACTACGACCGTGAGAAGCTCCAGGAGCGTCTCGCGAAGCTGGCCGGCGGCGTTGCCGTCATCAAGGCCGGCGCTGCGACCGAGGTCGAGCTCAAGGAGCGCAAGCACCGCATCGAGGACGCCGTTCGCAACGCGAAGGCCGCCGTCGAAGAGGGCATCGTCGCCGGTGGTGGCGTTGCGCTCATCCAGGCCGGCAAGCTCGCGTTCGCGGACCCGAGCATTCTCGCTCTCGAGGGTGACGAGGCGACCGGGGCGAACATCGTTCGCGTCGCGCTCGACGCGCCGCTCAAGCAGATCGCGATCAACGCAGGTCTCGAGGGTGGCGTCGTGGCGGAGAAGGTCCGCAACCTGCCCCCGGGCCACGGCCTCAACGCCGCGACGAACGTCTATGAGGACCTGCTCCTCGCCGGCGTCAACGACCCGGTGAAGGTCACGCGCTCCGCGCTGCAGAACGCGGCGTCCATCGCCGCGCTCTTCCTCACCACCGAGGCCGTCGTGGCCGACAAGCCGGAGAAGGCCTCGGCCGGCGGCGGCGGTGGCGGCGAGGACTTCGGCGGCGGGTTCTGATCCGCTGAGGTAACCCCGCAGCCTCGGCTGCACTGCACGACGATCCACAGAAAGACGGGCCGGTCACCGCGAGGTGACCGGCCCGTCTTTCGTTCGTGCGGGGGCTGTCGTTGTGCCGACCCAGCTGTTGTGCCGATCCCGTCGTGGCGCCGATCCTGCCCGTGCTGATCCTGTCGGGCACCGTTCTGGTCAGGTGCCGGGCCGGCTGCGGTCGCGGCTGCGGACCCGCAGGCCGGACGCGCGCAATCGCCGGATGAGCTCGTGCGGGCTCACCGGCTCCGCGCCGAGCGCGATGAGCTCGGCGTGCAGGCTGTCGGCCACGTCGTAGTGGTCGTGGTCGAACCCGCGCGCCGGGATACCGGCCCGGGCGGCGAACGCATGGAGCTCGTCGAGCGACTCGTCGCTCACGAGGTGCGCCCACAGCCGCCCGTGCCGGGGCCATATCGGGGGATCGACCAGCACCGCCATGGACTGAATCTACGGTGCCCGGCGCGTTGAGCTGATCAGCGCATGAACAGCCGCGACGCCTGGGACTCGGCGTCCGCGTAGGTGCGCGCGGCCGTGTGCAGGGCCGTCGTGATGTGGTCGAGGGCCTGCTCGACGCGCGCCTGCGTCGCTGACCACTCGGTCATGACGCCGGTGAAGGCGGTGGCCGCGCCGCCGCGCCAAGTGCTCTGCAGCTCGTTCAGCTGCCGCTGCAGCGCCGCGACCTCCGCGCGCACCGCCGCGGTGCGTGCCTGGACTGCGGCGGCTGCCTGCGCGACCTGCGCGCTGTCGACCTCGAACTTGCTCATGGGTGACCTCCTCGTCTCGTGGAAGCACGGACGCTATGGAACTCAGCCCGCGCGCGAGGACGACCCGGGCGGCGTACTGGGCTGGTTCGCTCAGCCAGCGGCTGTGGGCGGCTCGACGTGCGACGGGGCGGACTCCGCCGCGGGCCCACCGGCGTTGACTGACACGGCCTCGATGGCGCTGAGCTCCTTCTCGAGGCGCTGCAGCTCCGCCGACAGGTTCTGCCGGGCGGGCTCCTCCCATGCCGCTCCGAGCGGGCTCATGAACAGGCTGGGCCGACCGATGAGCTTGCGCAGGATCCGCAGGCGCGCGCGCAGGTAGTGCTCGACGGGCAGGTGCTCGTACTCCGCGCGGATGTCGTGCAGGTAGACCTTGTATCGCTGCGGGTCGACCGCGAGCATCGCCAGGTCGGCGTCGCACAGGACGGCGCAGTCGAAGTCGGTCGGGTTCGGGGTGTGCCGCACGAGGGCGTTCACCAGGGCGTGCACGCGCGCCGCACGGGCCTCGGGCACGCCGAGAGCGAGGAGGTCGGTGCGGGCGAGCAGGGCGCTGGCGACCTCGTCCTCCCCCCCACGGTTCGCGTACGCGGCGATGTCGGCCGCGTCGAAGATCGCGCCGTGGTACCAGGCCGCCAGGCGGACGAGGTCAGGCTCGTGGGTCTCCTCGGCGAGCTCGTCGACGCGAGCGAGCACATCGACCAGGTGACGCAGGTTGTGGAACCTCCGGCCGGGCGAGGACCACTTGTCGATGAGCTTCTCGCCGACTGCCTTGATGTCGTTGCGTTCCGCGGTCGCCCCGGCGCCGACGGCGCTCCGGACGAACGCAGCGAGCAACCACTGTGGTGCCTCGCGGACTTCCATGAACCACCCTCTGTGAATGATCTACTTTCTGAGCCAGATCATCGTAGTTGCCGTCAGGCTCAGGCGGCACCTGGCGGCGCTGGCACCGGTCCAGCAGGTGGACTTTCCGGTGCGACGACGGGCAGAGTCACGCGGACGGTCGTGCCGCCGCCGGACGTCTCCTCGATGTCGACGTCGCCGTGGTGGGCTCTGACGATCGCCGCGACGATCGCCATGCCGAGCCCCGCGCCCCCGCCCTTCCCCAGCCCTGCGGCGTTCCGGCTCCGGCTGGCATCGACGCGGTAGAAGCGTTCGAAGACGCGTGCGGCGTGCTCGGGGTCGATCCCTGGGCCGTGGTCGCGGACCTCGAGGACAGCCGAGCCGTCGCGGCTCCCGAGCGCGATCTCGACACCGGTGCCCGCAGGGGTATGGGCGACGACGTTGCCGACGAGGTTCGACAGCACCTGCCGGAGCATCCGTTCGTCGCCGACGACCGTGCACGAGCGCAGCCCGTCGGTCCCGTCCAACGGCTGAATCTTCAGCGGGCGGTCGGGGTCGAGCGCATGCAGGTCGCTGATCGAGTCGGCCGCCAGGACCGCGAGGTCGACCTCGTCGGACCGCAACGGGCGTCGCTCGTCGAGGCGCGCGAGCGCGAGCAGGTCCTCGACGAGACCGCCCATGCGGGTCGCCGACTGCTCGATGCGCCGCATGGTGTCGTCGACCTGGTCACGCTGCGTGAGCGCGCCCATGCGGTACAGCTCGCCGTACCCGCGGATCGCGGCCAGCGGCGTCCGCAGCGCGTGCGAGGCGGCCGCGACGAACCGGCGCATCCGGCCCTCCGAGGCGGTGCGCGCGTCGAACGCCTGCTCGATCTGCGTGAGCATGCCGTTCAGCGCCTCGCCGAGCCGACCGACCTCGGTCGACGGCGGCGCAGGGGGCACGCGGCGAGTCATGTCCCCCGCGGCGATCCCGGCAGCGGTGTCCTCAATCTCCCGCAGGGGTCGCAGCGAGCGGCGCACGGCCCAGCTGCCGGCGAGCGCGCCGATGACGATGATGACGGCGCCGCTCGACACGAGCAGCAGGACGATCCGCTCGACCGTCTGCTGGATGCCGCCGAGCGGCAGCCCGACTGTGACCGTGCCGGTGTAGAAGCCTCCGAGACCGAGGGGGTACGCCACGACACGCCACGACGAGTCCGAGCGCGTGCTCGCGACGGTGAACGGTTCACCGCCGAGCGCGTCGGCCTCGGTCGGCGTGAGCGTGGGCAGCTTCGGCGCCCCGGACTTCTCGTAGGTCACGCTGCGACCGCAGTCCTCGACGGTCTCGGTGGCATCTTGGCCCGTGACTGCCGTGAAGCGGAAGATCACGGTGTAGTCGCTGGGCAGCAGCGAGGTGCCACCCTGGTTGCAGCCGTTGCGCTGCAGCGCGTCGAGCTGCCGGATCGCGAGGCTCGACGCCTCGGTCTCGAGCTGCTTGTCGACGCGCCCGACGAGGTAGCGCTGAAGCTGCGTCGCGGTCGTCGCGCCCGCGATCAGCAGGCCGACCGTGAGCAGCACCGTGATGATGCCCACGAGCCGAGCCAGCAGCGGCACCCGGGCCCAGCGCGCGCGGACCCCGGCCGCCAGCGGTGCGAACCGCGAGCCGCCGACGCGCGGCAGGTGGATCCGTCGCATCCGCCCGCGCGGCGCGTCGGGACCGCTCACGAACCGCTGGGCAGGCGCAGCAGGTAGCCGACCCCCCGCTTCGTCTGGATGAGCGGGACGACGCGCGTCCCGTCGCGACCGTCGACCTGGTCGATCTTGCGCCGCAGGTAGGAGATGTAGGACTCGACGATGTTCGCGTCGCCGCCCCAGTCGTACTGCCAGACGTGGTCGAGGATCTGGGTCTTGGACAGGACCCGGCCGGGGTTGAGCAGCAAGTAACGCAGCAGCTTGAACTCGGTGGGGGACAGCTCGACGACCTGGCCGGCCCGGCGCACCTCGTGGGAGTCCTCGTCGAGCTCGAGGTCCGCGTAGGACAGCACACTGCCGGGGTCGACCTCGGCGGGGTTCGTGCGCCGCAGTACTGCCCGGATGCGCGCCACGACCTCCTCGAGGCTGAACGGCTTGGTCACATAGTCGTCGCCGCCGACCGTCAGACCCTGGACCTTGTCCGCGGTGTCGTCGCGGGCTGTCAGGAACAGGACCGGGACGTGCTGACCCTTCTCGCGCAGGCGACGCGTGACGGTGAACCCGTCCATGTCAGGGAGCATGACATCGAGCACGAGCAGGTCGGGCTCGACCTGTCGGGCGAGACGCAGCGCACTGGCGCCGTCGGCGGCGGCGAACACCTCGAAACCCGCGAACCGCAGGGACGTCGCGAGGAGCTCGCGGATGTTGGGCTCGTCGTCGACGACAAGGAGCCGGGCCTCGGGCACGCCGGACGGTCCATTCATGCGTCTATTCTGCCCACAGGACCTGAGAGCTGCCTGGGTGCTCGCTGCACGATCGCCCGGTGTCTGTCCCACGCGGCGGCTCAGACGGTCGGTGCGCTGCCCTTCTTCTGCTGCACGTCCGCCTGAGCGAGCTGCCTGGCCTGCTCCGCGAGACTGCCTGCCTGCTGGACCTGCGCGAGCGCGGCCACCGGGTCGGTCGGGAGCATGACCTGTGCCTGCTGCGCGAGGCGCGCAGCCTCGGACAGCCTGGTCCGCGCCTCCGGACCGACTGCGCCGCGCCGCGTCTCGACGTAGTCGGAGACACCTCGGACCTGGGAGGTCACGCGGCCCAGCAGGTCGGTGGCCTGCGCCTGCGCACGGGCGCCTTGCTCGGCATGCTCGCGGAACGGGGCGAGGGTCGCGTCGAGCCGTGCCTCGGCGTCGTGCAGCGCCGCCAGCGCCGCTAGCGGGTCGCCACCGGTCCGCGCCTGCTGGGCGGACGCGACAGCCTGGCGCCCGGCGTCGGTCGAGGCACTCACGGACGCGAGGGCGGCCGGGGGGTACGTCGAAGCCAGGCCCGCGAGCGTCGTCCGGGCAGGCGCGACGCGCACGGCGATCTCGCTGGAGCGCCGCTTGTTGCCCGCGAGCTCCTCAGGCGCGCGCGCCGACCACGCCCGGGACGCTCAGCGCGGAGACCGGGGCGAGGCGCTGCGCCGCCCGGAGTCAACGGGTGCGGCGCTGGGCGAGCGGTCGTCGGGTCAGGCTCCGAACCTTGACCCCCGCGGTCCTTGGTGCAACGGACCTGGTGCCCACCGGAGGTGAAGTCTGGGCCCACGACCTGCACGTTTCGGGCTCTCGGGCAGCCCGGAGTACCGTCACCGCGTGACCTTTGAGACTTCTCCCGCGCCCAGCACCCCGGGCCCTCGCGTCGTGACTGTCATCCAGCAGGACGCGAACGTCCCGCTCGACATGTTCGAGGAGTGGCTGGACGGGGTCGAGCTCCGCACGATCCGCTCCTACGCTGGCGAGACGGTCCCGGTCGACCCGACCGAGGTCGGCGCCGGTCTCATCGTGCTCGGCGGGGACATGAGCGCGGTGGACGACGTCGTCGCGCCCTGGCTGCCCGCGACGCGCGAGCTGCTGGCCGCGGCGTCCGCGTCGGGTGTGCCGACCCTCGCGATCTGTCTCGGCGCGCCGATGTGGGCGCTGGCCCGTGGTGGGCGGCTGCAGGTCGCGGCACCCCCTGGCATCGAGGCGGGCGTCATCGACGTGCAGTGGCGCTCCGAGGCTGTGGGTGACGTGCTCCTCGGCGGGCTCCTCGACCTGACGGTCGCCGAGGGGCGGCGCAGCACCCCGATGCCGAGCATGCACGCCGACGCGGTCGTCGACCTGCCGCGCGGTGCGACCTGGCTCGCGTCGTCGGCGATGTACCCCTACCAGGCGTTCCGGATCGGGTCGGCGTGGGGCGTGCAGTTCCACCCCGAGGCCGGCACCGACCTGCTCTCGCTGTGGGCGCGCGCTGACGAGGACGTCGACGCTGCCGAGGTCCGCGACGCGTACGCGAGCCGTGCCGACGAGCTGGCGGATGCAGGGTGCCGGATCGCGCAGGCGTTCGTCGTCCTGGTCAATGAGAGAGCTGTCACCGGCGCGGCTCTCGTCTGAGCCGCTCTGCTGTCTGTGTGAGCCGTGCTGCCCTCTCGGCGCGGCCGGCCGCGTCAGTCGGTGACGAGGTCCTCGGCGTCGACGATCGTGTACGCATAGCCCTGCTCCGCGAGGAACCGTTGGCGGTGCGCCGCGAAGTCCTGGTCGACCGTGTCCCGAGCGACGACTGCGTAGAAGTGCGCCGGCCGGCCGTCGCCCTTGGGCCGCAGGAGCCGCCCGAGGCGCTGCGCCTCTTCCTGGCGTGACCCGAACGAACCCGACACCTGGATCGCGACCGACGCCTCCGGCAGGTCGATCGAGAAGTTCGCGACCTTGCTCACGACCAGCTTGGTGATCTCGCCGGTCCGGAACGCGTCGTACAGCCGCTGGCGTTCGGGGACCGTGGTCGAACCCGTGATGAGGTCGGCACCCAGGTGTGCGGCGAGCTCCTCCAGCTGGTCGATGTACTGCCCGATGACCAGGGTCGGCTCGCCCTCGTGCTTGGCGACGAGCTGCTCGACGACGTGGTTCTTCCCGGGTGCGGTCGCGGCGAGCCGGTACCTGTCCTCGGGCTCGGCGGTCGCGTAGATCATGCGGTCCCGCTCGGGCATCGTGAGGCGGACCTCGACGCAGTCGGCCGGTGCGATGTACCCCTGCGCCTCGATGTCCTTCCAGGGGGCGTCGAACCGCTTGGGGCCGATGAGGCTGAACACCTCGTCCTCGCGACCGTCCTCGCGCACGAGGGTCGCCGTCAGACCGAGCCGACGCCGAGCCTGCAGGTCGGCGGTCATGCGGAAGATCGGCGCGGGCAGGAGGTGGACCTCGTCGTAGATGACCAGACCCCAGTCGCGGGCGTCGAGCAGCTCGAGGTGCGTGTAGACGCCCTTCCGTTTGGTCGTCATGACCTGGTAGGTCGCGATCGTGACCGGGCGGACCTCCTTGCGGGCGCCCGAGTACTCACCGATCTCGTCGTCGGTCAGCGACGTGCGCTTGAGCAGCTCGTCGCGCCACTGGCGCGCGCTGACCGTGTTGGTCACGAGGATGAGCGTCGTGGTCTGCGAGCGGGCCATCGCGCCCGCGCCCACGAGCGTCTTCCCGGCACCGCAGGGGAGCACGATGACGCCCGAGCCGCCGTGCCAGAAGCCGTCGATCGCCTGGTTCTGGTAGGGCCGCAGGTGCCAAGGGCGCGGTGCGCCGTCCTTGCCCGGGTTCGAGATGCCAGCGGTGTCGAGCGAGATCGCGTGGGCCTCGCCGTTGACGTAGCCCGCGAGGTCCTCGGCGGGCCAGCCGAGCTTGAGCAGCACCTGCTTGAGGTGGCCGCGCTCGCTCGGGTGCACGATCACGTCGGTGTCGTCGATGCGCGCCCCGAGCAGGCCCGCGCTGCGCTTGGACCGCATGACCTCCATGAGCACGGCCTTGTCGAGCGCGTGCAGCACCAGCCCGTGCACCGGGTCCTGGACGAGCTGCAGCCGCCCGTACCGTGACATGGTCTCGGCGATGTCGATCAGAAGCGCGTGCGGGACGGGGTACCGCGAGTACTCGAGCAGCACGCTGACGACGAGCTCGGCGTCGTGACCCGCGGCGCGCGCGTTCCACAGCCCGAGCGGGGTCAGCCGATAGGTGTGGACGTGCTCGGGTGCCCGTTCGAGCTCGGCGAACGGCGCGATCGCGCGTCGGCATGCCGCCGCCTGGTCGTGGTCGACCTCGAGCAGGAGCGTCTTGTCGCTCTGCACGATCAGCGGGCCGTCAGTCATGCGTCTCCTCGGTGGGGTCCAGCGGGTCCGGCTCGACCCGGGCGACGGACGCGATGCGGTGCACCGCGACGGTCAGCTCGGAGTCGCGCGCGGGGTCGAGCGCTCGCAGTCGCCCGGCCTCGAGCCGGAGCGGACGTACGCGCCGTCGCTGCGGGACTCCATGGGCGTCCACGAGCTCGAGCCACACGTCTGTGCGGTCCTCCACGGCCTCGCGTAGCAGTCCCAACGCTGCGACGGGGTCGGCTGTTCCGCCCGACGTCGCGGATGTCGCGGGCGTCGCGGGCGTCGTGCAGCGCGCGAGTGGTCGGTGTCCGACGCCGCCGCGGGGACCCGCGTCGACCGCGCGCGGGCGACCGCCGACGGAAGCGTGCTGGTCCAGCTCCGCGGCGCTCGAGCCGAGGGCGTCGTCGGCAGCCGTGCCCCGACCGGCTGCTCGGGCGGCTGTCGCTGCGGAGGCGGCATCATCCGCCCGGGACCGCGCGGCGACCCGGTGCGCCTCCCGGTCGGCCAGCTGTGCCTGAAGGTCCGCCTGCTGCGCGAGCTCGGCCCGGCGCAGCTCGGGGACCAGGGCTGCAACCCTTGCCGCGCGAGCTGCCGCGCTGTGAGAGGCGTCGTCGGGTGGCGTCACCAGCCCGCGCCGCGGCCGGCGCGTGACGCGGCGGATCACGCGCTCGGCGTGCACGATGTGCCCGTCAGGGCCCTCGGCGACGGGCGCGAGCCCACGCTCCCGCAGAGCGGCCAGCAGCTCGCGGGTCGAGACCTGGGCGGCCAGGACGGTCGGGGCCAGCCGCACGAGTCCGAACGCCGCGAGACGTGGGTCCTCGACGAGGCCCGCGAGCAGCGCCGGGTCCTCGGCGCGCACGTAGCTCGAAGCGGCGCCGGCCCGCAGCCGACCGTGCCGGCGCGCGGCGTCCCGCACGAGGTAGTCGAGCGGCTGGGGCACCGAACCGCGGGAGTGCGCTGCGAGGCCCGCGAGCAGCTCGTCGGCGGTCGTCCCGGCGTCGAGCGCGGCGCGCACACTCTCGGGCGTGAACCGGACGGTCAGGGCGCCGCCGCGGGACTCGACCCGGGCGGCGCGCTCGATGAGAGCCTCGAGCTCGGGGGAGGGGCGGCCGGGGACCACGCCCGTCAGGTCGCCCTGCAGCAGGATCTCGTCGACCGCATCCGCGAGCCCGTCACGCAGCGCCGCGGCCACGTCGTCCGCATCCGGCTGCGCGCGCGCCCCGGCACTCGACGGTGCCGCCGAACGTGCCCGCCGACCGTCCCCAGAGCGCGCGGTCGCGGCCACCTCGTCGAGGGGACGCAGGTCGGGGAGCAGCGCGCGACCCGCGGGGGAGAGTGCGCCCGCGGCCACGACGCCGAGGAGTCCAGCCTCGCGGAGCGTTGCCGCGACCGCAGCCGTCGGTGGCAGGGCGCGCGGTGTCCGCCAGGCGAGCTGCTCGCTCACCTGCGCGACAGTCAGCGCGGTGCCCGGCGCGGCGTCTGCGAGCACGCCAAGGACCGAAGCGCGCAGGCGGGGCGCCCACGGCCGGGTCAGCTCCGGGTTGAGAGCAGCCCGCACCGTTCCGCGATCGTCCCGGGCGCCGACCATCCAGGCGGTGCGGTTGGTCGTGAGCCACATCCGAGCGAGCAGGGCCCACCGGACGGACAGCTCGGCCGTGAGCCAGTCGTCGACCGCGAGCGTCGGCGCGAACGAGGGGATCTCCTCGCGGTCGTCGGCCACCAGGCCGGCGGCACCGGCGAGCTCGACGACGAACGCCGTGTCGGCCTCCTCGGTCTCGAGCTGGGCGGCGAGCTTGCGCAGCTCACGCACCCCGAGCCCACCCGTGCGCAGGACCGGCGCCGGCTCGATCTCCCACGTGCGCACGAGCGAGGCGACGAGCCGGACGATCCGCTGCGCGGCCATGACCGACTCGCCTGCGACGAGCTCGAGCGGGTGGCGCACGTCGGACGGGGCCGCGGGCGGGCGGCGCAGTTCGGCGTGCGTCCGGCCCGACCGCAGCGCGAGCGCGACGTCACGCGCGAGGAGCACGTGCCGGGTGTCGCCGGGAAAGAGCAGCCCGTGCGTGAGCAGCCACTGCACGGCGTCCCGGGCGGGGGTCCGGACCGCGGGCAGCAGGCCGACCGGCGGGCCCCACATGAGCGCGTCGAGGACCTGACGGGCACCCGGAGGTGCATCGGCGAGGACGTCGCCCAGAAGCAGTGGTGCGGGCACCGTGGGGGTGACTGCGCCGTTTCGGCCGGTTGGCGCGGGTCCGCCGGAGACGGTCCCTGCGGGCGGGAGCCCCGCCGGATACGGACCCAGCAGCTCGGCGAGACCGGGCGCGGCGAGCAGTCCCCGGCCGGTGGCCGTGCCGGTGGCCGGCTCCTCGTCCAGCCGCACGAGCAGCAGGCTGACCGCACGGGCGAGCGCCATGTCGACCAGCTCACGGTCGGCGTCCGAGCGGGCCCCGACCGCCTGCGCGACGCGGTCTGCCGTGACCGGCGTGGCGTCGTCGTGCAGTGCGACCACCGCCTCGACCGCCTGCAGCACGACCGCGTCCACGCTGCCGAGCGCGCGCTCGAGGCTCGCGCGGCTGGTGGCCCGCGCCGCGAGCGACGACAGCGTCGAGGGTGACGGGGACGCCAGGTCAGGGCGACGCCGCAGCAGCGCGACGAGCTCGTCGTCGCTGCGACTGCGCAGGTCCTCGCTGAAAGTGGCCATCCGCACAACGATACGTGCGCCCGGTGGCGCACCAGGACCGCGCAGCGGGTCGCCCAGGGTCCGTTCCGCGCTCACGACCGCACTGAATACTGCGCGCGCGACCACGCGGGGCACCAGCGCCGGGTAGCCTTGTCCGGTACGACGTGCACCGTCACATCCATCGACACATCTGGGGTTGAAGTGCCCACCGGCAAGGTCAAGTGGTTCGACACCGAGCGCGGCTTCGGATTCATCGCCAGCGACGAGGGCGACGAGGTGTTCCTGCATGCGTCCGCGCTGCCGGCCGGAGCTGCCCCGCCCAAGCCCGGCGCGAAGGTCGAGTTCGGCGTCGCTGACGGTCGCCGCGGACCACAGGCCCTTGCGGTCAAGATTCTCGACCCGGTCCCGTCTGTCGCGAAGGCCGCGCGCAAGCCGGCCGACGACATGGTGGTCATCGTCGAGGACCTCATCAAGGTCCTCGACAAGGTCGGCAACGACCTGCGCCGGGGCCGCTACCCGGAGAAGGCCCAAGGCGAGAAGTACGCGTCGCTCCTGCGTGCCGTAGCCGAGAGCTTCGAGGCGTGAGCGTGGCCGCCGCGACCAAGGACGCTGTCCTCAGCGCCGCCGGCGACCTCGCGCGCCAGTTCGCAGTCGAGCTCGCCGAGCACCCTTCGGACGTCGGGGAGTACGTCGGTGCGGTCGCCGAAGGTGAACGGCTCGTCTCGCACCGGTTCGCGTGCGCCGCGACCGGCTACCAAGGCTGGCAGTGGACAGTCACGGTCGCCCGGGTACCGCGCGGTCGTGTCGCCACGGTCTGCGAGGCCGTGCTGCTCCCCGGCGACGGCGCAATCCTCTCGCCCGAGTGGCTGCCGTGGTCCGAGCGGCTGCGTCCCGGCGACATCGGTCCGGGCGACGTCGTGCCGTTCCGCGCCGACGACCCGCGCCTCGAGCCTGGGTGGACCCCCACCGGGGACGACGAGCTGGACTCCGTCGCGATCGAAGGGCTTGCCCTCGCGCGGGTCCGGGTCTTGTCGCGCGACGGCCGCGATGCCGCTGCCACCCGCTGGTACACCGGCTCGCAGGGGCCGACGTCAGCCGGTGCGCTCGCGGCCGCGGACGCGTGCCTCAGCTGCGGCTTCCTCGTCCCGCTCCAGGGTGCGCTCGGGACGGTGTATGGCGTCTGCGCGAACGAGTGGTCGCCCGACGACGGTCGTGTCGTGGGCCTCGAGCACGGCTGCGGCGCCCACTCCGAGACCGACACCGAGCCGCACGCGAGCGACTGGCCCGAGCCGAGCGCCGCGATCGACGACCTCGACATCGAGCTCGTGACGCTCGGGGCGCCGGCGACCGCGGTCCCGGCCGACGACGCAACGTCCGACGGCGTCCCCGTTCCCGAGGCGCCCGTGGACGAGGCGCCCGTGGACGAGGCGCCCGTGGACGCGGCGCCCGTGGACGCGGCGCCTGCGGACGACGTTCCGAGCGACGACGAGTCGGTCGACGACGAGTCGGCGCGGACGAGCCAGTAGCCATGACCCGCGACGCCTTCGGGACGGCGGCTCTTCGAGCGGCCGTCCTGGGGGCGTGGCGAGCATCGCCCGCCCGGCTGCGCGAGGACGCCAACACCGAGGAGGACCACGCCCGCGGGTACTACCGCGACCGGGTGCTCGTCGAGCTCGCACAGAACGCCGCGGACGCCGCCACGCGGGCCGGGATGCCGGGCCGGCTCCTGCTGAGGCTCGCGTCGACACCCGACGGCGAGGTGCTCATCGCCGCGAACACCGGCGAGCCCCTCGACGACGCGGGGGTCGCGTCGCTCGCGTCGATGCGTGCGTCGGCCAAACGCGACGGCGAACCGACAGACGCGACGAGCAGCGGCCCGCACGGTCATGCCGGGATGGGTGTCGTCGGACGGTTCGGGGTCGGGTTCGCGGCCGTGCGGGCCGTGGCCGACGAGGTGTCGGTGCTCTCGACGTCGGGCGGTGTGCGGTTCTCGGTCGCGGACACCATCGAGATGCTCGCCCGGGCGTCCCAGGACAGTCCCGCGCTGGCTGACGAGGTGCGCCGACGCGACGGCTCGCTGCCCGCGCTGCGCCTGCCACTGCCCGCCGAGGGCGCTCCGCCGACCGGCTACGACACGGCAGTCGTCCTCGAGCTGCGGGACGAGGTCGCCGCCGACGAGGTGCGGACGCTGCTCGCGCGAGTGGGCGACCCGATGCTGCTCGCGCTGCCCGGGCTCGTGGAGATCGTGGTCGAGGACGATGCGGGCGAGCACCCGGTGCGCCGCATCGCGGACGTCGCGGACAGGTGGCGTATCGCCTCGGCGCACGGGGAGCTCGACCTCGCGCTGCTCGCGGCCCGGCCCGTCGAGGAGCGGGGTGCGCGTGCGTGGCGCGTGACGTGGGCCGTCCCGCGCACCGCCGCGGCGCCGGGCGACCGGGCCCTGATGCCGGACGACTACTGGTCGAGCGCATCAGCCGAGCCGGGTTTCGCTCCGCGCGCGGCATGGCAGCGCGTCGTGCACGCGCCGACCCCGACCGACGAGCCGTGCAGCGTGCCCGCCCTGCTCGTCGCGACCCTGCCGCTCGACCCGACGCGTCGGCACGTGGCCGCCGGGCCCCTCACCGACGCCGTCCTCGACCATGCAGCTCGCGTGTACGCGCGGCTTGCCGTCTCGGTCGCGGTGGACGGCGGCGACCCGCTCGACCTCGTCCCGACCGGGCTGCCGGCCGGCGCGCTCGACTCTGCGCTGCGGGACCGGATCGTCGAACGGCTCGCAGGTACACCGCTCCTTGCCGCAGCCGTACCGGCGCCTGCGCGGCAACCCGGACAGGCCGACGCGACCGATCCTGCCGGCACCGTCTTTCGCAGCGCGACCGGTGCGTGCGACCCGCTGAGCCCGCTGCCGGACGACGAGTCGGACGGAGCGAGTCGGATCGACGTGTTCGGCGCCGCCGAGGTCGGCCAGGTCGACCCCGACTCGCTGATCGAGCCGCGGCGCGCCGTCGCTGTCGTCGGCGCGATCGGTCGCGATCCCGTCGCGGTCGGTGCGCTCGCTCTGCGCGCGTCGGGCCTCGTGCGGCTCGCGCCCGGGACCGAAGCGGCCGCGCGCACCCTGGGCGTCGAGCTGCGCGAGCTCGCCGACCTCGTCGAAGAGCTCCCCGCGATGCACTCCGGTCCGCCTGAGGAGTGGCGTGAGCTGTATGCGGCGCTCGAGCCTGCAGCCAGTGACGCGTCCGTCCGCGAGGCGCTGGGGTCGCTGCCGGTGCCGCTCGCGGACGGCCGGATGGTCCGCGGTCCCCGCGGTCTGGTGCAGCTGCCCGCCCAGGACGCCGACGCAGCCGAGCGCGACGTCGTCTTCGCGGGTACCGAGGCCGACCAGGTCGACTCGGCGACCGGCGGCTGGACCGGCACCGGCGTCCTGGACGTCCTGTCGCGCTGGGGCCTGCGCGTCGTGCACCCCGCGGCCCAGCACCCGCTGCTCACCCAGCTCGGTGCGGAAGAGGTCGACGCGGCCGGGCTCCTGCGCCACGCGGCCGTGCGTCAAGCGGTCCTCGACCAGGCCGACGACGACGACCTCGAGGTCGCGCGCGACGTGACCGATGCGGTGCTCACCCTCGTCCGGCACGCGCTGGGGAAGCGGACGAGCGCGGGGGACCGCTCGCTGCGCGACGTCGTCGACCGCGACACCGCGGGGTGGCTCGGACTCCTGACACTGACCGCCGCCGACGGCGAACCGACTCCCGCGCACGGGCTCGTACTCACGGGCTCGATCGCTTCGCGGCTGCTCGACCCGCGCGTCCTTGCGCCGGTCGAGCTCGCGACGATCGAGCGGTGGGGCGCGGACGTGCTGGTCGCTGCCGGGGTCCGGGACGACCTCGTGGCCGTGCGCGTCACGGAGGTGGTCGCCGACCCCGATCAGCTCGACGACGAGGGTAACGGTGCGAGCGCGCTCGCGGCGCAGTCGCTCGACGGCTGGCCGCAGTACGTCGTCGCGCTGTCCCACGCGCTTGGTCGCGGCGCCTACGTGCCCGAGGTCGTGGCCGTCGCGGACCTCGACGCGGTCGACCCGGACGCGTGGGCTGAGGTCCTCGACCGGCTCGCGACCCAGCCAGCCTTGCGTCGCGCCCTCCTCGACCCGGTCCGCGCGGAGGGTCAGGGCGGCCGCGAGGCGCCGTCGTACGCGTCGTGGTGGCTCCGTGCCCGCGCGGGGATCGGCCTCGACCACCCGTTCGCGAGCGCCGAGGCCGACGACGCGGTGCGCCGCCTGCTGCCCGCTGCGCCCGAGTCGGTCCGCCCGCTCGACGCGCAGGTCCAGCGTGCGCTCGGCGGTGTGGCGACCCTGACCTCGCTCGACGCGAGCGCGTGGGCTCGGGTCCTCGCTGGGCTCGGGCCCGCCGGTTCGCCCGTCGACCTGGCGCTCGCGACGGCGCTGTGGCGGGCGTGGTCGTCGCTCGCGGCGGACGTCGATCGGGTGGCCGGTGGCCCGGGGGACGACGTCGAGCTCGTGCCCGCGCTCGTGGACGCGCATCGGGTAGTCGTCGTGCACGCTGACGACGCCGCGGTCGCGGACGCTCCGATGTGGTTGCAGCGCACGGACGTGGCCGCACTGGTGCCCGCACCACCGGCGGTCGCGGGCGCGCTGGCCGCGCTGCTCGACGTGCCGCTGGCCTCCGAGCTCGCGGAGGGCGTGGTCGACGACAACGCCGACGGTCCGCGGGAGGCAGACCTCGTCCCGACGCCCGAGGGCGTGCTCGCGCTGTGGCCCGAGGCGCCGCCGACGTGGGTCGAGCACGAGACCCTGCACGTCGACGGGACGCCGGTGGACTGGTGGGTCGAGGGCGGCGGGGTGGATGCCGTCGTGCACGCGACGCAGCTCGCTGGGCTGGCCCGCGGGCTCGCGCAGGCCGCAGGGCGCTGGGTGGACCGGCACGCTGTCGAGGTCGTCCTGACCGAACCCGCACGAGCCCAGGACCTCGCGGTCGAGATGGCCCTCGACCCGGCGGCCGGGCAGGGTTCCTGACGGAGCGGGGCTCCTGAGAAGTCAGACGACCGTCAGCGCCAGCCCCGCCAGTGCACGAACCCGAGCCCGATGACACCGAGCGCCACACCGGCCACGCACGTCCAGACGGCGGTTCCGGGCACCTGTCCGACGAACCACAGAGCCCAGGTCACCACGACGGCGATCGCCCAGACCACGATGCCGAAGCGCGCAAGAGGGCGCAGGCTGACCGGGAGCGGCTCGGGTGACGGCTTGCCGCGTTCTGGGTGGAGCACGACGTCGATCAGTGAGGGCACGTCGACAGGCTAGCTGCTTGGTGCGTCAGTAACGGGAACCGACGGAGAGCGATGACGCCGTGGCGAGCGCCTGAGGAACCGCGCTGAGGTAGACGCGCGCGACGTCGTGGGGCTCGTACCCCGTCGCACGGACGCCGTCGAGATCGTTCTCCTCGTGCGCGAGCACTGCCGCGAGCGCCTGTCCGTAGGGGCCCTCCTGACGCAGGAGAGCGCTCGCGACATCGGCCGAGACCCCCGTGCGGGACACGAGCTCGGCCGGTGGGACACCCAGCTGGGACGCGACCGACGAAAGCAGTCCGACGGTGTAGCCGGCGTCGTCGCCGCTCATGCCCTTGCACGCCAGGGCCCGGGTCAGGATGGCCCAGAGCGCTCCGAGGGACGTCGGTCGGGCGTCGATGAGGGACGCCATGGCGAGCGCCGCGATCTGCTGCGGACCGACGAGGACGACCGCCTGGTGGACCGAGTCGATCTCACGACGCAGTGCGTAGCTGGACGAGTTGACCAGGTGCAGCACGCGCATCGCGAGCTCGGGGTCCGAGCTGACGACGCGGACCACTGCCGCCTGGTCGATGTGTGCCTGGCTCAGCAGCTGCATGAGCTCGAGGCACTGCAGCTCGCCGGCGCTGAACTCGCGCCCGCTCGGTGCCGGTTCGCGCTGGAACATCGGGCCCTGGAGGAGATCGACGCCGAGCTGGCGGCCGAGGTGGATGCGGTCACGCGTGTCCGCGCGCTCGGCAATGACGGTGCCGCCGGCGTCGTGCGCGCGGTCGACGAGGGTCGCGAGCTCGTCCGACGCGCGGGAGACGTCGATCTTCACGAGGTCGGCGAGGGGTAGGAGAGCGTCCTGCGATGCGGTGCCCCGGTAGTTGGCGAGCGCGATGCGTAGTCCGCGTTCGCGCGCGGCGGTCACGAGCGCGGCAGCGTCGTCCCGCTGGGCGAGTGCGGGGGAGACCTCGAGCACGATCGCGTGCAGCGCGTACGGGGCCACGAGGTCGCCCGACAGCAGGCGGGTCGTGGCGCGCAGCAGGATGGGGCGGTCGCCCGCGAGCAGCTCGACGTCGAGGCGTGCGTACTCGATGTCGACGAGGTGCTCGACCTCGGGCTCAGGGAAGATCCCGCCCACTCCGTCGAGGACGTTCACACGGACCGCGTAGCCGTACACGCTCCGGTCGGGATGGACGACCGGCTGCCGCAGGATCGCGATCTCGCTCGCGCGGTTGGTGCCGGTTCGCTCGTTCAGCACGCTCATCAGCGGGCACACTCCCTGAGAATGATTGCCGGGGTCAGGGTGCTCATCGGCAGTGGCGGCGCAGGGTTGAGCAGTTGGCGGCGTGCTTGTCGCCGGCTCAGCCCGGCGGTGCGCCCAGGGGTGCGCGCAGCGGCAGGTCCCCGTCGAGGACGGTCTGCACGGCCTGGCCTGTCACGGGGTCGAGCACGAGGGGCGCGAGCAGGTTCGCGGTCGGTGCGCTGCCGTCCGCGCTGGGGCTCACGACGACGAGCGTCGCGACCGATCCGTCGCCCGCGCCGATGCTGGCACGCACGTGGGGCCGGACGTCCGGGGCGTAGTCAGGGAAGAACGCTCCGGGCGTGACGACGAAGAGCCGGATCGACTGCGCGTCATCCGGGAGGCTGCGGAGCGCGAAGAGCACCCCGATGTCGTCGAGCGGGGTGAGGGAGAACTCGGAGTGCCCAGGCAGGCCGGGGAGCGGGTCGACGAGGTGCAGCGCTCGCGGCAGGGCAGGCGTCGGGTGGGACTCGATCATCGCGGCTGCGGCGTTCACTTGAGGAAGTCCATCAGACTCGGCTGCAGGACTTTGGATGCCGCGCCGAGCGCGCCCTGGTAGGCGGTCTGCTGTGACTGCAGCTGCAGGATGGTCTCCGCGAGGTCGATGTCCTCGATGCCGGAGAGCTGGGTCTTCGTGTTCAGCTGCGCCGACTGCAGCTCGGTCTGCGCGGTGAGGACCCGGCTGTGCCGGGCGCCGACACCGGCGAGCTGCGTGAGCATCTTCTCCATGCGCGCGTCGATGTTGCCGAGGGCGGCGGTGGCGTCGCCGCCCGCCCGCAGCGTCGTAGCGATGCCGTCGAGCAGCTTGAAGACCGACGTGTCGCCGACGGCCGTGTCATCGCCGAACGCCGTCGCGCCGTTCACGTCCACCCGCACGGTCGTGGTCGCGTTGATGCGGCGGTCGACGGTGCCGGTTGCGCTCCCGTTCCAGGCGTAGCTGCCCATCGCGTCCTTGCTGAAGGCGGCGGGTGCGTTCGACGTCCCCGCGAAGACGTTGCGGCCGAGGTAGGTGGCGTTGGCCTGGGCAAGGAGCGTGTCTCGCGCGCCGTCGAGCTCGGTGGCGAGCGCCTCGCGGGACGCGGGGCCCAGGCCTGCGTCGCCGCTCTGGACCGTGAGGTCCCGTGCGTTGCGCAGCGCCGCCAGCGACGACTGGAGCGAGGTATCGACTGTCGTGAGCCACGAGCCGCCGTCGTCGGCGTTGCGCACGTACTGCGTCTGCGCGCGCAGCTCCCCGCGCAGCTGGAGCATGTCGGATGCCGCTGCCGGGTCGTCGGACGGCACCGTGACCTTCTTGCCGCTCGACATCTTCCCCTGCATGTCGGCCAACGTGGACAGGTTGAGCTGAAGGTTGGCAAGGGTCGAGCGCTGGACGGTTTGCTGGGTCACTCTGCCGATCACGTCTGCTACCTCCCCACGAGTCCGGTGCGGTTGATGAGCGTGTCGAGCATCGCGTCGATCGCGGTCAGCACACGCGCCGAACCCTCGTACGCGCGTTGGTACGCGAGCATATTGGTGCTCTCCTCGTCGGTGCTGACGCTCATCTGGGCCAGCTGCTGCGACGCTGCGCTCGCGCGGGAGGCTTCGGCGACCGTGGCGCGAGAGGTTCCGCTCGCGGTGCGGACGCCCAGCTGGACGACCGTGGAGCTCCACGCGGCATCGGGTCCGTCGGGCGCGGCGCCGAGAGCGGCGATCTGGTCCGCGACGGAACCGTCGAGCGCGCCCTTGCCCCGCGTCGCGACGGCGATGTCGGACGGGAGCGTGATGGCGACAGACAAGGTGAGTGCGGGCTTCGTCGCGTCGAACGCGAAGAAGTTGATGCCTGTTGCTCCGCCGACGGTCGTCGCGCCGGAGTGCAGCGCGTTGACGCTGTCAGCGAGCTTCGTCGCCAGCGCGTCGTACGACGCGGCCGCTTCGGTGAGCATTCCGCCGGCCCCGGCCGACGGCGGCGCGAGTACGGACAGGAGTCCGGCCACGCGGCCGCCTTCCAGACCGACGGCGCTCGACGTGGTCCCGTCCGGCTTCTCCCACGCGACGCCGACCGACGCGCCCTGGATCGCCGTGACTGGGGGCGGTCCGGCGGAGGCCAGGGCTCCCGTCGCCCCGGAGAACAGTGTCGGGCCGGTCACAGTCAGCGCCTTCGTGGTCGCGCCGCTCACGAGCGCGTTGCCCGCGACCAGGACGTCGACGGTGCCGTTGTCGCGCACGCGGGCCGTTGCCCCGACGAGGCCGGAGAGCTGGGTCACGAGCAGGTCGCGCTGATCCATCAGCTCGTTGGCGCTACCGCCCGTGTTGGTGATCGACAGGATGCGCGTGTTGAGGTCGGCGACGTTCGCCGCAGTCGTGTTGACCTGGTCGACGAGGGCGACGGTGGTGGTGCGGGCCTGGGTCCACTGGGTTCCGGCCGCGCCGTAGAGGGTGGCGATGCGGTCGACGACTGCGTTCGCAGACTCCAGGAGCGCCGAGCGAGCGGAGTCCTTGTTGGGCGTGTTGCCGACGTCATGGAAGCCGGCCCACAGGTTGCTGAGCTGCGCCGACAGGCCGGTCTTGGAGGGTTCGCCGACGCCCTGTTCGAGGGAGGTGTACGCCGAGGCGCGGGCGGCGAGGTACGCGGACCCGGCGGTCTCGCTGCGCACGCGGGTGTCGATGAAGACATCCCCGAGACGTTCGATGCCCGTGACCTGCGTGCCCTGCCCGGGGCCGTTGTTCGTGGAGAACATCGACGAGACGCTCGCCGCCGGCAGCGAGGAGATCGAGGCGCGCTGGCGCGTGTAGCCGACGGTGTTCGAGTTGGCGATGTTCTGCCCGGACACCTCGAGCGCCTGGCGCTGCGCGATGAGTGAGCTCAGCGCCGTACTGATTCCGGAGAAGGTGCTCATGGAGTGTCCCTCTCAGAAGGAGCGGTCAAGCAGCTGAGCGCTGCTGGCGGTTGGCGTCGTCAGGCCCTGCCCGTCGTAGGTACGGACGTTGTCCTGCAGGGAGAGCAGCGTCTCCTGGGTCGCTCTGTGCGACATCGCGAGCAGCTCGCGGTTGCCGTCAGCGAGCTGGCTGATCTCGGTGGTCAGTGTGACGAAGGCGTCGCGGTGCGCGCGCAGCAGCTCGTTCCACGGCTCGGGAGCGCGCTGAGCGAGCTCGAGCAGGCTGGCTCCGGGCTCGACGCCGAACATCACGGCGACGGCCTCAGCCTCGGCGGACCGGCCGAGCTCGGCCGTGCGAATCTGCTCGAGGACGGCCTCGACCTCACGGGTTGCGTGGCCGAGCCAGCGAGTGCTTCCGGTCGTCAGGAGCAGCTGCTCCTCCTCCAGCTTGAACAGCAGCAGCTCGAGCAGGTTGCGCTCCTGCCACAGCACGTCGGCCAGGCGGCTCAGTGCCATCGTGGGGTCCCCTCCCTCGAGCTGCGCGGCACGTTGTGCACCGGTGTCTCCCCCTTATCGGCAGGTCCTGACGGCTTGTGACGAGTCTGGGTCGGCGGAATCGGGCACCGATTGGACGAGTGTTCAGTGCTGATGCGTCCCAGTAAGTGCCAGAACGCGCATGGACGTGCGATTCGCCTCGGTTGTGGCGATACGTGTTTGGGCGTCCGGCCAGGTCAGCGCCTTAATCGCGCCAGCGTAGGGAAATGCGATGTGATCTGTGTCACACCAGACCTGGGTGCTTGCGCCCGAACAGTGCAGGCATAGGCGATTCACAGGTCCGCATCGTCCGATTCGGCGGGCGGGACCGCTTTGACGGCCGAAAAGACCCGCCTCAAGGACGGGCTCCGGCGGGACGACAGGAGTGAGGTGACTACTACCGGACACTCCACCGACGAGCTCGTGGCGCAGCACCTGCCGCTCGTCGGCTACCACGTGAGCGAGATGCTCATGCGTGTTCCGCGGACCGTGAACCGCGACGACCTCGCCTCGGCCGGGAGCCTCGCACTGGTTCTGGCCGCGCGCGCCTACGACGCGTCCACAGGCGTGCCGTTCGCCCGGTACGCCGCGCTGCGCATCCGTGGCGCACTGCTCGACGAGCTGCGCTCGATGGACTGGGCGACCCGAGGCGCACGGCACCGTGCCCGTGAGCTCACCACCACGACCGAGACCCTGGCTGCGAGCCTCGGCCGGATGCCGACCCGCGACGAGCTCGCCACGGCGCTCGGCACCGACGTCGCCGGCGTCGACCAGGCGCGGGACGACGCAGCCCGGCGCGTGCTCAGCCTGGACGCGACCGTGCACCCGCTTGCCGAGCTGGTCGCGGACCGTGGGCCGAGCCCCGAAGAGGCGCTGCTCACGTCCGAGCGCCTGCAGTACCTGCGCGCCGGCGTCAGCACGCTCCCCGACCGGCTGAAGCACGTCATCGAGGAGCTGTTCATCAAGGACCGGCCCGTCGCCGAGCTCGCCGAGGCGTTGGGCGTCACGCAGTCGCGCGTCAGCCAGCTGCGCACCGAGGCGCTGACACTCCTTCGTGACGGACTCAACGCGAGCCTCGACCCCGACCTGGTCCCCGCCGCCGACCGGCCCGACGGCGTGGCCGAGCGCCGCCGCCAGACCTACTTCGCAGCCGTGGCAGCACGCGCCGCGATGGGCTCCTCGAGCCTCGACTACGCTGCGGCCGACGCGGGAGTCCTCCCGACGCAGCGTGCCGCGTCCGCTTCCGCGCAGGGCTCCGACGCCGATCGCGGCGTCTTCTCCGCCACTGCCTGACCCGCGACAAGAAGTTCCGCGGAAACCTTCAACTCGGGGCGAGCCTGCCGATGAGACGGGTGCCAGCCCATGGACGGGCGGCAGTTTCGACCCGAATCAAGGAGGAGTTCCATCATGGGTCTCTCGATCAACCAGAACATCGCGGCAGTCAACGCGTACCACAACCTCTCCAACACGCAGAACGACCTGGCCAAGTCGCTCGAGAAGCTGTCGTCGGGCTTCCGCATCAACCGCGCTGCGGATGACGCGGCCGGCCTGGCGATCTCGGAGGGCCTGCGCTCGCAGATCGGTGGCCTCAAGGTCGCCGTCCGCAACGCCCAGGACGGTACCTCGGTCGTGCAGACCGCTGAAGGTGCGCTGAACGAGTCGACCTCGATCCTCCAGCGCATGCGTGACCTCTCGGTCCAGGCGTCCAACACCGGCGGCCTGAGTGCAGCCGCCAAGGGCAACATCCAGCTCGAGGTCGGACAGCTCAACTCAGAGCTGACGCGGATCGCCAGCACCACTCAGTTCAACGGCACCAAATTGCTCGATGGCACCTACCAGGGCACGTTCCAGGTCGGTGCGAACGTTGGCGAGACGATCCAGGTCAAGGTCGGCGGGGGCATGGGCGCGGCCGCGCTCGGCACCAGCGGCGTGGATGTGACCAAGGCCGGCGTCGCGGTGGGCGACACGATCATGGCCACGGGCGCGACGTTGGCGTCCACGGCGACCTACACGACGGCTGCGCTCAACCTGCTTGGCACCGTCACGGTCAACGGCAAGTCGGTCAACCTTTCTACGGCGACCGACTCGGCGTCCATCACTGCTGCCCTAACGACCGCTGGTGCTGGCGCGACCGCGACGTGGGCCACCGGCACGGCAATCACCTTCACGTCCACGACCTCGGCCGCGGCCACGGACATCACGTCCTCGATCGCGGGTACGGCTGCGGCCGGAACCACGAAGATTGCCGCAGCTGGCGATGTCGTCCAGAGCGGTGCGAGTGCCGCGATCATGGCAATCGACGCGGCCATCAAGACGGTCTCGACCACGCGTGCCGATCTCGGTGCCGTGCAGAACCGGTTCGACCACACGGTGAAGAACCTCAACGTCGCGGTGGAGAACCTCTCCGCGTCGGAGAGCCGGATCCGCGACACCGACATGGCATCGGAGATGGTCAACTTCACGCGTTCGCAGATCCTGTCCCAGGCCGGCACGGCGATGCTCGCGCAGGCCAACAAGATCCCGCAGGGCGTGCTCTCGCTCCTGCAGTGATCTGAACGGTGACCGGTAGCCCGGTCATCCGCACGACCAGAAGTGCCTCGCACCGGCGGTGGATGGACAACCGTCCGCCCACCGCCGGACGCACCTCCTGACACCTCGCGCGAAGGACGGCTCTCATGGCGACGATGGGCATCGACGGGCTGATCAGCGGTCTGAACACGACTGCCCTCA
>JABBOW010000128.1 GCA_012927595.1 Cellulomonas sp.
CCGCCCCCCGCGGCCGCCCCCCGGCGGGGGGGGGGGCCCCCGGCGCCGTCTGGCGGGGTCAGAGCCTGTCAGTGCAGATCATGGCCAACCTGCACAGAGCAACATCACAGTCCTGGACCGTCCCCGGTCTGCTGCGCCAGGAACCGCTCGAACTCCTCGCCCAGCTCGTCCGCCGTGGGCAGCTGCGCGCTCTCGGCGAGGAGGCCCGTCCGACCGAGGTTGTGCGTGAACGCGTCGTACTGCTCCTCGAGGGCGTGGACCACGGCGGCGACCTCCTCCGAGCCGTTGACCTGGCGCTCGATCTCCAGCACGGTCTCGTTCGCCGCCTGCGTAAGGCTCGTGAGCTGCAGGTCGAGGCCCGTCACGCGCTGGAGGTTCTCGAGCGCCGTGATGCTCGCCTGCGGGAAAGACGACTGCGCCAGGTAGTGCGGCACGTGCACCGCGAATCCCAGGGCGTCGTGGCCCGACTGACCGAGCCTCAGCTCGAGCAGCGCGCTCGCGCTCCCCGGCACCTGGACCGTGCCGAACCACGACTTGTGGTCCGCGACGAGCTCCGGCCGTGTCGCGTGCGCCGTGACCGACAGCGGTCGGGTGTGCGGGATGCCCATCGGGATCCCGTGCAGCCCAATCGTCAGCGGCACGTCGAAGCGCTCGACGATCTGGCGGACGGCCGACGCGAATCGCTCCCACTGCACGTCGGGCTCGAGCCCGTGCAGGAGGAGGAACGGCACACCCGCCGCGTCGTGGATCACGTCGACAACGAGCTGGGGCTCGTCGTAGTCGCTCCACGTCGACGAGTCGAACGTCATGATCGGCCGCCTCGAGCGATAGTCGATGAGCTGGTCGACGTCGAACGTCGCGAGCCGCGTCGCCGGGAGCTCCTCGGTCAGGTGCTCGACGGCCAGCTGCCCGGCACTGCCTGCATCCATGAAGCCGCGCAGCGCGTGCACGAGCACCGGACCCAGTCCGCCGGCAGACCGCGTCTCGACCTCGGCTGCAACCTGCGGGTCGACGTCGTAGATGTCGTTGGGGTCCTGCATGGGTCCTCACCTCTTTCGTTGACCGCACCCGAAGCACGCGGCCTCGATCTCGACAACACCAGCGCATGCCCAGCTCTTCCCCACGGCGCGGTGCTGCACACGACAGCGTTACGGCGGCGGATAATGGACGGCCGCTCCGCGCGTGGGCACGGAGGCATCCGGTGGTCGTTCGACCACCCTGGGGAACAGGAGCGCCGACGTGGCGGGAAGCGAGTCGGAGCTGCGCGGTGAGCAGGAGACCGTCGACAGGCTGTACCGCCGGCTCGACCAGCTCCGTGCGCAGACCCGGGCGCGGCTTGCCGAGGTCCGTCGCGAGGGACCGTCCGGATCGCCGCAGAACCGCAGCGAGCGCGATGCGTTCGCCACCCTGTACGAGGACCGGGTCGCTCAGCTCGAGGCCGTCGAGGACCGTCTCGCCTTCGGCCGGCTCGACCTGACGGACGGCGCGACTCGCTATGTCGGACGAATCGGCCTCGCCGACGACGACCATGCCTCCATCCTCACGGACTGGCGCGCGCCGGCCGCCCAGGCCTTCTACCGCGCAACAGCCGCGCGGCCCGACGGCGTCCTGCGTCGTCGCCACCTCGTCACGCGCCGACGCTCGGTGACCGGCATCGAGGACGAGATCCTCGATCTGGACGTACTGGCGTCCGCGGTCGAGGCAGACGGGTCGGACCCCGCGGGCGCCCGCCACGACGGCCTCACACTGAGCGGGCTGTCCGGCGAAGGTGCGCTCCTCGCCTCCCTCGCCGCCGGACGCACGGGTCGAATGAGCGACATAGTGGCGACCATCCAGGCCGAGCAGGACGCGATCATCAGGTCGGAGCTGCAGGGCGCGCTTGTCGTGCAGGGCGGGCCGGGGACCGGCAAGACGGCCGTCGCGTTGCATCGGGCCGCGTTCCTGCTGTACGCGCACCGGCGCACGCTCGAGCGCTCAGGCGTCCTGCTCGTCGGCCCGAGCCGGACGTTCCTGCACTACATCGACCAGGTGCTGCCGTCGCTCGGCGAGACCGGCGTGGTGACGACGACGGTCGCCGAGCTCTTCCCGGGCGTCAGCCCGACCAGGGTCGAAGACGACGTCGTCGCCGAGATCAAGGGTCGCGCCGTCATGTCGCGCGTCATCGGCCGCGCGGTACGCCAACGCCAGCGTGTGCCCGCGCAGCCCACTGAGGTGCGCATCGAGGGCACGACGATCGTCGTCACGCCGACTGACGTCTCCGCGGCGATCGCTCGAGCGCGGCGCGGCAACCGTCCGCAC
This sequence comes from Cellulomonas sp., assembly GCA_012927595.1. GTDB lineage: Bacteria > Actinomycetota > Actinomycetes > Actinomycetales > Cellulomonadaceae > Cellulomonas_A. Next base: position 2,299 of record JABBOW010000128.1, read on the forward strand.
AACCAGGCCCGCGTCACATTCGTCCGCGACATGCTGGCGCGGCTCGCCGAGCAGTACGTGGCACAGCTCGGGTGGCCGGTCGCCCCCGATGAACGGGGTGAGATCCTCGAGGAGCTCCGCTCGACCCGCGAGATCAGGATCGCGCTCAACCTCGCCTGGATGCCGCTCACCGCTCAGGGTCTCGTCACCGACCTGCTCACCAAGCCGCACCGCCTCGCAGCCGCGTCCCCCGAGCTCTCGGGCCACGATCGCGCACTCCTGCAGCGGTCCCCCGACGCACCGTGGACCGCGGCCGACGTCCCGCTGCTCGACGAGGCCGCCGAGCTGCTCGGGGACGACAACCAGGCGGCGCTTGCACGCGAGCGGGCGGACGCCGCACGCCGTGTCGCCGAGGTCGACTACGCCCGCCGGGTGCTGGAGTCGAACGGCGGCGACGGGCTCGTGTCCGCGGAGCTGCTGGCGGATCGCTTCGCGGGTTCCGGACCGTCCCTGACGACCGCCGAGCGCGCAGCGGCCGACCGGAGCTGGACCTACGGGCACGTCATTGTCGACGAGGCCCAGGAGCTGTCCGCCATGGCGTGGCGTGCGCTCCTGCGGCGGGTACCGACCAGGTCGATGACGATCGTCGGCGACGTCGCCCAGACGTCGTCGAGCGCGGGCGCCCACTCGTGGCGCAGCACCCTCGAGCCGGTGCTGCGCTCGTCGTGGCGCCTCGCGGAGCTCACGGTCAACTACCGCACGCCCGCAGCGGTCGCCGACGCCGCCCAGCGGGTCGCGGCCGAGGCCGGGCTGCCGGTCAGCCGACTGACCTCGGCCCGAGACGTCGCTGGCGCACTCACGTTCGACCGCGTCGAGCCGGGGTCACTCGCGACGGCCGCGGTGGCTCAGGTGCGGTCGCTCCTCGCCGAGGTGCCCGACGACGCCGGCGCAGGACGCGTGGCCGTCATCGGACCCCGCCGTCGACTCGAAGACGTCCGCTCAGCGCTGCGTGACGCCGGCCTCGAGGAGGTGCTTCGGGCGCCGGGCTCCACGTCGTCGGCCAGGGCGACCGATCTCGACGCCCCCGTCTCCTTGCTGACCCCGCGCGAGAGCAAGGGACTGGAGTTCGACGCCGTCGTCCTGCTGGAGCCTGCCGACGTCTTGGCGACCAACGCGGGCGACCTCTACGTCGCGATGACCCGCCCCACCCGGGCGCTGCGCGTCATTCACGAACGCGACCTTCCAGTCGGGCTGAACGGCGTCGCGGGGCAGCCGCAGTACTGAGTGCTCAGGCGCCGTCGCACGGCACCTGGCCGACGAGCGCCAACCCGGCCCGGTCCCCTGGTCCGAGCGCGGTCAGCGCACCCATCGCCGGCGCCATGAGCTCACCCGCGTCGGCGACGTGGTCGAGACCGACGACGTGCGCGACCTCGTGCACGACGACGGCGCGAGCCCGCGCGTACCCGTCGGGACTCGCGAGGATCGCGGTGAGGTCAGGGGCGTCGAGCAGCACCCGCCCGCCAGCCAGGAACTCACCTGGTCCGGTCGCCGCCGGGACGACGGACACACCGCCCAGCCCGGCCGTCGGTCCCGCCAGCTCGGGATCGGTACCCTCGTCCGACCAGCCGAACAGCACCGGCGCCCAGCCGTCGCCGTAGCGGGCCTGGACCAACGGCCGGTCGAGCAGGGGCTCTTCGCTCGTGTACCCGGCGTCGACGAACGCGAGGCCCGTCGCACTCGAGATCACCGCGACCGCCTCGGCGATCAGCTGGTCGCCCGCGGCAGGTGCACCGTCGGGCCGGACGACGTAGCGGATGGGGCGGCACGGGTCGAAGCCGATGGGAGCTCCCGACGCTGTGACGTAGAGGAACGCGTGCGACCCGCTCGTGGCTACCGCCACGGGCGGCAGGACGCGCACGGCGCCCTTCGCGGGCGCTGGTACCGCGACGAGCCGACCCTGGACGGTGATGAACTTCGGGGGCGGAGCGATGGGGAGCCACGACGGCAGCGCGCCCCGGGACCACGCCAGGCCCAGCACGGCCCCGACGAGGCCTACGGCCAGGATCGGGTTCAGCCCGGCACGCGTCACAGCCACGCCGCCGCGCCTCTCGATGCGCTCGGCCTGCCGTCGGTAGCGGCGCATCGACAAGGTCACGGCGCAGTCTCCCAACTGAGCCGCCCCCGCCGCGCCATGCTTCCGGGTGAACCTGCGCCCGTCGTCGGGTGGCAGGCCGACGCGGTCCCGCACCTGTCCGAGGGACGGGACCGGCTTGGTCTGCCGACCACAAGGGCGCACGATGTGCCCCGTGCGCGCACTCCTCCTCGAGAACCTCCACCCCGACGCCGTGACGAATCTTGAGCAGGCCGGCTACGAGGTGATCACCCGCACCGGCGCTCTCGACGAGGACGAGCTCATCGACGCGCTGCAGGGGGTGACCCTGCTCGGCATCCGCTCCAAGACGACAGTGACAGCTCACGCGATCGAGAGCTCTCCGGACCTGATCGCGATCGGTGCGTTCTGCATCGGCACCAACCAGGTCGACCTCGCCTCCGCCGCTCACCACGGGGTCGCAGTGTTCAACGCGCCCTTCTCCAACACGCGGTCGGTCGTCGAGATCACGATTGCCGAGATCATCGCCCTGACGCGACGGCTCACCGAGTTCGACCGGTCGATGCATGAGGGTGTCTGGAACAAGTCGGCGATCGGTGCGCACGAGGTGCGTGGCCGGACCCTCGGGATCATCGGGTACGGCAACATCGGCACGCAGCTGTCGGTGCTTGCCGAGAACCTCGGCATGTCGGTCATCTTCTACGACACCGCGGAGAAGCTCGCTCTCGGCAACGCGCGCCGGGCCTCGACCATGGACGAGCTGCTCGAGTCGGCCGACATCGTCACGTTGCACGTCGACGGTCGCCCCGGCAACGCTGGGATGTTCGGAGCGAGGCAGATCGCGCGGATGGGACCGGGGGCGATCCTGCTCAACCTGTCCCGCGGCTTCGTCGTCGACCCCGCTGCCCTGCGTGAGGCGATCGTCTCGAAACACCTGAGCGGAGCTGCGATCGATGTGTTCCCTGTCGAGCCCAAGCGCAAGGGCGACGCGTTCGAGTCCGAGCTGCGCGGCCTGCCCAACGTCATCCTCACGCCGCACACTGGCGGGTCGACCGAGGAGGCGCAGGAGGCGATCGGAAACTTCGTGTCCCACAAGATGCGGGACTACCTCCGCACGGGCACGACGACCCTCAGCGTCAACCTGCCGAACCTCGCGCTCGACCAAGCACCCGACGTGCACCGCCTTGCCTACCTGCACCGGAACACTCCCGGCGTCCTGGCGGCGGTCAATGCGACGCTCGCCGAGCACGGCGTCAACATCGAGGGGCAGCTCCTGGCGACGCGTGGCGAGATCGGCTATGTCGTGACGGACGCAGACGCACCGCTCGAGCAGGCCGTCGTCGAGGCTCTGCGGGCACGACCCGAGTCGGTGCGACTGCGCCTGCTGTCCTAGCCGTCAGCGGCGGGCAGACCGCACGGCAGGTATCTCACGTCACGTCACGTCAGTGACATGACGACGGCGGCCGGGGAGGCTTCTGCCTGGCCGCCGTCGTCGTCGGACCGATCAGGCGGAGCCGGACTTGCGCCGGAACTGCCGCTGCACCGGTCCCGTCGTTTCGGCACTGTGCACCGAGCCGGTGTTCTTCGAGCCGTCGGCTGTCCGGTGCCCGGCCGCCTTCTTGCGGTCGAGCGCCTCCCGGAACTTCGCCTTCGCGTCTTCGGTCGCCGTCGGTGCGCTCGGCGTGTCGTCCTGCTGCGCCATCGCGGTACCTCCTCGTCGTGGTCAGGCCCTTGTCGGGCGCAGCGGGGGGTTGTCCACCGCGCCGCATGCCCAGCGTACGGTCGTGTGATGCACGTCGCCGACCCGCAACGCCACTCCCGGCTCCCGACCCGTCGCGCGGGACGCTCCGGGCTCTCGCTCGGCGTGGCCGCACTCGGCCTGTGGCAGAACTTCGGAGCAGCCCGACCTTTCGCCGAGCAGCGCGAGCTCGTGCTGCGTGCGATCGACCTCGGGATCACCCACCTCGACCTCGCCAACAACTACGGCCCACCGGCCGGTGTCGCCGAAGAGAGCGTCGGGCGGCTCCTCGCGCACGATCTGGCGCCCTACCGGGACGAGCTCGTGATCGCAACCAAGGCTGGGTACCGCGCGTGGCCCGGGCCGTACGGCGAGCACGGCTCGCGCAAGTACCTGCTCGCTTCTCTCGACCGGTCGCTCGCCCGGTTGGGGCTCGATCACGTCGACGTGTTCTACAGCCACCGCTACGACCCGAAGACGCCGCTCGAGGAGACGCTGGGCGCGCTCGCGACAGCACGCGACTCGGGGCGCGCCCGCTACGTCGGGGTGTCGTCGTACTCGGCCGTTCGCACGGTGGAAGCGGTGGAGCTCGCGCAGTCGATGGGCCTTGATCTCACCTTGCACCAGCCGTCGTACTCGATGCTGAACCGCTGGGTCGAGCATCCCGACCCCGCCGCGGGCGGGCGCTCGTTGCTCGACGTCGCGGCCGACATGGGGCTCGGCGTGGTGGTGTTCTCGCCGCTCGCCCAGGGCATGCTGACGGGCCGCTACCTCGACGGGGTCCCGACCGACTCGCGCGCCGCGCGTGGTGGGCCGCTGCGTCCGGAATACCTCACCACGGACAACCTCGCGCATGTGCGGGGGCTCGCCGAGATCGCCGCCGGACGCGGGCAGAGTCTCGCCCAGCTCGCGATCACGTGGGTCTTGCGTGACCCGCGCGTCACAAGTGTCGTCCTGGGACCACGGACGACGGCGCAGCTCGAGGACAGTCTGCGCGCGATCAGCGGGCCGCCGATCACCCCCGACGAGCTCGCGGCAATCGAGCTCTGTGCCGTTGACGGGGGCGTCAACCTGTGGGGCCCCCGGTCGAGCGAGCTGTAGCGGAGCGGCTGATCTCACCCGACCTACTGTGCAGTAACTTACGGGTCCGTAGGTTACGCTGGAGTCGTGACCCTGACGTCCGACCGGCCCTGGCTCGCCTCCTACGCCGAGGGCGTGCCCGCCGTGATCGAGGTGCCCGACGAACCCCTGACCGCTGGCCTGGCCCGCACCGTGGCGCGTCACCCCGATCGGGTCGCCCTCGTGTTCGAGGGCAAGACGACGACCTACCGCGAGCTCGCACACGAGATTGACCGCGCCTCCGGAGCTCTGCACGGTCTCGGCGTCCGGGCGGGCGACCGGGTCGCGATCGCCCTGCCGAACTGCCACACGCACGCCGTCGCCTTCTGGGCCGTCCTGCGCCTCGGCGCCGTGGTGGTCGAGCACAACCCGACGTATGCGGCGTCCGAGCTCGAGCACCAGCTCGTCGACTCAGGTGCAGTCGTCGCGATCTGCTGGGAACCGACCGCGGCACGCGTCGTCGAGGTGCAGGCCCGGACGGCCGTCCGCACCGTGCTCGCTGTCGCCCGCACACGCGACCTCCCAGCGATCAAGCGCTTCGCGCTCTCGCTACCGGTTGCCAAGGCGCGCACGCTGCGCGCCGAGCTCCGCGGCGACGCGGGCCCGACGGCCCTCGACTGGCGCCGCTTCATCGCGCGCGCCACGCCGCTGGCGCAGGACCACCCCCAGCCCGGCGCCGACGACATCGCCCTCATCCAGTACACCGGCGGGACGACAGGCACCCCCAAGGGCGCCGTCATCACGCACCGGTCGCTCGTCGCCAACGTGATCCAGGACAACGCCTGGGCCCAGCTTCGCGACGGCGAGGAGACGCTCTTTGGCGCGCTGCCGTTCTTCCACGCGTTCGGTCTCACGCTCTGCCTGCTCTACGCGGCCCACATCGGCGCCACGCTCATCGCCTTCGGCAAGTTCGACCCCGAGGCGATGCTCAAGGCGCAGCGTCGACGGCCGGCCACCTTCATGCCCGGCGTCGCCCCGATGTTCGACCGGCTCGCGCGCCTCGCCGAGGAGCGCCACGCCGACCTCAGCTCGATCCGGATCGCGTTCGCCGGCGCCATGCCGATCTCCAAGGAGGCCGCCGATCGGTGGGAGCGACTCACCGGTGGGCTGCTCATCGAGGGCTACGGCATGACCGAGACGTCACCGATCGCGCTCGGCAACCCGTGCTCCAAGGACCGCCGCCCCGGCGCCCTCGGTCTCCCGTGGCCCAGCACCGACATCCGCATCGTTGACCCGGACGACCCGTCCAAGGACGCGCCCGAGGGCGAACGCGGCGAGCTGCTCCTCCGTGGCCCGCAGGTCTTCCGGGGCTACTGGAACCGGCCCGAGGACACCGCCGACCAGCTGCTGCCCGGAGGCTGGCTCCGTACCGGCGACGTCGTGACCATGGATACCGCCGGATTCGTGACGTTGGTGGACAGGATCAAGGAGATGATCGTCACCGGCGGGTACAAGGTGTACCCGTCCCAGGTCGAGGACCAGCTGCGCAGGATGCCCGGGGTCGCCGACGTCGCAGTCGTCGGCGTGCCCCACGGCGACATGGGCGAGACGGTCGTCGCCGCGGTCGTCCTCGACGCGGGATCGACCGGCCTCGACCTCGCCGCGGTTCGCGCGTGGTGCGAGAACCGGGTCGCGCGCTATGCGCTCCCACGTCAGCTCGTCATCGTCGCTGACCTGCCGCGATCACAGATCGGCAAGGTCATGCGCCGGGTCGTCCGCGAGCAGGTGCTGACCAGCTCGGCGGTCTGAGACTCGGCGGACTGAGGCTCAGCGATCCGTGGCGCGGACGTCTCAGGCTCAGTCGCCGTCGGTCGAGGTCACTGCTTCGCTCGTCGTGTCGCGGGCACCCGCACCGTCGTCGGCAGCTGCAACCTCGTGCTCGGCGCGCAGCACGGTGATGGCCGCCTCGAAGTCCTCGAGCGAGCTGAATGCCTGGTACACGCTCGCAAACCTGAGGTAGGCGACCTCGTCGAGCTCGCGCAGCGGCCCGAGGATCGTGAGGCCGATCTCGTAGGCGTCGAGCTCTGCGCTGCCGCTCGAGCGGATTGTCTCTTCGACGCGCTGAGCCAGAAGGGCGAGGTCATCGTCGCTCACCGGCCGTCCCTGGCATGCCTTGCGGACACCGTTGATGACCTTCTCGCGGCTGAACGGCTCCGTCGCGCCAGAGCGCTTCACGACGGACAGGCTCGCTGTCTCTACCGTGGTGAACCGTCGGTTGCAGGCGGGACACTGACGCCTACGGCGGATCGATGACCCGTCATCCGACGTCCGCGAGTCGACGACGCGCGAATCCGCGTGTCGACAGAAGGGGCAGTGCACGGGCAGCTCCTCGCCAGGTGCGAACGGCACCCGGCGGATGCCGGAGGGCGACCGGTTCACGATCGTCGGGCGCATCCTCGGACCTACCCGACTCCTGCTGAGAAAGTAAGCCTTGCGCCTGCGAACAGCAAACACCGGGTCGGCCGCTGGGCCAGACCACACGACAGGTCGGATCAGCGGTGGGCCGGCAACACCAGGCGCTGTCCCGCAGTGAGCTCCGCGCGGGGCAGTGCGTTGAGGTTCTGAAGCTCGACGATGACGTCGCGCACGTCTTCGCCCGGCAGAGCGACGTCCGCCGCAACGTGCCAGAGCGTGTCGCCGGGCTGCACGGTGTAGCTGACGACTTCCAACGCCTGCGTCGGACCGGCGGCCACGGCCTGCCCTCCGGCGATCCCCATGCCGATCGCGACGACCGACGCGAGCGCTGCCACGACCCGCCGGCCCCGCCGCGTCAGACGCAGCTCGCCGCCGTGCGCGGCGCGCGCAGCCGGAGTCGGAACCACACCGCGGACGCGACGAGCCGCAGGGTGACGCAAGACCAGGCGCAGCTGCCACGAGCTGTCGAGGCCAGGATGGTCGATCGCCATCGCACTCATGAGCGCCGCCCTTCAAGATCCGCAAGTTCGAACGCGTGTACGTCGAACGCTTGTACGATTTCTACCACGTGCCGCCGGCCGATGTCGAGACACGCTCGAACAGGTGTTTGATCCCGCTGCTTCGCTCACCTAGGCTGGCGACGCAGGACAAGGGCACCACGAGCCACTGACACGCACCGCGGGTCGGGCGCTCAGGGCCCAGTGACCACAGCGCACAGACGCGCGACACGAGGTACGCAGCAGCGAGGAGTCGACGGTGGCGAGAGACCGCGGGACCAGCCATGGCCCGGAGAACGGGATGAACGCTGACGCAGGCGAGCCCGGGCTCGCGTCCGTGCATGCCCTGCCCGACAGCCCACCCGACGCCGACGGTCTCACCACGCGCCAGCGCATGGTCCTCGAGACGATCCGGTCCTCGGTCGAGTCGCGGGGCTACCCACCGAGCATGCGTGAGATCGGTGAGGCCGTCGGGCTGACGAGCCCGTCGAGCGTCAAGCACCAGCTGACGACGCTCGAGCGCAAGGGTTACCTGCGCCGCGACCCGAACCGCCCCCGTGCCATCGAGGTCGTGCAGGCCGACGACTCGCGCTCCGTGCAGCAATGGTCACCGTCGGGGGCGTTCGGCTTCGGCGACGAGGACGCCGCCCTGCGCGACGGCAAGCCGACTCCCTCGTACGTGCCCGTCGTCGGGCGCATCGCCGCAGGTGGACCGATCCTCGCCGAGCAGGCCGTCGAGGACGTGTTCCCGCTCCCCCGCCAGCTCGTCGGCGATGGCGACCTGTTCCTGCTCAAGGTCGTCGGCGACTCGATGGTCGACGCGGCTATCTGTGACGGCGACTGGGTCGTGGTCCGGCGTCAGCCCGTCGCCGAGAACGGCGAGATCGTCGCCGCGATGATCGACGGCGACGCAACGGTCAAGACCTTCAAGCGCATCGACGGTCACGTGTGGCTGATGCCGCACAACCCGGCGTACGCCCCGATTCCCGGCGACGAGGCCCAGCTCCTCGGGCGGGTCGTCACCGTGCTGCGGAGCCTGTGACCGGCCCGGGCCGGGCCGAGCTCGTCGTGGTGCGGTCCCCGGCGACCTGAGCCGCGTTGAGGGTGCGCGACGTGCACGGCGGCGCGACGGCGAAAGGAGTGACTCATGCCAGGACGACTTCGGGACCCAGGCCCCAGCGTGAAGGGTGCCCTGTGCGAGGAGCTGCGCGAGGAAGGCAACAGCAAGGAACGGCCGACTGGCATGGCGAACCCGGAGGCCGACACGTCACGCAGCGCGGTCGGCCGCACGGGCGCTAAGTCCGGCGACTACGAGGAGTGGAGCATCGCCGATCTGCGGCGCAAGGCGGCTGAGGTCGGCGTCACGGGTCGCTCGCGGATGCGCAAGAGCGAGCTCATCTCCTCGCTCCGCGGGTACTGACCGCCCCGTCAAGACCCGTCCCGTCAGGACGCGCCCGGTCAAAACCCGAGGCGCCGGGCGACTGTGGCGAGCGACTGGGCCGACCGCCGCAGCCCCGCAAGCTCGTCGGCGGACATCGGCACCTGGAGCCGATCCCCGGCGCCGTCGCGACCGACCAGCGTCGGCACGGACAGGCACACGTCGCTGATGCCGTAGTAGCCGTCGAGGAGCGAGGAGACTGGCAAGATGCGCTGCTCGTCGTTGATGACCGCCTCGATGATGCGTGAGCTCGCGAGCGCGACCGCGTAGTTGGTGGCGCCCTTGCCCGCGATGATCCGATAGACAGAGTCGACGACCTCGTGCGCGATCTGGTCGCGCACCTCGGCGGTGAGCTGACCCCGTCCGCCGATGCCGTTCCAGTCGAGCAGCGGGACCGCGCCGATCGTCGCCGAGCTCCAGAGCGGCAGCTCGGTGTCGCCGTGCTCGCCTGCGACGTACGCGTGGACGTTCTGCACCGCGACGCCCGTGTGCTGCGCGATCAGGTAGCGCAACCGGGACGAGTCGAGGACTGTGCCCGAGCCGAAGAGCTGAGCAGGCGGCAGCTGTGAGATCTTCAGCGCGGCGTACGTGACGATGTCCACGGGGTTGGTCACCATCAGGTAGACCGCGTGGGGCGCGATCTCGACGAGCGGCGGGAGCAACTTCGAGACGAGGGCGATCGTCGCCTCGGCGAGGTCGATGCGCGTCTGCCCCGGCTTCTGCTTGGCGCCCGCGGTGATCACGACGACGTCGGAGCCTGCGCACACAGCCATGTCGTCCGAGCCGACCACCTCGGCCATCGGCATGAACTGCACGCCGTGCCCGAGGTCGAGCGCCTCGGCCTCGACCTTGGCCGTGTTGATGTCGTAGAGCGCCACGGTCCGCGCGGCGCCACGCATGAGCGCCGCGTAGGCGATCGTCGACCCGACAGCGCCGGCACCGACGATCGCGAGCTTGGTCCTGCGGTGCAGGCCGTCCGTGGCTCCCGGCAGGCCCAGCTCGTCGCGATCGGCGTTCTCGCTCATCAGGTGCTCCTCATCGCGGGTGCTGCGCCCGGACCGGTCCGGGCGTCGAGCAGGTCGGTCGGGCAATGTCGGTCGCGCGATGTCGGTCGCACGATGTCGTTGGGGCACGGTCGGCGGGACTAGGTCGGTCCGATCAGGCTAGTCGCCCGTTGCCAGACGGCGCAGCGCAGCAAGAGCGACGTCGCGGTCCGTCGTCCGCCAGAAGTCAGGCAAGGAGCGGGCCAGGAACTGGCCATAGCGCGCTGTGGCCAGCCGCGGGTCGAGAACGGCAACGACGCCGCGGTCCTCGGTGGTCCGGATGAGCCGCCCCGCGCCCTGCGCGAGCATGAGGGCCGCATGCGTTGCCGACACAGACATGAAGCCGTTGCCCCCGGCTGCGGCTACCGCCTCCGAACGCGCGGAGCGCACCGGGTCGTCGGGCCGCGGGAACGGGATCCTGTCGATGATCACGAGTCGGCAGGCCGCGCCGGGCACGTCGACGCCCTGCCACAGCGACAGCGTCCCGAACAGGCACGTCGCCTCGTCGGCGGCGAACTCGCGTACCAGCGTCGGCAGCTGGTCGTCGCCCTGGGCGAGGACCGGAAGGTCGAGCCGGTCGCGCATCGCCTCGGCGACGGCGTCCGACGCCCGCCTGGACGAGAAGAGCCCGAGCGTGCGGCCGCCCGCCGCCGTGATGAGCTCGGCGATCTCGTCGAGCTGCGCAACGGTTGCCGGCTCCCGACCCGGTGGGGGCAGGTGTCGCGCGATGTAGAGGATGCCCTGCCGGGGGTAGTCGAAGGGGCTGCCGACGTCGAGCCCGTGCCACGGCTGCGCGTCACCGATCGCAGCGGCGGGGGCGTCCGACCCAGGCACGGCTGTGGCGGCCGGGGTCAGCTGCACGGGGCCCTGCGCCTCCGCGTCCGCCCGAGCGTCCAGACCGACGGAGCGCGCGATCGGAGCGAACGACCCCCCGAGGGCGAGCGTGGCCGACGTCAGGATCCCGGACCGGCCCGCGAGAAGGTTCGTGCGGATCAGGCCGTTGACCGCGAGGGGTGCCGCGAGCAGCCGCGTCATCGTCGGGCCTCGGCTGCTCCCGTCACCGCGCTCGCACCACAGGACGCTCTGCCGGTTCCGCTCGGGGTCGGCGGCCATGCGCTCTGCAGTCTCGAACAGCAGCAGCATGGCCGATGCGGCCATCTTCAGCCCGCCCTCGACGGAACCCGAGCCGTTCGATGTCGAGGCACCGCCCGGCTTGAGCGCCGTCAGCAGTCCTCGGGCAGCGTCCCGTACCGCACCGACCGCCCCACGCGCGTCGGGGTGCAGCCCGGTCGGGAAGCGACCCTCGGGGAGCGCCGCGAGCACGGCACCCAGCACGGCGCTCGCCGTGTCCAGCTCGGTCGTGGGGACGCCTCCGTGGCGGCGCGCCAGGCGGGCGGCGTGCTCGACGGTGGCGATCGACAGCTCGGCGGTCGCCTGCGCGGTGACACGGTCCGTCAGCTCGTGCGCCTCGTCGACGATGACGACCGTGTGCTCAGGCAGGACGCCGGGCGATCCAGATGCGGCGATCCCCAGCATCGCGTGGTTCGTCACGACGACGTCGGCCTCGCGCGCATGGGTCCTCGCGCGCTCGGGGAAGCAGTCGGTGATCATCGGACACTTCGGGCCGAGACACTCCATCGCGGTGACGGAGGCCTGGCGCCACGCGCGCTCGCTCACACCGGGCACGAGGTCGTCGCGGTCGCCCGTGCTGGTCTCGGCGGCCCACTCTCGCAGCCGGACGACCTGGGCGCCCAGGCCCTCGTCGGACCCCCGCCCGCCGCGGCCGCCCTTGTCGGTCGTCGGCTCGGGCGCGGGGTGCTCCGCGGCGCCGGCATGGTCGCCCAGGTCGAAGAGCGTGCCGGGCTCGTCCTGCGGGTAGCCGCCAGCGACCTTGTGCGCGCAGAGGTAGTTGTGCCAACCCTTGAGCAACGCGATGTCAGGCATCCGCGGCAGGCGGGGCGCAAGCGCCTTCGCGACGAGGGGCAGGTCACGCGTGACCACCTGGCGCTGCAGTGCCAGGGTCGCCGTCGAGACCACGACCCGCTCGTCGTTCAGCACCGCGTGCCGCACGGCAGGCACGAGGTACCCGAGCGACTTCCCTGTGCCTGTGCCGGCCTGGACGAGCAGGTGCTCACCCTTCTCGATCGCTCCGGCGACAGCCCGGGCCATCTCGTGCTGACCGTCCCGCCGAGACCCGCCAAGCGCGGCAACCGCGAGGTCGAGCAGCTCGTCGACGGAGGCGGCGGGGTCGGGCACCGCGTCAGCCTAGTCGCGACCACGGACCACCCCGACGGCGGCGCTCACCGTGCGGGGGCACCGCCAAGCCGCGGGCTCACGCCCGCCGGACGGCCGCGGAGGCGAGCTCCGCAGCGAGGTTGGCGTCGACGCGCCCGCGCAGCGCCGTTCCTGCGGCCGTGTGCTCCTCGGCCTCGATCTCACCGTGCAGGTGCACACGGCTGACAAGATCGCCGCGGTCGTAGGGGATCACGACATCGACGCTGACCCCGGGTCGCGGCAGCTGGTCGGCGATCAGTGCCTGGAGCTCATCGATGCCCTCGCCCGTCCGCGCCGAGACCACGATCGCGCCCGGTTCGCGGGAGCGGAGCCGGGCGATCGCCGCGGGGTCTGCCAGGTCCGCCTTGTTCAGCACGATGACCTCGGTAACGTCCATGGCCGCGGGGATGTCAGCGAACACGTGCCGAACGGCGGCGATCTGACCCTCGGGGTCCGAGTGCGAGACGTCGACGACGTGGATCACCAGGTCGGCGTCCGCGACCTCTTCTAGCGTCGAGCGGAAGGCCTCGACGAGCTGGTGCGGCAGCGACCGGACGAAACCGACGGTGTCGGTGAGTGTGTAGACGCGCCCGTCGGCCGCCTCGGCGCGACGCACTGTCGGGTCGAGGGTCGCGAACAGCGCGTTCTCGACGAGCACGCCCGCGCCCGTCAGCCGGTTGAGCAGCGAGGACTTGCCGGCGTTCGTGTAGCCGGCGATCGCGACGGACGGGATGGCGTTGCGCTTGCGCGAGGCACGCTTGGTGACCCGAGCGGGCTCCATCGCTGCGATCTCCCGGCGCAACTTGGCCATGCGGTCGCGGATGCGACGCCGGTCGAGCTCGATCTTGGTCTCACCGGGGCCTCGCGAGCCCATGCCTGCCGCTGCACCGCCGACCTGCCCACCGGCCTGGCGCGACATCGAGTCACCCCACCCGCGCAGCCGTGGGAGCAGGTACTGGAGCTGGGCGAGCTCGACCTGCGCCTTGCCCTCCCGGGACTTGGCGTGCTGAGCGAAGATGTCGAGGATCAGGGCGGTGCGGTCGACGACCTTGACACGCACCACGTCCTCGAGCGCGCGCCGTTGTGACGGTGCGAGGTCGCCGTCGACGATCACGGTGTCCGCGCCGACGGCCGCGACCATCGTCGCGAGCTCGGCGGCCTTGCCCGAGCCGAGGTAGGTGCTCGGGTCAGGTGTGCGTCGGCGCTGCAGCAGGGCGTCGAGCACGAGGGAGCCGGCGGTCTGGGCGAGCGCCGCGAGCTCGCGAAGCGAGTTCTCCGCGTCCTGCGCGGTGCCGGCACCCCAGAGACCGACGAGCACGACCTTCTCGAGCCTCAGCTGGCGGTACTCGACCTCCGTGACATCCTCGAGCTCGGTCGACAGTCCCACGATGCGTCGGAGCGAGGCACGCTCCTCGAGCTCGAGCTGGTCGCCGTCGTACGACGAGCGGTCAGTGCTTCCGTCGTGCGCGGTGGTGCCCGCCCTCGCGAGCACACGCGCCACAACGTCGTCCGCGACCTCCTGCGCACTGCGTGGCGCCACGACCTCGTCGGCTGTGCCCTCATGCGTCCTGGGGTGCTGCGGGTCGTTCACGCGGTGCCTCTCATCGGTCCTGCCGGGGTCGTCCGACCCTCGTGCGTCGCCGGCCGAACCCTCGGACGTGCCACGGTCCTCGGCGGCGCACCTTCAAGACTGACACGCCGGGCGGGAGAACCCGCACGGTATTCGCTGCAAGCGCACGCATCGCGCGTGGTCCGGGGGCGGATAGGGTCGCGGACGTGAGCACGAACGACCACTACTTCACGGCGGAACCCGCCTCTCCCGACGAGCGCCGCGAGATCAGGGTGCGCCTGCGTGGACGCGACGTCGACGTCGAGACGGCCGGCGGCGTGTTCTCCCCAGGTCACGTCGACCTCGGAACCGACCTCCTGCTGCGTGCCGTGCCGGTGCCACCCGCGGCCGGCGACCTCCTCGACCTCGGTTGCGGGTGGGGTCCCGTCGCGCTCAGCCTCGCGCTGGCCTCGCCGGACGCGCGGGTCTGGGCCGTCGACGTCAACGAGCGCGCTCTCGACCTGGTCCGCGGCAACGCCGAGCGGCTCGGCTGCGCCAACGTGGTCGCGGCGCGCCCGGACGACGTGCCGGACGACGTGCGTTTTGATGCACTCTGGTCGAACCCGCCGATCCGGGTCGGCAAGGAGTCGCTGCACGAGCTCCTGCTGCACTGGCTCCCGCGCCTCGCCGTCGGCGCCCAGGGGCACCTGGTCGTCAGCAAGCACCTCGGCGCCGACTCCCTCCAGCGGTGGATCGCCGACCAGCTCGGTGATCGCGCCGACGTCGAGCGGGTCTTGACGTCGCAGGGATTCCGCGTGCTGCGGGTCAACGCCCGCTGACTGCCTCCAGGGCCGCCCTCGCCTGGGCGAGCGTCGGGATGCCCGAGGCCCTGCTGCGTTCGACGCCGTCGGCATCCAGGACGAGCACCGTCGGGGTCGAGGTGATCCCGAGCCGCTCACCCAGTGCGACCTGATCGGCGACGTCGATCTCCACGTGCGCGACGCCGTCGGGCGTGGCGACGACCCCCACGAGCACGCGGCGCGGCGGGCGGCCGGGGGCGCAGAACCGCGACGCGAACAGCACGAAGGGCACCCCCCCGGGGGCGGGGGGGGGGAGGTGGAGCGCCGGGTGGAGCCAGTCGTCAGGCTCAGCGAGCATGGCGCGCCGTCGGCTCACGCACCCAGAGCGGCGAGCACCACGTCCGCGTCCGCGACCAGCACAGCTGGTCCGGCGAGCTCGACGCGCCCACCCGGCAGGACGCTCACCCGCATGGTCCCGCCCGGCACCTCGACGAGCCAGACATCGGGTGCACCGTCGCCCGCCCACGCCCGCACAGCGAGCGCCGCGGCGCACGCGCCTGTCCCGCACGACCGCGTCTCCCCGACCCCGCGCTCGTGCACGCGCATCCGCACCCGGCCCACGACTGTGCCGTCGGGACCGATCTCCTCGCCCAGCGGCACGACGAGCTCGACGTTCGTGCCGCGGGGTGGCACCGGGACGACGGCAGGAGCCCTCGTGAGATCCGCCGCCTCGAGCTCCGCCTGCCCGGCGAGGGCAAGCACGGTGTGCGGGTTGCCGACGTCGACGCCGAGTGCCGGGCGAACCTCAGCGAGCCCCGCCACCTCGACCTCCGCGTCGTAGCCGGCCCGGACCGCCCGGTCGCCGCCCGGGAGGCTCCACAGCCCCATGTCGACCGCGTACCACGGTCTGTCGTTCTCGCTCGTGGTCGCCACGGCCGCCCGGATCCGACGGACCCGGCGCACTCCGGCACGCGTGCCGACCGCGAGCTCGCCTCCGAAGGGGTCCCACAGCCCCAGCTGCTCTAGATACGCAGCGAAGACCCGCACCCCGTTGCCACACATCTCGGCGACAGAACCGTCGGCGTTGCGGTAGTCCATGAACCACCGCGCGGAGGGGTCGGCGGCCAGCACCGCGACGCCCTCGGGGACCCGTGAGCTCTCGACAAGCCTGATGACCCCGTCGCCACCGACTCCGGCACGCCGGTCCGTCAGGGCGCGCACGAGGGTCGCGGACAGGTCGATCTCGCCATACCGGTCGTCCAGGAGCACGAAGTCGTTCTCGGTGCCGTGGCCCTTGGTCACGTGCAGCCTCATCGCTGGCTCGGCCGCAACCTCGCTCGGAGTGCCAGTCATGAGCCCAGACTACGGCGCGGCGCCGGGTCGGCCGTGGCCAACCCGACCGCGCCCGCGTCGGCCGCGACCACGAGCTCGAGCGCGCGGTCGACCAGGGCCGGGTCTCGCGCATCCAGCCAGTGCACGCGGGGGTCCCGACCGAACCAGCCCATCTGCTTGCGGGCCAGCCGTCGGGTGCCCGCGGCGACGGCCGCGCGCGCCTCGCGTGCACCCAGCTCGCCCCGCAGCAGCGCGAAGACCTCGGCATAGCCGACCGCACGCGACGCCGTGCGGCCGATGCCGTGCGCGGCGAGCGACTGGACCTCCTCGACGAGCCCGGCCGCCCACATGTGCTCCACGCGCGCCTCGATCCGCGCGTCGAGCACCGCGCGGTCGCAGTCGAGGCCCAGCTGCACGGCGGGCACCTCGTAGATGTGCTGCGGGAGGCTCGCCGAGTAGGGCCGACCTGTGAGCCCGATGACCTCGATCGCCCGCACGATCCGGCGCGCGTTGCGGGGACCGATCCCGGCCGCCGCAACCGGGTCCAGGCGCTCGAGCTCGGCGTGCAGCGCACGCGACCCCTCGACCTCGACCCGCCCCTCGAGCCGCGCGCGCGCGTCGGGGTCGGTCCCGGGGAAGTCCATGTGGTCGAGCAGCGCGCGCACGTAGAGTCCCGAGCCGCCCACCGCGACAGCCCGAGCGCCTCGCGCCTCGATCGCCGCGAGGTCCACCCTCGCCGCGCGCTGGTAGTCGGCCACCGAGGCGTCCTGGTCCACGTCGAGCACGTCGAGCTGGTGGTGCGGGATGCCCCGACGCCCGTCGGGCGCTAGCTTCGCGGTCCCGATGTCCATGCCCCGGTACAGCTGCATCGCGTCTGTGTTGACGATCTCCCCGCCGAGCCGCTCGGCGAGCGCAAGCCCGAGGTCGGACTTGCCGGTCGCTGTGGGGCCGACGATCGCAATGACAAGGCTCATGACCCCTCGCCGCCTTCCACCGGTCGACGGAGCCAGGTCGCCACGACGTGCTGCGCACCGAACGGCGCGCTCGCCGCCAGGACCACCGCGTCGACCGCGTCATCTCCGACAGCGCCCAGCAGGACCTGCCACGGACCCCACCCGGTCACAGCGAGCTCGCCCGCGACACCCTCGTCAAGGCTGCCAAGACGCTTCCGGGCCGCCGTGCTGCCGTCGGCCAGGTCGGCGAGCACACCCGCGTCGTACGCGGCCGCCCGCTCATCGTCCGCGAGCGGCGCATCAGGACCGTGCCGCGCGCTCAAGGAGCCGACGACCAGGACGCCGACCCGGCTGCCGCCTGCTCCCGCGCCGGTGTCCACGAGTCGCGACCCCAGAGCACGCAGGTGTGCCCCCCGGTCGGTCGCCTCACCCGCAACAGCTGCGGTGTCACGCGGCCCGACCTCGACGACACGCACCGGCCCGACCCAGCCCGACCGCGCGAGGAGCAGCAGACCGACGCTCGCGGCAACACCCGCAGTTGGCACACCCACCTGCGCGGGGTGCGACGACCGGAGCGCCGTCGGGAGCGACCAGGCAAGCCGGCCGTCGGGGACGCCCGCGGACGCGAGACTGGCCCGCACCGCACCGTCGAGGTCCCGGTCGGTCGGACCCGGGGCGACGACGACGACCCGCGCGGGTCCTGCGGCGAGCAGCGCAGAGACGGAGGCGAGCGCCTGCGCGCGAAGGTCCACGAGCACCTCCGCGCGGCCCGCGGCACCCGGGACCAGCAGAACCGTCGCGGGGACGAGAGACGCGGCGACCATCATGCCCTGACCGTAGCCGGTCAGCCGAGGGGCCGAGCCGTCAGGAATCGGCGGCGCGCAGCGCGGCGATCTTCGCCTGCGCGGCCTCGACCGCCTGCGGGTACAGCTCGTCGAGCCGGGCAAAGAACTGCAGGCCGGTGCTCACGGCGCACGACATGTGCAGGTCGAGCTGGTCGTCGGAGATGCCGCTCTCGTAGTCGACCGTGTGCTCCGCGTAGACACCGACATCGTCCGCCGCGACGCGCACGTAGACCTTCGGCCACAGCGTCGTGAGGTTCCACTCGTTCAGCACGTGCGTGAGCGCGTCCACCTCGGACGGCAGCAGGTCGCGCGACCACCGACCCCGGACCTGCAGGTAGTCACCGCGGGCACCCTGCCGGAAGAAGTAGAAGACGTGGTCTTCCCAGCGCCCGCCGATGTCCCCGTCGGCGTCGACGGCATAGACGAGGCCGCGCGCTTCGAGCCGGTCGACGATGCGCTGGTGGGTCAGTGGTGGCAGCGAAGTGCCCTCGCCCATGGCTGTGGTCCTCTCTGGCGGTCGGCTGATGCCGCGGTCCTGCGGACGAGGCGGCCTCGGGCGAGGCTAGCCCCGGACACGAACGGCGCGGGCGGCTGTCCGACGTCGGGGTTAGGGTTTCGCCATGGGCTTCTTCCCCGGCCGTCGGCTGAGCCGCTGGTTCGGGCTGCGAGCCGCCGACGGTGGTTCCGGTTCACCCTCGGAGTCCGGTCTCGTCCCGGGCGACGAGAACGCGCGAGCGCTGCCGGACGACGAGCTCCACGACCGTGTCGCCGAGCTCCTGGTCCGTGAGCTCGGGGCGACGCAGATCGTCCCCGACGCCCCGACGCCCGTCACACCCGAGCGCATCACCTCCTGGTTCCGCCGCAACGAGTTCAGCTATTTCGTCGACAACGACGGCGACCTCGGCGGGCTGTGGCGCGGTCGGCTGTACTACTTCTTCCTCTTCGGGGAAGACTCCGAGATACTGCAGATCCGCGGCCAGTGGCACCGGGAGGTGTCGATCGAGCGCCTCGAGGAGGTTCTCGACGTCTGCAACGAGTGGAACGCCGAGCGAATCTGGCCCAAGGCGTATGTGCGGGTCAGGGACAACGGCATGGTGCACGTCATCGCCGAGGTCGCGACCGACCTCGAGCACGGCGTGACCGACGACCAGCTCAACCAGCTGTTGTTCTGCGGCCTGAGCACCGCAAGCATGTTCTTCGACTCGATCGACGAGCTCTACCCCGACCCTGCGGCGATGGCGCCGTGACCGAGCCGCTGCGCCCCGGCTGGTTCTCGCGCGTCCTTGGGGGCTTCGCCAAACCGGTCAAGCACGACCCGTCGAGCCCCTCAGAGAGCCCTACCCCGCTGACCCGCAGCCGGATCGCCGGCTACCTCGATTCGCGCGGCTACCGGTACCTCGTCGACGACGACGGCGACCTCACCGGCACCTGGGACGGCAGCCGCTTCTGGTTCCTCCTGCTCGGTGACGACGAGGAGATCGTGCAGGTCCGCGGGCGCTGGCACCGGTCGCTGCCCCTGGACCGGCGGGGGGCGGCGGCGCTCGCAGTCAACGACTGGAACCGCGAACGCATCTGGCCGAAGGTGTACGTCCGCGAGGAGGACGGCCTGCTCGCGCTGTACAGCGAGGTCTCGGCGGACCTCGAACGCGGTGTGACGGACGACCAGCTTGCCCAGCTCGTCGCTTGCGGGCTCGGCACAGGCGTGCAGATGTTCAGCGCGTTCGACGAGATCCTGCCGCACGACGACTCACCACCGCCGGGTACGCCGAACAACTGAGCCACCGCGCAGCCCAGACCCCCGGCGGCTGACCGGATCAGCTCGGCCGCGACCCGAGCGTGGGCAGTCCCAGCAGGACCGGACCCGCAGCCCCGGCCGAAGTCCCGCACCCCGTCAGCTCTGCGCCGTGGGAGTGCTCGACCGCACCGGACTGCCGGGCCGACCACGTGTCGCCCGCCCGGGTCGGGCGCACCTCGAACATCCCACCCGGCACGAGTCCCGAGTCCGCGAGGAGGTAGTGCGGAGCCGCGCGCGTGACCGTGACCGCGACCAGGTCGCCGGGACGCGGCGCAGCCTGCGATCCGTCGTCGGGCAGCATCGCGTGGGGGTTCGCAGGGGCGCGCGTCCCGGTAGGCAGAGCCAGGTGAACGAGACGGTTGTCGGCCGCGCGCCCGGAGATCCGGTGCGACGCCTCGTCCTTGCGCCCCTCGGAGCCCGCGACGAGGACCTCGACAACCCGGCCGACCAGGGCCTGCATCTCCTCGAGCGCGATCCGGTCCTGGAGCGCCGTGAGTCGCTCGTAGCGTTCCTGGACGACTGCCTTCGGCAGCTGCTCGGGCAGGTCGGCCGCGGGCGTCCCGGGGCGTGGGGAGTACTGGAACGTGAACGCGGACGCGAACCGCGCGGCCTCGACGACCCGCAACGTCTGGGCGAAGTCGGCCTCGGTCTCGCCCGGGAATCCGACGATGATGTCGGTCGTGATCGCCGCCCCGGGCATCGCAGCCCTCACGCGATCGAGGATCCCGAGGAACTTGTCCGACCGGTAGGAGCGCCGCATCGCCCGCAGGATCCGATCCGACCCAGACTGCAACGGCATGTGCAGCTGCGGCATGACGGTGGGTGTCTCGGCCATCGCAGCGATCACATCGTCGGTGAACGACGCGGGGTGCGGGGACGTGAACCGCAGCCGCTCGATTCCCTCGATTGCCCCCGCAGCCCGCAGCAGCTTGGCGAACGCCCCGCGGTCACCGAACTCCACGCCGTAGGAGTTCACGTTCTGGCCGAGCAGCGTGACCTCGATGGCGCCCTGGCCCACGAGTGCCTCGATCTCCGCGAGGATCGCGCCGGGCCGACGGTCGCGCTCCTTGCCGCGCAGGTGCGGGACGATGCAGAACGTGCAGGTGTTGTTGCACCCGACGCTGATCGAGACCCAGCCCGCATACACCGACTCGCGTCGGGTCGGCAGCGTCGAGGGGAACACCTGCAGGGACTCGGCGATCTCGACGGCAGCCTGCTCGTTGTGCCGCGCTCGCTCGAGCAGCACCGGGAGCGCGTCGAGGTTGTGAGTCCCGAACACGACATCGACCCACGGTGCCCGCTGCACGATGCCTGCCCGGTCCTTCTGAGCCAGGCAGCCACCGACAGCGATCTGCATGCCGGGGCGCGCACGCTTGACCGGAGCGAGCCGACCGAGGTTTCCGTAGAGCTTGCCGGCGGCGTTCTCGCGGACGGCGCACGTATTGATGACCAGGACGTCGACGGCCTCCGCGGCAGCGTCCTGCGGGCTGGCCGCCACGTACCCCGCCGCCTCGAGCATGCCGGCCATGTGCTCCGAGTCATGCACGTTCATCTGGCAGCCGAGCGTCTTGACGAGGTAGGTCCGGACAGCACTCGACGACGGGACCGGCGCCGCGGCCGACGCGGGTTCGACAGCGTCGATCAAGGCGAGTTCGGGGGAAGACAGCGTCGTGGACATCACCACCAAGGGTAAGACCCGCCTCGCTCGACATCGTCCCGCTGGCCCGCCCGATCCGTACCGTCTGCTGGTGAGGGGTGGCCGTCGGCCCGGATCGCCCCAAGGTTCGGTCGATTGAGCAGGCCTCAACAACCGCCGCCGCGACCGGTCAGCCGACGCCGCCGCGACCTCACCAGCCGCTCGACGTGCGCGATCGCGTCAACGAGTACGTCGGTTCGCTGCACCTGCTTCAGGACATCGACCTGACGGTCGACCGCGGCGCGGTGTTGCGCGCCTACGCGCCGACGTCGGGATGGTGTTCCAGCCGTCCAACCTCTTCGCCGACACGACAGTCCTGCAGAACGTCACCCGCGGGCAGGTCGAGGCCAAGGGCGTGGCGCCGTGGGGGGCGAAGGCCGTCGCTCGCCGGCACCTGCCTCGCCGTCAACATCTCGCTGTCGCGGGTGACACACCGCCGCCAGGGAGCGCACGACGCACGTCCGCGGCCCCACCGGCCCGTACTGGGCGGGTCGTTGCTACCGAGCACGGCGACGCAGGTGGCGTCGCCGGCGTCGCCGTAGGTCTCAGCCGGCAGTTGCGCTGGCCCGCAGCTCGCGGACGACCGTCACCTTGATCTCACCTGGGTAGGTCAGGTCGGCCTCGATGTGCTTCGCGATCGCGACGGCGAGCTGAGGAAGCGTGAAGTCGTCGACCTCGGTCGGCTCGACCACGACCCTGACCTCGCGTCCCGCCGACATCGCGAGCGCGCGGCGAACCCCGGGGTGTGCGGCAACGAGCTGTTCGAGCTTGTCCATGCGCTCGACGTACTGGTCCAGCTCCTCTCGCCTAGCTCCCGGGCGCGCCGCCGATGCGGCATCGGCCGCGTGCACGAGAACGGCCTCGACGGTCTCCGACGGGACCTCGTCATGATGTGCCGCGATCGCGTTCACGACCGCAGCCGACTCGCCGAACCGCCGTGCGTGCTCCGCGCCGACCAGGGCGTGCGTGCCCGGCACGTCGGCACTCATCGCCTTGCCGATGTCGTGCAGCAGGGCCCCGCGCCGCGCGACGTCGATGTCGGCTCCGACCTCGGCCGCCATCGCGCCGGCGAGCAGTGAGCTCTCGACGAGGTGCTCTAGGACGTTCTGGCCGTAGGACGTCCGTAGTCGCAGGCGACCGAGCGTGCGCACCAGCTCAGGGTGCAGGTTGGTGACCCCGGCGCGCTCCGCAGCATCGTGCCCGGCAGCCTCGGTGCGGTCGTCCGCGCCGGCGACCGCATCGGCGTACGCCGCCTCGATCCGCTGCGGATGGATACGGCCGTCGGCCATGAGCGCCTCGAGTGCCGACTGCGCGATCTCGCGACGCTCGGGGTCGAAGCACGAGAGCACGACAGCGCCCGGCGTGTCGTCGATCAGGACATTCACGCCCGTGAGGGCCTCGAACAGCCGGATGTTGCGCCCTTCCTTGCCGATGATCCGACCCTTCATCTCGTCGGACGGCAGCGGCAGGATCGTCACGGCGGACTGCGAGCTCGTCGCGACGACGGTGCGCTCCACCGCGGTCACCACGATCCGCTTGGCCCGGGCGTCGGCGGTCCGACGCGCCTGCGCCTCTGCGCGCCGCACCTGGGCTGCCCCAGAGTTCACTGCGTCGGCCACCAACCCCGCGACGAGCTGGGCGCGCGCCTCGTCGGCCGTCAGACCCGCAAGGGCCTCGAGTCGGCTGCGGGCCTCGCGATCGGCCGCCGCGAGCCGCTCGGCCGCTTCCCGTTCGACATCGGCCGATCGACGGGCGACCGAGCGGCCGGTCTCGGCGGCCTCGTCCTCGCTCGCCCGCAAGGCCCGCTCACGGTCGGTCAGGACGCGCTCCTCAGCGCCACGCTCCTCCTCACGCGCCGCGGCCCGGGCCTCGCGCCGCTGTGCATCGGCCAGCAGTGACCGGGCCTCGTCCTTGATCGAGGCCACATCGGCGGAGGCCTGCGCACGCTGTGTGTCAGCCTCGCGGCGGGCCACGAGCACCAGGAGCAGCGCGACCAGGCAGGCGACCAGCAGGCCCACGATCGTTGCGATGTCGCCGACAGTCACAGGCACCTCCAGCGCCAGGCTGTGATGTGTTCGCGCGAAGATGCGCCCCGGTCACGTGCCGTACCCATTCTGACGCACCGGCAGTGGTACGTCCGCCAGGGCGGGCGCGTCGAGCTCGCCCGCCAGCTGCGTCCTGAGCGTGGACCTCAGAGCTAGTCGAGGCCGCCGACGGGATCGTCCGCCTCGACGCCCTCGGCGGCCAGCTCCTCCCGCACCAGTCGGCTGATAAGTGTGCCGCCGTAGCCACGGCGACCGAGTGCGGCGAAGATCCGCCGCGCCCGCGTCTGCGAGTCGAGCCCTCGTGTCGCCGCCAGCCTGCGGCGCACGAGCGCCCGTGCCGCGCGCTCCTCGTCCTCGTCGTCGACCTCGCTCAGCGCCTCGCCTGCCACCTCGTCGGCGATTCCGCGTCGACGCAGCTCGGCACCGATCGCGCGCCGGGCCAGACCTCGCTCACCCTGGCGGGTGCGCACGAGCATGCGGGCATACTCGGCATCGTCCAGGAGCCCGACCTCCGTGAACCGGTCCAGCACCGCGTCCGACACGTCGGAGGGGACGTCCTTGCGCACCATCGCCGCCGCGAGCTCGGCGCGGCTCCGGGGCGCGCCGGCCAGCATCCGCAGACCGATCGCGCGCGCGACGGACTCGTGATCCGGCTCGCGATCGATCTCAGCCGAGGCCCCGGACGGCGGCTCCTGCCCGAAGCCGCCGCCCGTCCGTCCCGCCGAGCGCTTGGCCGCAGAGCCCCCGGCGCGCACCCTCGACTGCCCGCCAGGACGTCCGAAGGTCACGTCGCTGCCGCCATGTCTATCCCCACGACCTGGATCACCTTCATGCCGTCACCGGGTCCCGACTCAGAACTCGACCTTCGCTGCGTCCTCGGCGGGTGCATCGACCACAGCCCCCACGCCGAGCTTCTCCTTGACCCGCTTCTCGATCTCGTTCGCCAGATCGGGGTTGTCGCGCAGGAACGCGCGAGCGTTCTCCTTGCCCTGGCCGAGCTGGTCGCCCTCATAGGTGAACCAGGAACCCGACTTGCGGACGATCCCGTGCTCGACACCCATGTCGATGAGGCTGCCCTCACGGGAGATGCCGACGCCGTAGAGGATGTCGAACTCGGCTTGCTTGAAGGGCGGCGCCATCTTGTTCTTGACGACCTTGACTCGCGTGCGGTTGCCGACGGCCTCGGTGCCCTCCTTGAGAGTCTCGATGCGCCGGATGTCCAGACGGATCGACGCGTAGAACTTCAGCGCCTTGCCACCCGTCGTCGTCTCCGGGGAACCGAAGAACACGCCGATCTTCTCGCGCAGCTGGTTGATGAAGATCGCAGTGGTGCCCGAGGAGTTGAGCGCGCCGGTGATCTTGCGCAGCGCCTGCGACATCAGACGGGCCTGCAGACCGACGTGGCTGTCCCCCATCTCGCCCTCGATCTCGGCTTTGGGGACGAGCGCCGCGACGGAGTCGATGACGACGATGTCGATCGCGTTGGACCGGATCAGCATGTCCATGATCTCAAGCGCCTGCTCGCCGGTGTCGGGCTGCGAGACGAGCAGGTTGTCGGTGTCGACGCCCAGCTTCTTCGCGTACTCCGGGTCGAGTGCGTGCTCCGCGTCGATGAACGCCGCGATGCCACCGGCGCGCTGCGCGTTCGCGACGGCGTGCAGCGCGAGGGTCGTCTTGCCCGACGACTCCGGGCCGTAGATCTCCACGACCCGACCGCGCGGGAGCCCGCCGATGCCAAGCGCGATGTCGAGGGCGAGCGAGCCCGTCGGGATCACCGCGACAGGGGAACGACGCTCGTCACCGAGTCGCATGATCGATCCCTTGCCGAACTGACGGTCGATCTGGCCGAGCGCGGCCTCGAGGGCCTTCGCGCGGTCCTGCGGAGCTGCCATGTCACACCTCGTCGTCTCAGGCAGCGGGTCGCTGCACGTTGTGGGGCTGGTCTCTGGTTTCGGGTGACGCTATGCCTGACCACCGACATTCGTCCGTGCTCTGTCCACAGGGTTCTGCCGCAGGGCGCTGCCCGTGGGCATGCGCTGATCCGACAGGTGCCCCGACGTCCGCACCGGGAGCAACATTACCCGAACAGGTGTTCGATCGTTGCGACACGCCGACGACCCACCGGCGCTCGGTGCGGTCAGGTGGCTGAGCCCCGCGCGACCACGTCGGCGGTCCCGCCAGGCTCGAGGACCAGGGCCCGGCAGCCCGGGGCGAACCGCCCGAGCGCAACCTTGAACGCCGCCCCCGCGCGGTCCATCCACCCCGGCGGCAGGCGCCGCGACGCGGGGGCGTGGAGCGTCCCCCAGTGCACCGGCACCGCGGTCCGGGCGCCGGAGGCGGCGCACGCGTGTGCCGCCTGCACAGGATCCATGTGCCCCCCCGACAGCCTCGGGCCCCAGCCACCCACAGGTACGAGGGCCAGATCGATCGGCCCTTCCGCGAGCTCGTGCAGGTGGGCCATCGCGGGGAACGGCGCGGTGTCTCCTGCGAACCAGATCCGCAGCCCCGGCGCGGCGACGATGAAGCCGTTGGCGGCGTTGGGACGCCGCCGCATCGGGCGGTCGCCGTGCACGGCGTGCGTCAGCCGTACCCGGACGTCGGAGCCCGGGACCGGCCACCACGTGTCGCCATGGAGGCTGACCGCGGCGTCGAAACCGCGCGCGTGCAGCCACCGGACGTTCGCCGGTGCCGACAGGACAGGGATGTGGTCGAGGAGCGCGAGCGAGCCGATCTCGGCATGGTCGTAGTGCAGGTGCGAGATCAGCACCGCCGTGGCGCCCTGCCACGCTGCGACATCGGGCGCGCCGCCGCGCCGCCGCAGCAGGCCGGCGTGGCGCCGCAGCAGGGGGTCCGTCAGCAGACGGACACCGCCCAGATCAAGGACGACGCTGGCGTGGCCGAGCCACCGCACAGCGACAGAGCTCCGATACGGGGCACTCATGCCCGCAGGCCCAGGGCGGCCGACCAGCGCAGGAGCTGGATGTGGACCTGCTCCGCCCCGACGAGCATCGCGCTGCCGTCGACGTCGCCCAGCAGGTCGGCGTCGACGACGAGCCCGCTCGGGTGCAGCAGCAGGGCGCGGTTCTGGTCTCCGCCGAGCCCGCCGTGCGACCCGACCTGACCTTCGAACGCATGCACGTGACCTCCAGGTGTGATGGCAGAGATGACGAGCAGGTCGCCGGTGTGCTCGAGCCGACCCGCCCGGGCGAGATCGGCCCGAGCCTGCGAGCCCCATCCCGCGAGCGGGTCCTCACCCTCCGGTGCGACGTCGAGCTCGAGCAGCGCAAGACCGCGCGCACCGACAGCGACGAGCCCGCGCGAGGCCGTGTCCACGACAACTGCCCCGATGCCGGGCCGCCCGGCCAGGCCCGCGACCAGTCCGGGCCACCGCTCCTGGAGGTCCTCGAGCACGAGCCGGGCGGGGGCAGACGGGAACCACACGAGGCCGAGGTTGCCGGATCCGGTGACGACCACGTCCGGAAGGCCGACTCGTTCGGGTCGGCCGGCGCGCACGCCCCGCGACGGTGCATCCGGACCGAGCATCACGGTCCCGCGAGGTCGCGAGCTCAAGGAGGCAGACGTCAGGAGCGAGTTGAGGGGTCCCCACTCCTCGCCGGCCACTGCCTGCACCCCGTCGACGTCCGGGTCGGCCATGAGCGAGCGCACCACCTCGAGCAGGCTGCGGCCCTCGACCTGCTCGAACGTCGCGCCGAGCGACTGCCCGTGATCCGAGAGGACGACCACCTGGTAGTCCCGCGCCGCGACCGGCAGCACCTGCTCGATGACGTGCAGCACCCCGTCGAGCCCCTCGAGGGCACGCAGCGCCTCGGGACGGGTCGGACCCGCATGGTGCGCGATCTCGTCGTAGTCGACCAGATCGACGAAGACCGTCGGTGTGCCGCGCACGAGGTGCTCCGCGACGAGCGACGTCGTCAGGTCGCGCATGAGCCCATTGGTCACGCCGCGCAGCACGACGAACCAGCCTCCGCGCGACACTCTCGGCTCAACCCCGCGCACCCGCTGCCGACGCGCCTGGTAGAGCTCCTTGGCCATCTCGGCAACGCTGCGCACGACGGCCCGGGTGAAGACGAACGGGCTCGCGAAGAACCGGAGGAAAGCGGGACCGGGCCCGAAGCCGCCGCGCGAACCGTCGGGCGCGCGCACGCTCCGGCTCATGACGAGCAGGTTCGTCGCCGCACCACCGCTGAACATGGTCGAGACAGCCGCGCCGTCCGGCGCGAGCAGACCGTGCTCGGCGGGCAGCGTCGACTCCACGAGTGCCGCGTCGGCCGGGTGGTTCGTCACGACGAGCCGACCGAGGTCGCGGTCCCACCAGCGGAACGCCGGGATCCCGCTCGAGTCGCCGTGCAGGATGGCGGCCTGGCTCGCCGGAGTCGTTGCGGGGACGCGTGACCACCACGGGTCCAGGCAGTGGCTGCCGGACGCGAGCCAGCGCGCGACGGTGGGCGCGAGGCCGGCCTCCACGGCCAGTGCCAGGACTGGAGCCGCCACCCCGTCGAGCTGGACGACGAGCAGCCCCGGTGGGCGCCGCCCCTCGACCCGCGTCCCACGTGGCATCGGCTCACCCGGCACCACTGACGCCCCGTCCGGCCTGGTTCCAGCACGCCGGGCCCGGGACTGCGCGCGGCGGATCACGTCGCCCAGCACGTACTCCGTGTCGTTGACCCCCCAGAGCCACCGGCCGACGGCCATCACGAGGGACGCGATCAGCAGGACCGCGACGACGGCGACGCCAGAGTCCACGACGATCCCCGGGACATGCGTCAGCGCGACCCACGCCACAAGGACCTGCGCCGCCAGGCCCGCCACCAGGGCCCCCATGGCGCCGGCGGCGCGGGCGAACAGCCGCAGGGGTGCCCGCAGCACGAGGTCGCCGACAGCGACCACCAAGGCCACGGCCAGGATCGCCAGCGGGTGGCTCGCGTGGGCCCCGTCGACGATCGCGATCCCCGCACCGAGCCCGAGCGCCGTGGCCACGAGCGAACCTGCGGTGTCCCACGCGTCGGCGAGGGTCGGCCGGCCGGCGCGCGCCTGACGAGCAGTCAGTGTCAGGCTCGAGTGCACGCCTCCAGCCTGCCACGGGTCTACCGACGCGGTGGTGCCTGCCGGTGGCTCGCGCCGAATCGCCGCGTGTCCGAGATCTCCATCGCGTCGCACAGCGCGTGCCAGACGGTGCGCGGCTCCGCACCGTCCTCGAGCGCAGCCGCCGCCGTCTGGCCGTCGAGCGCGGTCAGGACGAGGTCGTTCGTCAGGGCGCGTCCGTGCACCCGGCCGAAGATCTCGTCGACCAGCTGCCAGAACTCGCGTAGGCGCACCCGCACAGCCTGCCACCCGTCGACGGCGTGCTCGGCCACCGGCCCCGACCGCGATCCGCGCAATGTGGGTGCGGGCGGCAACAATGATCCGGTGAACGACGAATCGGAGGTGCTCGCACGCTTCTCGGCGCCCACCCGGGACTGGTTCACGGGTGCCTTCGCCAGTCCGACGTCGGCGCAGGCGGGCGCGTGGTCGGCCATCTCGTCGGGTGAGCACGCGCTGATCGTCGCCCCGACCGGCTCCGGCAAGACCCTCGCGGCCTTCCTGTGGGCTATCGACAGCCTCCTCTCGCCCGGGCGCGACGGCGCGATCGAGGCAGCTGCCAGCGCCGCTGCGGACGGTCCGGAACCGGCCACGCCGGTGGCGAACGTCCCGGCCGTCGAACGCTGCCGGGTGCTGTACGTCTCGCCGCTCAAGGCGCTGGCGTCCGACGTCGAGCGGAACCTGCGATCGCCGCTCGTCGGGATCCGGCAGGCAGCGACGCGCGCCGGGCTCGAGCTCGCGGACGTGCAGGTGGGTGTCCGCACCGGCGACACTCCACCGGCCGAGCGCAGGGCGTTCGCGACGCGCCCGCCTGACATCCTCATCACGACCCCTGAGTCGCTCTTCCTGATCCTGACCTCGGCTGCCCGCGCCGGCCTCGCGGGGATCCGGACGGTGATCCTCGATGAGATCCACGCGGTCGCGGGCACGAAGCGCGGCGCGCACCTGGCCGTGTCGCTCGAACGGCTTGACGCGCTGCTCGACCACCCCGGCGGCCCGGGTCCGGCGCAGCGGGTCGGCCTGTCCGCAACCGTCCGACCGGTCGACGCGGTCGCACGCTTCCTGGGGGGCGCACGGTCCGCGGTCGACGGCGGGCGGCGGGTCGTCGTCGTGCAGCCCCCCTCGACCAAGCGGATCGAGGTGTCCGTCGTCGTCCCTGTGCCTGACCTCTCCGACCTCGGCGCCACCCCCGGCGCGGGGGGGGGGGGGCCCCCCCCCCCCCCCCCCCCCCCCCCCCCCCCGGGGGCGGGGGGGGGGGGGGGGGGGGGGGGCGCCCCCCCCCCCCCC
>JABBOW010000146.1 GCA_012927595.1 Cellulomonas sp.
GGGCCTCGTCCCCCCCCCCCACGACCGACGGCGCAGCACCGTCACGCGACGGGCCGACGGGTCGTGGGCGCTGCCGGGCCTCCTGCGGCCCGACGAGCTGACCGAGGCGACCGGGTTGTCCGTCCCGGAGGACGGCCCGTACGAGACCCTCGGCGGACTGGTCATGGCACTCCTGGGCCGTGTTCCCGAGGTCGGTGACGAGGTCGTCGCAGGCGACGTGCGGCTGCGTGTCGAGGCGATGCAGGGACGGCGGGTCGAGCGGGTCGCCGTGGCGCCGGTCGACGAGGGCGAGACGCCCGACGACGACCGCAGCCCCGACGGGGGTGGCCACCGATGAGCACGTCCTGGGCGCTCCTGGTGGCCGTCCTTCTGCTCGCGGGCAACGCCTTCTTCGTGGCGGCGGAGTTCGCGATCATCTCCGCGCGGCGCAGCTCGATCGAGCCTCTCGCCGATGCCGGTGACAGTCGCGCGACGACCGTGCTGTGGGCGATGGAGCACGTCTCGCTCATGTTGGCGGTCGCGCAGCTCGGCGTGACGGTGTGCTCGACGAGCCTCGGTCTCGTCGCGGAGCCGGCGATCGCGCAGACCCTCCTGAGGCTGCTCGACGCGGTCGGCGCGAGCCCTGGTCTGGCGCACCCGATCGCCTTCGTCGTGGCCCTGGTGCTGGTCGTCTACCTGCACGTCGTGCTCGGCGAGATGGTGCCGAAGAACCTCGCCGTCGCAGGGCCGGAGAGGGCTGTGCTGTTGTTCGGTCCACCGCTCGTCTGGGTCGGCCGGTTGGTGCGGCCGGTCGTCACGTCGCTCGACTGGACGGCTAACCATGTTCTGCGACTGCTCGGAGTCGAGCCCCGGTCGGAGATCGCCTCGGCGTTCACCGCCCAAGAGGTGCAGTCGATCGTCGAGCGGTCGCGGGCCGAGGGGCTGCTGGCTGACCCGTCGGGTCTGCTCTCGGGCGCGATCGAGTTCTCGGACCGTACCGCGGCCGACGTCATGGTGCCCTTCGCGGACCTGCGGACCGTGGCGGTCGGCGCGAGCCCCGACGACGTCGAGCGGCTGGTGGCCCGGACCGGGTACAGCAGGTTCCCGGTCGCCGGGCCGGAGGGTGAGCTCACCGGGTACGTGCATCTGAAAGACGTGCTCTACGCCGACGACGTGACCCGGTACGTCCCGGTGCCCCCGTGGCGCGTGCGAGCGCTCGCGGCCGTCACGCCCGACGCCGAGGTCGAGGACGCGCTCGCGGCGATGCAGGCGTCGGGGTCGCACCTCGCGCGCGTGGACGATGACGGTCGCGTCGTAGGTGTCGTGTTCCTCGAGGACATCCTCGAGGAGCTCGTGGGAGAGGTGCGGGACGCGATGCAGCGCGAACAGCCACGCTGAATACCACACCCGGTCCGGCTGGACAAGTGTCCAAAGGGCTTGGAACGGCTCCCATGGTCCGTTACTGTTTCGTGATCGCACCGAGGTACCTGGCGCTGTTCAAGGCGTCGGGCGATCGAGCGCGGTGCCGGTCATCCAGGTCGAGAGCGTCGGAGGTGTCGTGGGGTCGCATCGTGCGGAGCCCGCATCTGCCGATGCCCCCTCGCGTCGTCGCGGGCGCGCGTCCGAGCAGGCACGCAGCGCATCCGTGACCCACGCACCGGCCGGTCGGACCACCGGTCGGCCGGGTCGGAACCTGGCGCGGCTCGGTGTGCTCGTCGCCCTTGTCGGCATCACGGTCGTGGTGCCAGTCAGCCAGCGGTCGATGTCTGCGGGCGCTGCCGTCGCCGGAGACGCGCTCACCGACTCCACGGTGCCCGGCACGGTCGAGGCGCTGACCGCTGTGCAGCTCTCGGTGCTCCCGCCCGCGTCCCTCGTCTCGGCCGACGCCACCGCGGTCCGTTCCGCGCTCACGGCAAGCCGATCCGACGAGCGCGACCCGTTGCCCGGCTGCGACGGGAAGACCCGCCCTGCGGGGAGCAACGGCCTGCTCGACGTGGCCGACCTGTGCACGCTCTGGGACGGTCACACGCAGATCCGGGCGGACGCCGCCGTGTCGTTCGCGGTGCTCAACCAGGCGTTCGTGGCCCGCTTCGGTGCGGACCTGTGCCTTGAGAGCGGTTACCGCACACTCGCTCAGCAGCGGTCGGTCAAGGCCCAGGAGGGTGGCCTTGCGGCGCCCCCCGGCAAGAGCAACCACGGCTGGGGTCTCGCCATCGACCTCTGCAAGTCGGAGACGACCGGAGTCAAGTGGACGTGGCTCAACCAGAATGGTCCGGCGTACGGCTGGGACAACCCGTCGTGGGCGCGCCCGGGCGGCAGCGGCCCCTTCGAGCATTGGCACTGGGAGTTCGCCAAGGGCGTCCAGGCGGACGGCGAGTACTACGGCTGAGGCCGCCTGAACTGTGGGGCCGGACCTCTGGGCCCCGAATCGCCGGACTGCGATGACCTCATCGCCGAGCGCCGTGCAGACGGCGCCGCGGCTCAGAGCAGGGTCAACCCCCAGCGGACGGTGTGGTCCTCGCCGGGCGCGAGATGAACCAGTCGCTCACCCGTGCGGAACGCATCGGCGATGCAGCTCATCGGCTCGGCCGCGACCCCACGGCGCTCGATCACAGGGATGCCGTCGCCCGTGCACACCTGCCAGGTGTCCATCGAGCCGTCCATCCACACCGCCGCGGCGCGGCCGTCGGGGGCGCCGAGCCGGATCCAGGACAGGCCGTCCGCATCCCGCCGCACATCGACGAACGCGTCGTCGAGCGCAACGCCGGCGAGCAGGCGCGGCTCACGCAGGTCGTAAGACCCCGCGACGGGCTCCGTCCCGCTGGGGAGCAGGCGGTCGTCGACCCTCACGCGGGTGTCGGCGTCGAGGCGGAGCGTGCACTCGTCGACGGTGGCGCCGCCCGGTGAGAGCCACGGGTGGAAACCGATGCCGTACGGGGCCGTCAGGTCCCCGTGGTTGGTCGTCGTGACGGTGACGCTGAGCCCTGCGTCGGTCAGCGTGTACGTGACACGGGTGCGCAGCGGGAACGGGTAGCCCGAGGTCGGGACGAGGTGATGCTCCAGGGTCACGGACGTCGCCGTCACAGGGGCGTCCGGCACCGGGGTGAACCGCGCGTGGGCGACCAGGCCGTGCAGCGCCGTGAACCGCTCGGGCTCGTTGAGGGCGACCTGGTGCACGACACCCGCATAGATGTACCGGCCGTCGCCCAGACGGTTCGGCCAGGGGACCAGCACTGCGCCGGAGAACGCGGGCGCGATGCGGTCGGGCGCAAAGGGCAGGACGACATCACGGGCGCCGACTGCGTACTCGCGCACGCTCGCGCCGACCTCGGCGATCGTGGCGCGCTGGGCACCCAGGACGAGCTCGAGCTGGCGGCCGGACGGCGCGGGAGTGTTCACGCTCACACGGTAGTCGGCGCCGCCCGCGAGATCGCGCGCACGACGCGCCACCTGTCCGACTGTGGACAGATGGGTGCGGGATGCCTGGTTCGTCCCCTACTGTCGGGTCCGCCCCGGTTCGGACCGGGTGCGCCGCGCCCCCTCGAGGCGTGCGGTCGAGCGGGCACGGGCGGGCCGACGGAGGAGACGCGGGTGACGATGGAAGGCGTGGCCATCCTCGAGACCGAGGTCCGCGAGCTCATCCGCCGCCGCGGCATCGATCCCGTGCGCGACCGCCGGGGCATCCAGGCTCTCGTCGCCGATGCGCTCGCCGACTATGACGGTCGGAGCGTCATCGGGGCGGTCCCTCCGCTCACTGACCCGCTCGGGGCGCTGAAGTCGATCGTTGACGCCGTCGCCGGTCTCGGACCGCTGCAGCAGTACCTCGACGACCCCGAGGTCGAAGAGATCTGGATCAACTCGCCGTCGAAGGTCTTCGTCGCCCGTCGGGGCGAGCCTGAGCTCACCACGACCATCCTGACCGCGGGCCAGATCCGCGACCTGGTGGAGCAGATGCTCAAGGCGTCGGGCCGTCGCCTCGACCTGTCCAGCCCATTCGTCGACGCGAGCCTGCCCGGCGGGGAACGACTGCACGTCGTCATCCCCGACGTCACGCAGCGCGACTGGGCCGTCAACATTCGCAAGTACGTCGCGCGCGCCCGCCATCTCGAGGACCTCGTCGCCCTCGGTTCGCTGCCCGCTGCCGCGGCGGTCTTCCTCCACGCCGCCGTACGCGTCGGCCTCAACGTCCTGGTCGCAGGATCGACTCAGGCAGGCAAGACGACGATGCTCGGCGCACTGGTCGGCTCCGTCCCGCCCCGGGCGCGGATCATCACGTGCGAGGAGGTCTTCGAGCTCAACCTCGGCCACCGCGACGTGGTCGCGCTCCAGTGCCGTCAGCCGAGCCTCGAGGGGACGGGAGAGATCCCGTTGCGCCGACTGGTCAAGGAGGCGCTGCGGATGCGCCCGGACCGCCTGATCATCGGCGAGGTCCGCGAGGCCGAGGCGCTCGACCTGCTGGTCGCGCTCAACGCCGGGGTTCCCGGCATGTGCACCCTGCACGCCAACTCGGCGCGCGAGGCGCTCACCAAGCTCTGCACGCTGCCCCTCCTCGCCGGCGAGAACGTGTCCGACCGCTTCGTCGTGCCGACCGTCGCGGCAGCGATCGACATCGTCGTGCATCTCGGGCTGGACGCGCGCGGTCGACGGCGTGTCCGGGAGATCGTGGGCGTGCCCGGCCGCGTCGAGAACGGCGTCGTCGAGATCGCCGACCTGTACCACGTGCGCGGCGAGGAGCTCGTCCGCGGCGACGGCTACCCGCCGCACCAGGACCGCTTCACTCATGCCGGGTTCGACCTGCCGGCGCTGCTGCGCGGCGAGCGCTGAGGCCGCGATGGGCGTCGTCGTCGGTCTCCTGCTCGGCGCAGGCCTGGCCTGTGTCTGGTGGTCGCTGTGGACGCCGCCCCAGCGTCGAGTGAGGCGCGGTGAGCGCTGGCGGGCGCGCACGCAGGATCTCCTCGTCCAGGCCGGCGCTCCCCAGGTCACCCCGGGCGCGCTCGTCGCTACGAGCGTGATGCTCGCGCTGCTCGTGCTCCTGGTCGGCGTCGCGGTGACGAGGTCGCCCGCGATCGCCGGCTGCTTCGCGCTGATGACCGGCGCCGGACCCGCCGCGCTGGTGCGGGGCCGGGCGCGGCGCCGCGCGGTGCGGCTCCGCGACGTCTGGCCCGAGGTCGTCGACCACCTTGCGTCGGGCATCCGCGCCGGGCTGTCGTTGCCCGAGGCGCTGGGCCAGCTCGGTGACCGCGGGCCAGCTGAGGTTCGAGAGCCGTTCGGTGCTTTCGCCGAGGACTACCGCGCCACGGGTCGCTTCGGTGAATGCCTCGACGCGCTCAAGGCCCGGCTGGCCGACCCGGTCGCCGACCGGATCGTCGAGGCGCTGCGGATCACGCGTGACGTCGGCGGGACGGACCTGGGTCGACTGCTGCGCACCCTGTCGGGCTTCTTGCGAGAGGACGCGCGGACCAGGGGCGAGCTCGAGGCCCGGCAGAGCTGGACCGTGTACGCCGCTCGCATCGCTGTCGCCGCGCCGTGGATCGTGCTCGCGCTGCTCGGCACGCGGCCCGAGGCGGCCCGCGCCTTCGACACGTTCGCCGGGCTCGTCGTGCTGGTCGGCGGAGGAGGGTGCAGCGTCGTCGCCTACGCGCTGATGACCCGCATCGGGCAGCTGCCTGCGGACCCTCGGGTCCTGCGATGAACGCCGCGCTGGTCGGAGCCGGCATCGGCGCTCTGGGCGGAGCGGGTGCGGGGATCATCTGGTGGCGGCTCGGCGCGCGGCGGACCGTGCTCGACGATCGCCTCGCGCCCTACCTGCGCCCGCAACGCACCGCGTCGACACTGCTGCGGGCGCCGGTCGTCAGGACGCCGTTCCCGACCCTCGAGCGGCTCATCGCGCCCGTCATGGCCGACGGCGTCCGGGTGGTCGCTCGTTTCGGGTCCTCGACCGCCGACGTGCGGCGCCGGCTGGAACGGGCAGGGCGGACCGAATCCGTCGAACAGTTCCGCGCCGCGCAGGTGGTCTGGGGTGTGCTCGGTCTTGCGGGCGGGCTCGCGTGCGCGCTCAGCCTCGCCGCCACTCGGGGCGCTCAGCCCGCACCGCTCGTCCTGCTCGTGCTGGCCGCCGGGCTGACCGGCGTCCTGGCCCGCGACTACCAGCTCTCGCGCGAAGTGACGGCGCGTGAGTCGCGCCTGCTGGCGGAGCTGCCGACGGTGGCCGAGCTCCTCGCGCTGTCGGTCAGTGCGGGTGAGGGCGCCGTCGGTGCGCTCGAACGCGTGGTCCGCACGACCAGAGGCGAGCTGTCGGGTGAGCTCGCCACGACGCTCGCGGACGCACGATCGGGCACGCCGCTGACGATCGCGCTCGAGCGGCTCGCGGATCGCACGGGTCTGCCCGGCCTCGCGCGCTTCGCAGAAGGGGTCGCAGTCGCCGTCGAGCGAGGAACGCCCCTCGCGGACGTGCTCCGCGCGCAGGCGCAGGACGTCCGCGAGCAGAGCAGGCGCGCGCTCATGGAGTCGGGGGGGCGCAAGGAGGTCCTGATGATGATCCCCGTGGTGTTCCTCATCCTGCCCGTCACGGTCGTGTTCGCCGCCTTCCCGAGCCTCGCAGTGCTCAGGAGCGGGCTGTGACAGTCCATCGCCAGCATCGAGCTCCGGCGGCCCGTCGGGGAAGAACAGGAGAGGCACGATGACACACGCAGGGATGAGCATGGCGCGGTCGGCGCTCGCGAGGTTGCGGTCCGGCCTGGTCGGACGCCCCGGCCCGGACCGCGAGCGCGGCGACGTGCCCGGCTGGGTGCTCGTCACCCTCATGACCGCTGGGCTCGTCATCGCCCTGTGGGCGGTGGCTGGCCCGGCGCTCGCTCAGGTCTTCACCGACGCGATCAGCAGCGTCAAGGGCCCGACGATCCCGTGAGGGCCGGATGATCCGCAGCCGGCCCGTTCGCTGGGTGAGTACAGCGAATGACGGGGACGATCGTGGGTCCGCCGTGGTCGACTTCGCGCTCGTGGGCGGTCTCGTCGCCCTCGTGTTCGCGGGCGTGCTGCAGCTCACGCTGGCGCAGCACGTCCGCAACACGCTGGTCGACTGCGCGGCCGAGGGCGCCCGCTATGCAGCGCTCGCAGACCGGACCTCGCAGGATGGTGTCGGTCGCACGCGACAGCTGATCGCTGCCGCGTTGTCCTCGGCGTATGCGCAGGACGTCACTGCGCGACGGGCGGTGATCGATGGTCTGGATGTCGTCGAGGTCACGGTCGTCGCGCCGCTCCCGGTGGCAGGGCTGGTCGGGCCCGCCGGCTCGCTCACGGTCGCGGGCCATGCGCTCGTCGAGGGCCCATGAGGTCGCGAACGGGTGCGAGGCCGGGCAGGGGGTCGGTCCGCGACGACGCCGGGAACGCGATCATCGAGTTCCTCGCCGTGACGGTGCTGCTGCTGATCCCGATCCTGTACCTCGTGCTCCTCCTCGGGCGGCTGCAGGCGGCGACATTCGCGGCAGACGGCGCGGCGGCGGAGGCCGGGCGTGCGTACGCCGAGGCTTCGACGACCGACCTGGGCAGCGCACGGGCGGTGGCCGCGGTCGCCATCGCGCTGCGGGACCAGGGGTTCGACCGCGTCGACCCTGCCACGTCCCTTGAGCTGGGGTGCTCGAGCATCCCTTGCTTGCATCCGGGCAGCGACGTCGCTGCCACTGTGCGGTTCGCGGTGCGGCTGCCGTTCGTGCCGTCGTTCGTGCGCTCGGTCGTCCCGCTCGAGATCCCGGTGCGCGGCGACGCCGTCGCGGCGGTCGACCAGTTCCGGGGGCAGTAGAAGTGCGGCGTCCGACCGGAGACGACGGCCAGATCATGATCCTGTCGATCGGCTTCATGGTCGTCGCGCTGCTGCTCGTCACGACGGTCGTTTCGGCGACCGGGATCCACGTCGAACGCAAGCGCCTCCTCGCGGCCGCGGACTCGATCGTCGTCGAGGCCGCCGACGAGCTCTCGACCCCCGCGTACTTCCCTGCGGGTACGGACGGTTTCGCCGCGACTGGCGCCATCCGGCTGACCGACCAGGACGTTCGGCGTGCTGTCGACACGTACCTGGCGGACAACCCTGCCGTGGCGGCCCGGTTCGAAGGGTTCCAGGTGCTCGACGCAACCTCGGACGACGGCAGGTCGGCCCATGTGAGGCTCGGTGCGCTCGCTCGCCCAGCGCTGATCAGCTGGGTCACCGCCCCGTGGTCGGACGGGATCGCGCTCGAGGCGGAGTCCAGCGCACGCGCCTGGTGAACCGGAACGACCGGGTAATCTGGTCGGTCGTGGCCACCACTGACTTCTCCGCCGAGATCCGCAACCTGCGAACGACGCTGGAATCTATCCAGGCAGTGAGCGACCCGAAGGCGCTCCAGGCGAAGATCGAGCGCCTGTCCGAGCAGGCGTCGGCGCCGGACCTGTGGGACGACCCGGACGCCGCGCAGAAGATCACCTCCGCACTGTCGGCCTCGCAGGCCGAGCTCGACCGTGTCGAGAAGCTCGGCGGTCGCATCGACGATCTCGAGACGCTCGTCGAGATGGCGGCGGACGACGCAGTCGGTGGCGCGGACAGCGCTGACGCGCTCGCAGAGGCCGAGGCCGACCTGGCGAAGATCCGCGCCGACCTCGGCGAGCTCGAGGTCCGAACCCTGCTGTCCGGTGAGTACGACGCGCGCGAGGCTGTCGTCACGATCCGCTCGGGCGCTGGCGGCGTCGACGCGGCGGACTTCGCTGAGATGCTCCTGCGGATGTACCTGCGGTGGTCCGAGCGTCACAACTACCCGACGCAGGTGCTCGACACGTCCTACGCGGAGGAGGCAGGGCTAAAGTCTGCGACCTTCGAGGTCAAGGTTCCGTACGCGTTCGGCCATCTGTCCGTCGAGGCAGGCACGCACCGGCTGGTGCGCATCTCGCCGTTCGACAACCAGGGTCGGCGCCAGACGTCCTTCGCTGCGGTCGAGGTCATCCCGCTCATCGAGCAGACGGACTCCGTCGAGATCCCCGAGTCGGAGATCAAGGTCGACGTGTTCCGCTCGTCGGGCCCGGGCGGCCAGTCGGTCAACACGACCGACTCGGCTGTGCGGATGACTCACATCCCCACGGGCATCGTCGTGTCGATGCAGAACGAGAAGTCCCAGATCCAGAACCGGGCCGCCGCGCTGCGCGTGCTGCAGTCGCGGCTGCTGCTCGTGCGGCAGGCCGAGGAGAGCGCCGCGAAGAAGGCCATGGCGGGCGACGTCAAGGCGAGCTGGGGCGACCAGATGCGCTCCTACGTGCTGCACCCGTATCAGATGGTCAAGGACCTGCGCACCGAGTACGAGGTCAGCAACACGTCGGCTGTGTTCGACGGCGACATCGACGGGTTCCTCGAGGCCGGCATCCGCTGGCGCCGCGCGCAGGACGTCGTCAAGGACTGACGCGCGGCCCGGATTGCACAGGTCCAGGACGGTTCTGTTCCCGGTGGTCCGGCCCGCCGCGGCGTGTCTGACGTCGATCCGCCGGGGAGCCTGCCTACTCTCGGGAAGGCCAGATGTGCCTCATCCCATGTCCCCGAGACTGGCCCAGAGCCGTGATCAGATTCGAGAACGTCACCAAGGTCTACGCGCGCGGCGCGAGGCCCGCCCTCGACCAGGTGTCCCTGGAGGTCGAGCGCGGGGAGTTCGTGTTCCTCGTCGGGGCCTCCGGTTCAGGCAAGTCCACCTTCCTGCGCCTCGTGCTGCGTGAGGAGCGACCGTCTGCCGGCAAGGTGTTCGTCGCGGGCAAGGACCTCACGACCCTGTCGTCGTGGAAGGTCCCGCACCTGCGCCGCCAGATCGGCGCCGTGTTCCAGGACTTCCGGCTGCTGCCCAACAAGACGGTCTTCGAGAACGTCGCGTTCGCTCTCCAGGTGATCGGCAAGCCGCGTCACCACATCCTCACCACGGTCCCGGACACGCTTGAGATGGTCGGGCTCGCAGGCAAGGAGAAGCGGCGTCCGCACGAGCTGTCCGGCGGTGAGCAGCAGCGCGTGGCCATCGCGCGCGCGTTCGTGAACCGACCGTCGATCCTGCTGGCCGATGAGCCCACCGGAAACCTCGACCCCACGACATCGCTCGGCATCATGCGACTGCTCGACCGCATCAACCGGACCGGCACCACGGTCGTCATGGCGACCCACGACGACGAGATCGTCGACCAGATGCGCAAGCGCGTGATCGAGCTGTCCTCCGGTGAGCTGGTTCGTGACCAGTCGCGCGGTGTGTACGGCTCGGCGCGCTGACAGGGAGCTGGACACGCCGTGAGACTTCAATTCATCTTGTCGGAGATCGGCATCGGCCTGCGCCGCAACCTGTCGATGACCATCTCCGTCGTCCTGGTGACGTTCGTGTCGCTCACGTTCGTCGGTGCCGCCGCCCTGCTGCAGATGCAGATCGGCGCCATGAAGGACAGCTGGTACGACAAGGTCGAGGTCTCGGTCTTCCTGTGCCCGCGCGACTCGCAGAAGCCGACGTGCGCGGGTGGTGAGGTCACCGACGATCAGAAGGCGGCGGCCAAGGCCGCGCTCGACGCGCCCGACGTGAAGCCGTACATCCAGACGGTGTACTTCGAGTCGAAGGACGAGGCGTTCACCGCATTCCAGAAGCAGTTCAAGGACCAGTGGTGGGCGGCTGAGACGACGGCTGCCGACATGAACTCGTCCTACCGGATCAAGCTGTCCGATCCCACCAAGTACCAGGTGGTCGCCGACGTCTTGAGCGGGCGGCAGGGGGTAGAGGAGGTCCAGGACCAGCGGCGGCTGTTCGACTCGCTGTTCCTCGTGCTCAACCGGGCGACGCTCCTGTCGGTCGGGCTCGCCGCGGTGATGCTGCTCGCGGCTGTCCTGCTCATCACGACGACCATCCGGTTGTCGGCGATGAGCCGGCGCAGGGAGACGGGCATCATGCGGCTCGTCGGTGCGTCGAACCTGTTCATCCAGCTGCCGTTCATGCTCGAGGGTGCGCTCGCGGCGACCCTCGGCGCGGGCCTCGCCGTCGGCGGCATCTGGCTGGGTGTCAAGTACCTCGTGACCGACTGGCTCGGGTCGTCGATCTCGTGGATCCCGTACGTGACGACTGCGGACGTCTGGACGATCGCGCCGTTCCTTGTGGTGGTCGCCATCGGACTGGCCGCCGTGTCCTCGCTCGTGACCCTCAGCCGCTACACCAAGGTGTGACATGACACGACGACAGCGTCTTGCCCGCGTCCTGGCGGCCGCCCTGGTGGCGGTCCTCGCCGGACTGACCGCGTCGGCCGGTCCCGCTCTCGGCGACTCGCTGTCGGACCAGCGCAAGGCAGCTGAGCAGAGGGCCGCGGCGAACAAGCAGGCGCATGACCAGCTCGTCGCGTCGCTCGAGGACATCAACACGAGTCTCGCGCAGGCCGTCCTGGACCTGCAGGCCGTCCAGCAACGCCTCCCGGAGGCGCAGACCGAGCTCGCGAGCGCGCAGGCGACGCTCCAGAGCTCCCAGCGCGAGGCGGCGATCATCGCCGCTCGCCTGCAGGACGCGCAGGACCAGGCGGCGGCGATCGGAGCCACGATTGCATCCAACGCCGACAAGAGCGCGCAGATCCGGGTCGCGATCGGGCAGATGGCCCGCGAGGCGTACAAGGGCGGCGGCAGCGTCTCGAGCGTGAGCATCGTGCTGAACGCGCAGAGCACCGAGGACTTCATCCAGCAGTACGGGCTCGTGTCGACCGCGATGCGGACGCAGAGCCAGTCGCTCGGCGCTCTGCAGCAGATCGAGGCTCAGGACCGCAACAACCAGGCGCGGCTCGAGGCGATCCGCATCCGGGTCGCCGAGCTCAAGGCCGAGGCGGACCAGAAGGTCGTCGAGGCCGACCAGGCACGCGCTGCGGCAGCGGCGCGCAACGCCGAGATCCAGAAGCTCATCGTCGACCAGGCCGCGAAGCAGGCGGTCATCGAGAGCCAGAAGGTCCAGGTCCAGGCGGAGCAGGATGCTGTCGACGCCGAGGCGGCCCAGCTGGCCAGCCAGCTCGCGCAGATCATTGCGGACCAGCATGCCGCGCAGGAGGCCGCGGCCAAGGCTGCCGGCAAGAAGGTTGCGCCGGCCGGGCCGATCGGCAACAGCCTCTTTGCGAACCCGACTTCCGTCGACCCGATCCAGGTCAACTCCGAGTACGGCATGCGGTTCCACCCCGTGCTGCACTTCTGGCGGCTCCACGCCGGCATCGATCTGCAGACGGGCTGCAACACTCCGATCTACGCAGCCCGGGCCGGCACGGTCCAGTGGACCCGGCTGCTCAACGGGTACGGCAACCAGGTGATGGTCGACCACGGCTATGTCAATGGGAACTCGCTCATGGCGAGCTACAACCACATGTCGAGCTTCGCGGTGGGCGCGGGCGTGCACGTGAACCAGGGGACGCTGCTCGGCTACTCGGGGACGACGGGCGACTCGACGGGGTGCCACCTGCACTTCGAGGTCTACGTGAACGGCGCGACCGTCAATCCTCGGCCCCTGCTCGGCCTGTAGGCTCGTGCGCTGGCACCTCAGTGCCGGAGAGCACGAGGAGGGCGGGTCGGTGGCCAAGGAGAGTGGGCGCAAGCTCGTCGCGTCCAATCGCAAGGCGCGTCACGACTACATCATCGAGGACGTGTTCGAGGCGGGCATCGTGCTGATGGGGACCGAGGTCAAGGCGCTCCGGGCTGGGCGTGCGTCTTTGATCGACAGCTGGTGCGAGGTCGAGAACGGCGAGGCGTGGCTCGAGGGTGTCCATATCCCCGAGTACGCGCAGGGCACATGGACCAACCACGCACCGCGCCGCAAGCGCAAGCTCCTGCTGCATCGCACGGAGATCGACCGCCTCGAGTCGAAGACGCGCGAGAAGGGCCAGACGATCGTGCCCCTCGCGCTGTATTTCGTCGACGGGCGCGCCAAGGTCGAGATCGCGCTCGCGCGTGGCAAGAAGGAGTACGACAAGCGTCAGGCGCTGCGCGAGCGACAGGACAACCTGGAGTCGCAGCGGGCGATCAGGGAGAAGCGAGACAGGTAGTCATGGACACAGTGGTCGAGTGCGGTACCCACGCGATCGCGTCGGGGGACGTGGGCAGGAGCGCCTCGGTCACCCGGCGCGTGCTTGCCGTGCTTGTCGCGATCGTGGCCGTGCTCGGCGTCGCAGGGGTCGGGCTCGCCACCGCGACCTCTGCCCAGGCCGACACGACCGGCCAGCACATCACGCGCTACCACGCGGACGTCGCCGTCAGCGCCGACGGGGTCGCGAAGGTCCGGCTGGAATTCGACTTCGACTTCGGCGACAAACCGGGCCACGGCCCGTACCTGACCCTCCCGACCCGGCAGCAGATCGCCGGGAACGACACCCAGGACCGCCTCTTTCGGATCTCGGCGATCTCGGCTTCCGGCGACGGCGTCGCCTCGGCGCAGGTCAACCGCGAGGACACGGCCGACGCGATCATCCTCAGGATCGGCGACCCGAACGTCGGCAACGTCTCAGGTGTCCACTCGTACGTCGCGAGCTACACGGTCGACGGGTGGATCAACCCTGACAGCACGACGCACGAGGGCGACCAGCTGTACTGGAACGTGATCGGATCGGCCTGGGACATCCCGTT
This sequence comes from Cellulomonas sp., assembly GCA_012927595.1. Taxonomy (GTDB): domain Bacteria; phylum Actinomycetota; class Actinomycetes; order Actinomycetales; family Cellulomonadaceae; genus Cellulomonas_A. The sequence continues at coordinate 13,592 of JABBOW010000146.1, forward strand.
GGCCAACCTCTCCGTCACCGTCACCGGACCGACCGACGTCGCTCAAGTCGCCTGCTTCGCCGGCCCGTACCAGAGCACGAACCCCTGCGGCAGTGCGGTCTCGTCGGGCCTGACGGCGACGTTCACCCAGGCCGATGTGTCGGTCGGTGACGAGTTCTCGGTCGTGACCGGGTGGCCCGCCCGAACCTTCCCCCGTGTCGGCCCCATCCTCGGCGACCGTCCTAGCCCGCTCGACCCCGTGACCCCGACCCCGGTGACCGGCGGGCTCGCGCTCCTCGTCCTGGGTGCCGGCTCGGCACTGGCGATCTCGCGTGTGCGCCGCACCGGACGCGATCGTGCGTACCTCGGGCTGACGCCCGGCCTGATGCCGGCAGCGGGCCAGGCGGGCACGACGGGCTTCCGCAGCAAGCGGGCACCGGTGACGGTGCAGTTCACCCCGCCGAAGGACGCGCGCGCCGGTGAGCTCGGCACGCTGCTCGATGAGGTTGCCGACCCGCGCGATGTGACGGCCTCGATCATCGACCTCGCGGTGCGCGGGTTCCTGCAGATCCGCGAGGTGCCGCGCACGGACCCGCGCCGCAAGGTCAAGGACTGGGAGCTCGTCGCGCTCGACGCTGACCGGTCGACACTCGTCGGCTTCGAGGCGAAGCTGCTCGACGAGCTGTTCGAGGCGCGCTCGTCGGTCAAGCTCTCCGACCTCAAGACGACCTTCGCAGCCTCGATGGCGCTGGTGCAGACGGGGCTCTACGAGGACGTCACGAACAGGGGCTGGTTCTCCCACAACCCGCGCACGGTGCGTCGGGAGTGGGCGGGTGTCGGCGCCGTGCTCCTCGTGCTGGGTGTGGGCGGCGCGATCCTGAGCGGCGGCGCCGCCATCAAGGGGCTGGCCCTGGTCGGCGGCGCCGTCGCCGTCGTCGGTCTGCTCGTCCTCGCGCTCGCCAAGGCTGCGCCGGCCCGGACCGCTGCGGGCACGGCCGTGCTCGCCGAGGCGGTGGGTTTCCAGCGCTACCTCACGACCGCCGAGGCGAACCAGATCCGGTTCGAGGAGGGCGAGGACCTGTTCAGCCGGTACCTGCCGTACGCGATCGTGTTCGGCGTCGCCGAGCGGTGGGCGAAGGTGTTCGGCGAACTTGCCGCCCAGGGGCGTGCGGTTCCCGAGCCGGGCTGGTACGCGGGCTCAAGCTTCCGGACCGGGGCGTTCTGGATCTCCTACGGGGCCTTCGGTCAGAGCCTGGAAAGCTTCACCGCGATCGCGACGCAGTCGCTCTCCGCCCCGACACCGGGCTCGTCGGGCGGGTCGGGATTCTCGGGGGGCGGCTTCTCCGGTGGGGGAGTCGGCGGCGGGGGTGGGGGCGGCTGGTGACGACCGAGCGGTAGCCTCCGCTCGATCGGCGGGACACACTTGCGCGATGGACCTGCCCGTCATGCCGCCGGTGGACCCGATGCTCGCCAAGGCCGTCGCGTCGATCCCCGTCGGGCAGCGGTACGAGCCCAAGTGGGACGGCTTCCGCGCGATCCTCTTCCGCGACGGAGACGAGGTCGAGGTCGGCAGCCGCAGCACCAAGCCGATGCAGCGCTACTTCCCCGAGGTCGTCGAGGCGGCACTCGCTCACCTGCCGGCTCGGTGCGTCGTCGACGGCGAGATCGTGGTGCCGGGAGTCGCGGGGGGACTCGACTTCGAGGCGCTGCAGGTGCGCGTGCACCCGGCGGCGTCCCGCGTGCAGCTGCTCGCGCGCCAGACCCCCGCGCTTCTCGTCGTCTTCGACGTGCTGGCGTTGGGGGACGACGACCTCACTGGGCGACCGTTCGCGGAGCGCCGCGCGATCCTCGACGACACGATCGGGTTCACGGGCTCGGTGTACCTGACGCCGTCGACCCACGACGAGGCTCTCGCGGGGCAGTGGTTCGCCCAGTTCGAGGGCGCCGGGCTCGACGGTGTCATCGCGAAACGTCCCGGCGACCACTACCAGCCCGGCAAGCGGGTCATGGCGAAGATCAAGCACGAACGCACAGCCGACTGCGTCGTGGCGGGCTACCGTCCGCACGTCTCGGGCCCCGACGCGGTCGGGTCGCTGCTGCTCGGCCTCTGGACCGACGACGGGACGCTCGCCGCCGTCGGGGTCGCGGCGTCGTTCCCGATGGCGCGCCGCCGTGAGCTCGTCACCGAGCTGGCGCCGTACGTCAGCGGGCTCGCGGGCCATCCGTGGGGTCGCGACGCGACGGGCCGCACGCCGCGGGAGGGCGAGACAAGCCGGTGGAACGCCGGCAAGGACCTGTCCTTCGTGCCCCTGAGACCCGAGCTCGTCGTGGAGGTCGCCTACGACCACCTCGAAGGTGACAGGTTCCGCCACACCACGCAGCTGCGCCGGTGGCGGCCGGACCGAGACCCGGCGTCGTGCACGTACGCCCAGCTCGAGGAGCCCGTCCGGTTCGCGCTGGCCGACGTCCTTGCCGCGCGCTGAGGCCTGACGGAGCTAGCGCTCGGGTGGCAGGGGAGCCGCAGCGCATCGGGCGCTGGCGCGTCGGGCGAGGCGCAGCGGGGCCAGGAGCCAGACCGGGACCAGGAAGGCGCGTGCGGTCGCTGCTGCGACCATCCCTGCGGGCCGAGGGACGACGTCGTCGAGCAACAGCTACGCCGAGCTGGCGAGAGCCATGGCCAGGGCCATGCGGCCGCTCCGCGCCATGAGGTGCGCCTCGTGGACCAGCTCGGACGTGAGAAGGCGCCGGAACAGGAAGCGCTGAAGGCTCAGTGGCGCGACGATGAGACCGGTCGCCGTGACGGCTGGCATCATCGCCTCGTGGTGCGGGGTCGGTGCCTTGTGCTCACGCTCGACCCGCCCGTCGACTGCCGCCAGTCCGGGCCGGGGGCGGCGTCACCCAGGAATGAGAGCGCCGCGGTCGGGGTTGTCACGTATGCTGCGATGAGCATGGTCCCTTCCGGGGAGAGCGTGCGATTGAAAATTCAACATGGGGGTGATCGGTTTCGACGGTGATCGTCGAGCCAGGAGAAGCGGGCCGAGGACGCACGGTTATCTCGTTAACGATCCGCGCAAAACCAATAGGTGCCAATACAAACCGCACCGACTTCGCACTCGCCGCCTGAGCGAGTCCTGAAGTCCGTTAGCCCGAGTTTGCTCTCGCCTCGGTAGCTAGCGTCATCTAGAGAGCTTTACCTGCAACGTTCGCCGTCGGCGTCGTGGGGACATCTAGACGGCTGGGCCTGCCAGCAGCACGCTTGCTAGATTGTTGGGGCCGAGAAAAGCGCAGCAAGCTGCGCCCGGAGAAGTCCTGGTTCACTGTTATCGGACGCGGGTTCGATTCCCGCCACCTCCACCCCTCTGACCTGCTAGAAAGCAAGTCATGTTGACACAGGGATAGCCATCCGTTGAAGCGGGTGGCTATTTTTGTGTCCATGGCCATGGCCAGTGTGCGGGAGCGTCGGCGAGCCGATGGATCACGCCCGTCGGCGGTGGCGGGATCCCGAGGCGGGCCGCCAGGCGTCGCTGAGGTAGGAGGACGAACGCGAGGCGCGTGTCGCCAAGGAGCTCGGGGTGGTGGGTGGTCACGCGGCCGAGGCGGCGCGAATTGGTGAGGCTATCCGGAAGCCTGGGCCGACGGTCCTCGAGGCCATGTCCGAGCACATCGACCTGTTGACCGGTGTCGGCGCGGAGACGCGATCGCACTATTGCCAGCAGATGACGGCGCATATCGCGCCCGTCACCGGGTCCCTTCCCGTCAGCGCCCTGACGTACCGGCGCGTGGCCGGGCGGGTGCGCGCGATCACGGACAAGGGCCTGGCGCCCAAGACGATCGCCAACGTGCACGGGCTGCTCTCGGCCGCGATGGCCAAGGCGGCGCCGTGGGGCGCGTCGCCACCTCCCCCGCCCGACTGACCCAGGGTCATTGCGTAGTCAGTTGCTCGCTTGCGCCGAGCGAGACTGCCTGGTCGGGGTGGCGTGCGTGGTGTCGCAGGGCGCGGGCGATGTTGGTATGGCCGCTAGTCGCAGGAGGCTGATGAGCTGAAGACCCTCTCGCCGCAGGAGCGGGCGAGCGTCGTGCTGCGGTTCTGCGAGGACCCGACGGTCCCGGAGATCGCGGCCCAGATGCAGCTCGCACCGGGAACGGTCAAGCGCTACCTCAGCAACGCGGTGCACAAGCTCGAGACCAGGCTCGGGCCGATGCCCAGCCTGCACGTCCCCGACGACGACGACGTCCTCGCGGCCGGCCTGTCGACCAGAACGGCGAGGATCTGACCATGAGCTGCGACGTGAGGCGCGGACTGCGCGACCTCGCCGGCGAGCCAACCCTGACGGCCGAACTCCTGCCCGTCGACACCCTCCATACCCGGGTTCTCCGTGGCCGGTTGGTCCGCGCGTCAGTCCTCGGTGTAGGGGGCGCCGGAGCAGCGGCGGCCATCATCTTTGCCGAGATTGCCATCACGGGCCAGCGGCCAAGCCGCTCCGAGCAAGGTGCCGCCGGCCCGACCTCGTCGCCGACCGCGTCCCCAACCCTGAGCGCCACCCGGAGTCCTACAGTCGCGACGACGCCTCCGACGCCTCCGACGGCCCCGACGTGTTCCGCTCCTCCGACACTTGCGCTCCATGGTCGTGGCCAGATCGCAGGCTTCCCGAGGAATGCGCCCGACACTGACGTTGTCGTCTCCCTTGCCAAGAACCTGGGCTCACCTCCCCGGTTGGTGCTTGCCGATCAGGCATGCGCGGCGAGCGCGGAGCCCGGGCCCGTGCTCGGTTGGGACGGGCTGGCGCTGATAGTTCGCACGTCTGACGACAACGGAGCAGCGAAACAGCCGTACGCGGCCGGGTGGGAGCGGTCCCGTCGCGCTCGGTCGCAGGGTGCGCGCGCCTGTGCGACCATCCCATGGTGAATACCAGCGAGACCTCGGGCCCGCCGCGACGACAGCCGACCTCGGCCGCCGCCGCCCCGGCCGAGTCGACCAGCGTCAGCGTCAGCGAGGTCCCCTCCGCGAGGCAGGGCTCGGGTCGCGCGCTCGCACTGAGCGCCCTGGGGGTCGTCTTCGGGGATATCGGCACGAGCCCCTTGTACTCGTTGCAGACCGTCTTCAGCATCGACCACAACACCGTCAAGCCGACGCCTGTCGACGTGTTCGGTGTCATCTCGCTGGTGATCTGGGCGATCATGATTGTGGTGTCGGTCAAGTACGTCGCCCTGGTCATGCGGGCGGACAACGACGGCGAGGGCGGCATCCTGGCCCTCGTCGCGTTGCTCCGCGAGAAGCTCGCGCATCGGCGGAGGTTGGCCGTCGTCATGATGCTGGGCATGCTCGGTGCCGCGCTGTTCTACGGCGACAGCGTGATCACCCCGGCGATCTCCGTGATGTCCGCGATCGAGGGCCTCGTCGTGGTCAACCCCGCGCTCAAGCAGCTCGTGCTCCCGGTCTCCGTCGTGGTCCTCACGGTGCTGTTCATCGTCCAGCGGTGGGGCACCGAGGCGGTGGGAAAGGCGTTCGGTCCGGTCATGGCCGTGTGGTTCGTCGTCTTGGCGATCCTGGGGGTGCCGCACATCGTCCGGCATCCGGAGATCCTCGCCGCGCTGTCGCCCACCTATGCGCTGGCGTTCGTCGTGGAGCATCCGTTCACGGCGTTCATCGCCATGGGCGCCGTCGTGCTGACGATCACCGGAGCTGAGGCGCTCTACGCCGACATGGGTCACTTCGGAGCGCGGCCCATCCGGACCGCGTGGTACGCGGTCGTCTTCCCATCGCTCGCGCTGAACTACTTCGGGCAAGGCGCGATGATCCTGCACGAGCCGGCCACGATCGACAACCCGTTCTTCAACCTCGCGCCCTCCTGGGCGACGCTGCCCTTGGTGATCCTGGCGACGCTCGCAACGGTGATCGCGTCCCAGGCCGTCATCTCCGGGGCGTACTCGGTCTCACGACAGGCAGTTCGCCTCGGCCTGTTCCCGCGCCTGGCGGTGAAGCAGACGTCGCGCGAGGAGGGCGGCCAGATCTACCTGCCGGTCGTCAACTGGATCTTGTTCTTCGGTGTCCTCCTGCTGATCTCGGTCTTCCGGAGCTCCGGCCGGCTCGCCACCGCGTACGGCCTCGCCGTCACCGGGACGCTCGTCCTGACGAGCCTGCTGTTCCTGATGCTCGCTCTGCGGGTGTGGCACTGGGCGATGTGGAAGATCGTCGCCTATGCGGTCGTCGTGGGGCTCCTGGAGGCCGTGTTCTTCGCGGCGAACCTCACGAAGATCGTGAGCGGCGGCTGGCTCCCGCTGCTCATCGCCGCCATCGTCGTCACCCTGATGACGACCTGGCGCAAGGGGGCTGGGGTGCTCGCCGAGCGGCGTCGGGAGCTGGAGGGGCCGCTCGACGAGTTCGTGGAGATGATCAGGGAGACGGGCGTGCCGCGGGTGCCCGGTCTGGCCGTGTTCCCGCACCCGAACCGCACGACGACACCGCTCGCGTTGCGCTCGCACGTGAACTTCAACCATGTGCTGCACGAGCACGTGGTGATCGTGCAGATCATCAATGAGAACGTGCCGCACATCCATCACGTGGACCGGGTCGTCGTCGACGACCTCGGTTATGCCGACGACGGCATCGTCCATGTCTGCGTGCGGGTGGGGTTCAACGACAGTCAGGACATCCCGAAGGGCCTCGCGCTGGCGATCGGCAAGTCCGACGAGCTCGATCTGAGCGCCGATCAGGCCCACTACTTCCTGTCGGTCCTGACCGTGCACGCGAAGGGCAACCCCCGCCTGAAGGACTGGCGGGCGCGACTGTTCGTCTGGATGGCCCGCAACGCTGCGAGCCGCACGGAGGTGTTCCATCTGCCGCCCGACCGCACGGTCATCATGGGGGCCAACCTCGACCTGTAGGGCCGAGCAGGCACGGGAGCCGAAGGGGCCTCCATGCGCGGCGGAGGTCCCTGCAACTTTCCCACTCACTGTTCCAGATTCGTCCCAACGACACCGCAGGTCAGCGGCTCGACCACAGGGAATCAGACCCCGCCAGACTGGTTCGATTCTGAGCGCGGGCCGACAGGATCGATGTGACAACGATCACAGCGGTCTCACGGACGGGCCCTGTGCCACTCGTGCCGTCGCGTCCGGCACCCACACGGCAGGGTCGACGAGCGTGCGCGTCCACAGATCGGCGAGGTGGCCGCCGATCCGTTGCGAGCTCCAGCCCTGGCGGGACAGGAGCGAGTAGTACTCCGCGCTGTTCGTCGACCACACGAGGTCGGCGACCTGCTGGTCGTCGAGGTCGTCACGGAGCTCGCCGGTGGCGCGCAGGTCCTGGGCGAACAGCAGCATGTTGCCCGCTCGCCGCTCCTCGATCCGCTGCGAGGTGTCGGCGCAGTCCGGGTCCTTGCGACCCGCGTCGCGCAGGGCCTCCAGGAGCGGGGCGACCACCGGCAGCACGTGGGCGAGGGCGGCGGAGTAGATCGCGATCTTCTCGTGGGCCCCGGTCGCTGCCCGGACGCGCTGCACGTAGCCGCGCTGCTCAGCGGGAAGCGGCTGGTTGGCGTCGCCCAGCACCATGTCGATCACGGCAAGGACGAGCGCGGGCTTGCGTCCGACGCTCGTGTAGACGGTGTCGACGGCCACGCCGGCGCGCTCGGCGATCCGGGCGATCGGGCAGTCGTAGCCCTCAGCGGTGAACAGCTCGCGCGCGGCCACCAGGACCGAGTCGCGGGTGGCCGCGGCCTGGGCGGCACGAAGCTCGGAGCGGTAAGTGCGCCTGTTGACTGTCGGTGTCACGGGTCTGTCCTACTTTTATCCGAGTCTGCTTCGGACAAATATATGGGGAGAAGCCATGGTCACCGAGCGGATCGACACCGTCGTCATCGGAGCCGGACAGGCAGGCCTTGCCGTCGGCTTCTACCTTGCCCTGCAGGGCCGCACGTTCGTGATCCTCGACGCTCACGAGCGCGTCGGGGGCTCCTGGCGCCAGCGGTGGGACTCCCTGCGCCTGTTCACCCCTGCGCGTTACGACGCGCTGCCTGGCAGTGGCTACCCCGCATCCCTGTGGTTGTTCCCGTCGCGCGATGAGTTCGCCGACCACGTCGAGGGCTACTCGGTGGAGCACCGCCTGCCGGTCCGCACGAGCACGTCGGTCCGGCGCCTCGCACGGGAAGGAACGGGCTACGTCGTCGAGACTGACGACGGGCGACTGCTGGCCGACCGCGTCATCGTGGCTGCCGGCTTCGACCGGCTACCCGAGACGCCGCACTCCAGCGCCGAGCTCGATCGGGCCATCACGCAGCTGCACTCGTCCGAGTACCGCAATCTCGATCAGATCCCCGACGGCGACGTCCTCGTGGTCAGAGCGGGCAACTCAGGCGCCGACATCGCCCTGGAGCTGTCCCGCTCCCACCAGGTCCATCTTTCCGGCCGGCACCCCGGGCAGGTGCCCTTCAGGATCGAGCGTCCGTCGTCCCGGATCCTCAGCCTCCTGGTCTTCGCGGCCTTCGCCCATGTGCTCACGATGGGCACCCCCATCGGTCGGCGGGCGCGGGCAGGTGCCCTCGCCCATAGCGGGCCGCTGATCCGGGTCAAGACCGCCGACCTGGCAGCCAGCGGCGTGCACCGGGTCCCACAAGTCGTCGGGGCCTGCGACGGACTGCCCGTCGTTGAAGGCGGCCAGACGCTGCCGGTCGGGGGCGTGGTCTGGTGCACCGGGTATCGGCCGAACCACTCCTGGATCGACCTGCCGGTGATCGGAGCTGACGGTCTGCCCGTCCACGAGCGCGGCGTGTGCCCGACGCAGCCCGGCCTCTACTTCCTCGGCCAGCTGTTCCAGTACTCCCTGGCCTCCTCGGTGATCCACGGAGTGGGTCGCGATGCGAAGTACGTGCCGGACCACCTCGCCCGCGTCGCGGGTGCTGCGCCGGGACCAGCCGGACCGCTCGACGTGGCTGCCCCTGATGTCCCTGGGTCTCGATCGAACGCCCCCGCCGGACCCTCGATCTGATCAGGATCCGAGAAGCGGCGCGGTGCGGTCGGACCTAGCCTTTCGACGTCAGGCCGGCGCGATCGGGCCGGTGACAGCTACGAAGGAGCCAGGCAATGACCTCGACGGATGCCACGACCGAGTCCGGCGGCTTCAGCGCCGCGGAGCGTGCCGCGATGAAGGAGCGCGCAGCCGAGCTGCGTGCCGAAGGCAAGAAGGGAGCCAAGGCGGCTGACGGCCTCCAGGATGTCCTCGCCAGCATCGAGAAGATGGCGCCGGGGGACCGTGCGCTCGCCGAGCGCGTGCATGTGACGGTGACGGCGACAGCTCCTGAGCTGTCGCCCAAGACCTGGTACGGGATGCCCGCCTACGCGGACGCGGACGGCAAGGTCGTCCTCTTCTTCCAGGACTCGGGCAAGTTCAAGTACCGGTACTCGACCCTGGGCTTCCAGGACGCCGCCAACCTCGACGACGGTGACCTGTGGCCGGTCGCGTACGCCCTCATGCAGTGGAGCCCCGTGGTCGAGAAGCGGGTCGTCGAGCTCGTGCGGGCCGCGATCTCCTGACCGTTGCCGCGACCTCCGCTCGCGAACCGCTGTCCGGGGACTCTCGCCCCGGGTGTCGTTCGGCGTGGGTGCGCTGGTCGCGCGCATGCCCGTGGTCAGCCGATTCGCCGAGCCGCCGCGCTGGGTCACGCGGCCTCAGCAAGGACCTAGTCGAGCCTCGCAGCGAACGGTTCGGGCTGGCCGGGTCGACCGGACTCGGGACCGAGGAAGCCGCCGTGGTTGCGCGGAAAGACGGTGAGCTCCAGGCCCAGCGCCGCAGACGCGCGCCACGTGAGCAGCCCCTGGTTCTCGATGCCTGCGGCGATCACGACCCGGGTCGACACAGCAGCGAGCGCGGCGATGTCCGGTTGGTAGGCGGTCACGGGCGACGGCGCACCTGACAGCACTGGTTCGCCCCGCGCGCCGTCGTCGTGCACCGGCAGGCCGAAGGCCGCCGGGTCGGGCGCCTGGCTCCCGAACTCGTCGGTGAACTTGCCGTGCCACAACGTCAGGGCGATGAATGTCGCCATGCCTGCGCCCCCTCCACGCTGGCGGTACGCCTCCTGGACGCGATGCTCGGCAGTGAAGGCCTGCTCCGCGTCGGGCAGGACGCCGATCACGGGAGGCTCGTGCGCGACCAGGGTGCGCACGTCGTCGGGATGCGCTCCGGCACGAGCGCCAGATGAGGTGACGGCGCCGCCGCTGCTTCCGAACAGGTCGTCCGGCACCCCGCGCCGAGTGCGGCGACGAGCAGGTGAAGATCCGCAGCCTGTTGGTCCGGCCGGTTCTCGGTGTCGTTGCTGCGGGTGCTGCGTCCCAGGCCCCGCGGGTCTTGCGTCACGACTGTCCGGTCCGGGAAGTAGGACGTAGGACGCGGGCGTCGCGAAACCGCTCGCGTCCATGGGTTGGCCGATCAGGAGCAGTTGCGGGGTCGCGTCGGGGCCGGCAGCGGACCGCGCACGTCGTAGGTCAGCGTGACGTCCGGCACTTCGAGGGAACGGGTGGTGATCGTCGTCGCTATTGCGCTACTCCTGTCTGTCGGTCCCGTTGCGCACGAGCGCGACGACCCTGCCGACGTTGACGGTCCAGCCGACGCCGAAGGGCTGGGGGGTGATCAGGTGCTCGTCGTCCGGCGCCCAGAGCCGTTCCTTGAACCGGGTGACGGTCGGGGCCCTGAAGTCGTAGGGCACGAATCCGGCGACGTTGCCGTGCCACTCCCGATCTGCCTGCGGCGTGCGGAGCTCCTTCACGACGGCTGCGCCGGCCAGGGCGATCGTCGCCAGCCGGACCAGCTTCGGGCTCCCGTGCTGTCGTGCTTCGTGCTCGTGATGCGATCCCATCTCGACCTCCCGACAGGTGACGTTGCCTCCATGATCCACCTGCCGCCTTCTCGCGTGAGGCCCGTCCCGCTACGTCGACCGCGTAGTCGCCGGGGAATCCCCGAGCTCGACGTCCTCGGTCTCGACCGGCCCGACCGTCCGCCCGGGCGCGGTGTGATGCGCCCAGTACAGGTTGGTGTGCGCGATGACCTTGTCAGGCGGCGGGGCTCCCCACTCGCTGTGGTCCTGCGTCGTGTGGGCGTCGCTGACGGGGACGGCGTCGTATCCGCGGACAACTGCCCCGTGGAGCGTCGATCGGATGCACTCGTCGGTCTGGGCGCCTGCGACGACGAGCCGCCCGACGCGGAGGCTCGACAATCCCGAGCGCGGTGTCGTCGAAGGAGTCTGGGTAGCTCTTGTGGACGAGCGGCTCGCCGTCGCCCGGAGTCAGCTCGGGGACGATCTGCCTGTCGTCGCTCCCTCGAACGAGCTGTTCGTCTGCCAATGGCCAAGTGCTGCACCCAGACGACCGGCACCTGGACCCGTCGCGCCTTGTCGACCAGCCTGTAGATGTTGGCGACGACCGTGGCGCGCTCGTGGGTGTCCGCGACGACGCCGTTCTGAACGTCGATGACTACGAGCGCGGTGTGGGGCCGGTCCTTCAGGGGCGCCATGATCTCCCCTTGCTCACGTTGGTTCCCGTGACCGCCCACGCTAGACGCGCGGCGCCCACGAGGGCAGTGGTGCCCTGGCCTGCCTCACCGGCCGGATCAGCGTGTACGGCACGGGAGCTGTCGGACTGCGGGGGAGCTGTCGAGGCGGCTGACTCTGTTCAGGACGCCCGTTCTCGCCAGGTGGGACTCCCAGACTCGTCAGCAGCCTCCGTCGCGCGCTATGACGTCGTGGCGCCCGGCAATGCATCGCGGTCGACAGTCGGCGGGCGGACGCCCACCGTGATGCGCACCTGCTGGGTCAGCGTGAACCCGCCGTAGCTGTCTCGCGCGGCTTCGAGCCGCTCGCTGCCCGCCGCGAGGACCTCGCCGCGATGCTCCTGCGGAACCGCGTCCCAGTACACGCGCTGGCCGTGAGACCACGACCAGAGCCGCCACTGCTCGGCGTCGACGAACCTCACGGCCTGCTCGAAGCTCGCGGTGTGCACAGAGGTGAAGCCCGCGGCGGCCAGGAGCTCCTCGACGCCCGCGTCGCTGACGAACGGTCCGCGCGCGCCGCTGGTGCGAGCGTCGAGCAGCTGCGGCGGAAGGAACGGGGTGAAGACGTCGTCGAGCTGCTCCCAGGCTGCATCTCGCGGCCCGAAGGTGGAGAGCCCGAGGCGACCCGCCGGGACCAGCAGGTTGTGCCAGACGCGGAGGGCCTCGGGCGGATCCGGCATGAAGAACAGCACGAGCGAGGCGACCGCGAGGTCGAACGACGCTTCGGGTAGCCCAGGGTCGGCGGCGTCGGCCACGAGGAGGCTCACCGTGGCCAGGCCCCGCTCGGTCGCTTCCCGACGCGTCGCGGCGACCATCGCGGGAGCCAGGTCCAGCCCGGTCACGCGCCCGGTCGGTCCGACGGCATCCGCCAGCGGCCACAGAGCAGCGCCACGTCCGGTCCCGAGGTCCAGGGCTCGCTCTCCGGGCGCTGGTGACAGCTCGGCCACCAGCCGCTCGGCGATCGGCGTGAACCACGGGACGCCGACAGTGTCGTACGTGTCGGCGACCCGCTCGAAGACCGCTGCGACTCGTGCGCTGCGCTGCGCTGCCTCGTTCGGGTCCATCCGGACATCCTGGTCGGTCCCCACGGTCAACGGAAGGGCCACGGAGCTGGAGCCGATGGGTAGGGCCGCCTGGTCAGGCGCCGTGGCGTCGGTCTCAGCTGGGGCAGGGCTCGACTCGTCAACGCTTGTTGACAACGGAAAGACGTCAACTAAGATTGACGCATGGACGCGACGTCTGAGCTCGCCTCGACGGCCAGCAGTGCGGACCCTCGAGTGGGGCTGAAGGCCGCCTCGGCGCTGCGCCGCCTGGCCGAGACCCTGGAGGCTGCACAGGTCGCCAGTGCGCGCCGTCAGGGGTGGTCGTGGCAGGACATCGCCGGCGTCCTCGGCGTGACCAAGCAAGCCGTGCATCACAAGCACGCAGCAGCGGAAAAGAAGAGGGGTGCTCGCGATGTTTGAACGATTCACCGAACGAGCCCGCGCGGTCGTCTCGGACGCGGTTGGGGGAGGCTCGCGCGCTGGGTCACGACCCCGTAGGCACCACACACCTGTTGCTCGGGCTCCTACGTCCCGGCGTCGGAGCCTGCTACCAGGTCCTGCACGACGGGGGATTGGACGCGGACGCAGCGCGCGAGATCGTCAAGCGACGTACCCCGGGTGGCAGCGCCCTGACCCGGGATGACGCGGACGCGCTGTGGGCGGTCGGCATCGACCTGGACGTCGTGCTCGCGCTCCTTGCGGAGACCCTCGGCCCCGACGACGTCCCCGAGGGCCACGCGGGTCGGGGCCGGGTGCGGTTGTCCCAGCCGGCGAAGAAGGCCCTCCAGCTGGCTCTGCGGGAAGCGATCTGGCTCAAGTCGAAGTCCATCGGCAGCGAGCACATCCTGCTCGGACTGCTCAGGTGCGACGACGTCGACGTCAACGCCGTGCTGTCGGAGCTCGGTGTCACACCCGACAGCCTCCGCGCAGCGACTCTGCGGGCGATCGGCCGCGCGGCCTGACCGACAACGTGAGCCCACTGAACCGAATGCGGGCGCGCGTCGTGTCTCTGAGTGACGGGGCCACGCTTCCGGCGGTCCTCGCAGCGTCGCGAGAAGGAGCAGACCATGCGTACGACTCGAACGATCCGTGCCCTGACGACCTCGGCCGCCCTGGCGCTCGCCGTGGGGGCGTTCGCTGCCGCCCCGGCGTTCGCTGACGGGACCCCGTCCGGCGGTCACGTCCTGCTGAATGCCCGGCTCGTCGGAAGCATGCCCGCTCCCGACAGCCCGGTCGTTGCGGGCATCAACCCCGGCGCGGCGCCGTGGGTCAACGGGCCGAGCCGAGTTCGCGTGCGCCAGGGCGGCAACATCACTGTGCAGATCCGCGGCCTGGTGATCCCGCCGCCGCGCGGCACCGGCGTCAACCCCATCGCCTCTGTGGTGGCCACGTTGGTCTGCGGCCAGCAGGCAGCGGCGTCCACCGCGCCGTTCGCACTGAGCGCTGCCGGCGACGGTTCGACGCGAGACGTGATCGCAGTCCCGCGCCACTGTGACGATCCCGTCGTGCTGATCCAGCCCGCCGGGAACCGGGCCGTCTATATCGCCTCGACGACCGAGGACAAGCGCTCCCACGCCGGGCACGGCAACTGACCGGCGCACGGCCTGCTGCGACAGGTTCGGGTTGAAGGTGGACGATCGGGAGTGGAGGTGGTTGCGGTGTACATCTGGGGTGGTGTCCTTGCCCTCGTGCTGCTGGGCTTCGCGATGGCGGTGAGGATCATCAAGCAGTACGAGCGAGGTGTCCTGTTCCGGTTCGGTCGGGTGCAACGCACGCTCGAACCAGGCTTCCGGCTGATCATCCCGGTTGTCGACGTGCTCCATCGGGTGTCACTGCGGATCGTCACGCTGCCGATCCAGTCCCAGGGCATCATCACCCGGGACAACGTCAGCGTCGGAGTGGCCGCGGTCGCCTACTTCCGCGTGATCGACCCGGTCAAGTCGGTCGTCGAGATCGAGAACGTGAGCGCGGCCATCGACCAGATCGCCCAGACGACGCTGCGCAAGGTCGTCGGTCAGCACACCCTCGACGAGACGTTGTCGGAGACCGATCGGATCAACCTGGACATCCGCGAGGTCCTCGACGTCATCACGCTCGCCTGGGGCGTCGAGGTCACCCTGGTGGAGCTCAAGGACATCCAGCTCCCCGACAGCATGAAGCGGGCGATGGCCAAGCAGGCCGAGGCAGAGCGGGAGAAGCGCGCGAAGATCATCAATGCCGAGGGTGAGCACCTGGCCGCAGCAGCGCTGGGGGAGGCCTCTGACGTCATGATGGCCCACCCGTTGGCGTTGCAGCTGCGCACGCTGCAGAGCCTGGTCGAGATCGGCGTCGACAAGAACACCACAGTGGTGTTCCCGGCGCCGATCATGACCACGATCGCCGAGCTGAACGCGTTCATTGGCCGCGAGGCCGCGGCGGGCGGTGCCGTGGAGCCGGGCTGACGTCCCGCCGCGGTGCGTCATCCAGGCGTCATCTTCGCGGCAGAATGTCCCCATGGCGAACAGCGACCAGCAGCCCTGGGTCAAGAACTACCAGCCGGGCGTGCCGGCCGAGATCGATCTCCCGACGCAGTCGCTCGTGGCGATGGTCGAGAGCGCGGTCGCCGAGGCGGGCAACCACCCGGCCCTGGAGTTCTTCGGGCGTCGCACGACCTACACCGAGCTCGGCGACCAGATCGCTCGGACGGCGGAGGGCCTGCGTGGCCTGGGGGTGCGGGCGGGCGACCGCGTGGCCCTCATCCTGCCGAACTGCCCGCAGCACGTGGTCGCCTTCTACGCGGTGCTGCGCCTCGGCGCGGTCGTCGTCGAGCACAACCCGCTCTACACGTCGCGCGAGCTGCGTCACCAGTTCGAGGACCACCAGGCCCGCGTGGTGATCGCCTGGGACAAGTCGGTTGCGGCGGTCCGAGCGTTCCCGGCCGACGTCGCGATCGACCACATCGTCTCGGTCAACCTGCTCAAGGCGTTCCCGACGGTCAAGCGCCTCGCTCTGCACCTGCCGGTACGGAGCTTGCGTGACTCGCGTGCGGCTCTCACCGGGCCGGCGCCCGGGACGATCCCGTGGGAGAAGCTGTTGAGCCACGGGCGCATCGACCCGGAGCACCCGCGTCCGTCGGTCGATGACCTGGCCGCCATCCAGTACACGTCGGGGACGACGGGCAATCCCAAGGGCGCCATGCTCACGCACTACAACCTGTACTCCAATGCCCTCCAGGGCGAGGCGTGGATGTACGGGGCGGAGTATCGCAAGGAGATCTTCTACGCGATCCTCCCGATGTTCCACGCCTTCGGAATGACGCTCTACCTCACCTATGGGATCCGCAAGCAGGCTCTGCTGGTGCTCTTCCCCAAGTTCGACCCCGACATGATCCTCGACGCCATGAAGAAGTCTCCCGCCACGGTGTACTGCGCGGTCCCCCCGATCTACGAGCGCACCGCGATGGCCGCGAAGCAGCGGGGCGTCTCGCTGAAGTCGTGCAGGTTCTGCATCTCCGGCGCGATGAACCTGCCGGACCACGTCGTGGAGCTGTGGGAGTCGATGTCGGGCGGCCTGCTCGTCGAGGGGTACGGCATGACCGAGTCCTCCCCGGTCGCTCTGGGCAACCCGTTCCACCCGACGCGCCGTACGGGCACGATCGGTGTGCCGTTCCCGTCGACGCTGATGAAGGTCGTCGACCAGGACGACCCCACCGTCGAGGTCGCCCAGGGCAAGCCGGGAGAGCTGCTGCTGAAGGGTCCTCAGGTCTTCCAGGGGTACTGGAACAACCCGGAGGAGACCGCGAAGTCCCTCCTGCCCGACGGCTGGTTGCGCACTGGGGACGTCGTGACCGTCGACGCCGACGGCTTCACCACGATCGTGGACCGGGTCAAGGAGCTGATCATCACCGGCGGCTTCAACGTCGCGCCCTCGGAGGTCGAGGCGGTGCTTCGCATGCACCCGTCCGTCGTCGACGCCGCCGTGTTCGGCAAGCCGCTCGAGCGCGGTGGCGAGATGGTCGTCGCCGCGGTCGAGCTCGAACCGGGCTCCCAGCTCGACGAGGAGGCGTTGCGAGCCCACTGCCGCACCCAGCTCGCCGCTTACAAGGTCCCGCGCCGGATCGTGCCGATCGAGAACACTCCACGCTCGATGCTCGGGAAGATCCTGCGCAAGCAGGTGCGCGAGCAGCTCCTGCCGTCGCTCTGACGAATCTGGCCGTGTCCGAGGGCGGACAACGTTCAGGACGGCAACGCAGAACTACGACGCAGCCGCCGCGGGCGGTTGACCGGTCGGGACGTTTCGACGGTCATCTAGACTCGTACCCGTGCACTGCTCGTACTTCGACGCCGAGCGGTGCCGTTCGTGCACGTTGATCGAGCAGCCCTACACCGAACAGCTTGCGGCCAAGCAGGCGCAGGCACAGCGCGCGCTCGGCGACCGGTCTGACGTGCAATGGAGCTCGCCGGTCGCCAGCCCGGAGAGGGAATTCCGGAACAAGGCGAAGATGGTCGTGGGCGGAACGGTCCAGCGGCCGACCCTGGGTATTCTCGACGTCGAGGCGCGCGGCGTCGACCTGCGCGACTGCGGCCTGTACACGCCGGGCCTCCACGCGTGCATCCCCCTGCTCGCCGAGTTCATCACGGTGGCAGACCTGACGCCGTACGACATCCCGCGGCGGGCTGGCGAGCTCAAGAACGTGCTGGTCACCGAGTCTCCGGACGGTGAGCTCATGCTGCGCCTCGTGCTGCGGTCGCAGGAGCCGGTGGCCCGGATCCGCAAGCACCTGCCTGCGCTGCTGCGCGCGCTGCCGCAGCTGAGAGTCGTCTCGGTCAACCTGCTCCCAGGTCACACAGCGATCGTGGAGGGGGAGCGCGAGATCCTCCTCACCGAGCAGGAGACCCTGCGCATGCGGGTCAACGGGATCGACATGCACTTGCGTCCGCAGAGCTTCTTCCAGACCAATTCCGACGTCGCCGCCGCTCTCTACCGTCAGGCCCAGGAATGGGTGTCCGAGCAGGCGCCCGCATCGATCTGGGACCTCTACTGCGGCGTCGGAGGATTTGCTCTGCACTGCGGGGGTGCCGCACGCGAGGTGGTCGGCATCGAGACCAGCCGGGAGGCGGTCGCGAGCGCCGATCTGAGCGCACGTCAGGCCGGCCTGTCACGGGTCAGCTTTCAGGCCGCCGATGCCACCGCCTTCGCGGTCGGGGCGAGCGAGGCGCCCGAGCTCGTGATCGTCAACCCGCCACGACGCGGGCTGAGCGACGAGCTCTGTCGCTGGCTCGAGTCGTCGTCCGTGCAGCGGGTCGTCTACTCCAGCTGCGATGCGGGGTCCCTGGCCCGCGATCTCGCCGCGATGCCGTCGCTCGTGCCGCGCCGCGCGCGACTCTTCGACATGTTCCCTCAGACCGCGCACTTCGAGGTTCTGACGCTGCTCGAGCGGGTTCACCGGCGATAGCCACCGCTCGCCGCAAGTGGGCCAGGGCGTCGGCGGAGCACCTTCATCAGGGTGTCCGCCATCCAGACCGCAGGGATCGCGGCCGCGGCCAGCAGCCATCCGGTGCCGTCCGGCAGTGCGCCGCCGAGCAGCCGGGCCAGCGGCGGGACTCCGACGAAGACCATCAGCATGACGGCCTCGACGGCGACGGCCGTGAGCAGTAGCCGGTTGCCGCGGAACCCGGTCGCACCGACCCAGCGGGTCTCGCTCCGGCAGGCGAAGGCGTTAGCGAGCTGGCCCAGCACGATGGCAGCGAACGCCGTCCCTGATGCACTCGCCAGGAGCGTCGCGTCCGGCGTCTCGCCGAAGGACCAGCCGCCCATGTTGAGCACCACGAGGAAGCCGGCCATCGAGGTGAACGCCTCGACTGGCCCCAGAACACCGAACGCCCGCCCGAGCACCCGGTTGTTCATCAGTGGGC
>JABBOW010000115.1 GCA_012927595.1 Cellulomonas sp.
GGCATCGTGGCGACGGCAGCCGGGGCCGCGGGGTTCACGACGATCCCGATCGCGACGAGGATGCACGCCGCCATCGCACCCAGACCGATCCGACGCCGGGTCCGGTACCGGGCGGCTCCGCCGCGCGCGGCTGCCCGCACGTCGCCGGGGATCCGCACCGACACGGGGTCCGGCGCTGTCGCGATGATCCGCGCGAGAGCCCGCCGCGCGGCTGCGCGCTCGTGGGCGCCCTCCGCGACTCGCTCGGGAACGGGGTTGGTCCCGTCGAGCAGTCGTCGGACCCGGAGGAGCTCGGCGTCGTTCATCGTCGCGGCGCAGCTGCCGGGAGGTCCCGGCCGTCGGTGTCGGGACCGCCCGAGCCGCTCGCGGAGATGCTCGGGCGGGGCGCCTCGATGCCGTAGTCGTCCGCCTCTGGGTCGCCGGCGCGCATGAGCAGCTCGAGCCGGCGTCGAGCTCGGTGCAGCCGCATCGCGGCGGCGGTCGACGAGCAGCCGAGGACGCGGGACAGCCCCGTCAGGTCGAGACCCTCCCAGGCGACGAGCTGGAGGATCTCCTGGTCGCGGGGGGCGAGCCGGCGCATCGCGGTCGAGGCGGCCATGCGGTCGACGACGATCGAGGCGGGGTCGAGCTCGACCATCGGGACGCCGGCGGCGAGACCGGCGCGGATCCGGACGTCGAGATGGGTGGCCCGCAGACGGGCGCGCTGCGAGTTCGCGAGGAGGTTGCGGGCGACGACGACCAACCAGGCGCACCGGCCGTCGCGGTCGGCCGGCAGGACGTCACCGCGGTGCCAGGCGATCGCGAGCGCCTGCGCCGCGATGTCCTCGGCGAGGTGCCAGTCCGTGCGCCGCGCTGCGTAGCCGAGCACGACGGGGTACAGGTCGGCGAACATCGCTGCGAACTGGTCCTCGTCCACGCCCCGCCTCCCCGACGAGTCGAGCATAGGGGGCAGGGTCCGCAGAGCACTCGTGGCTGGCCGAGGGGACATGGATCGCTAACAGCTCGTCGTCGTGGTGTTCTGGTATAGCGACCGTGCTGCGCTCGACCAGCCCGATACTGCGGGGTTCGACGTCGCCGGCGGGGCGCACGTGCTGTGGCCGCCGCCGCCGACCGTCTCGTAGAACGTCGCCCGCTTCTCGTACAGGTTCGCGTACGAGCCGATGGAGAACGACGGCAGCGGGATGTACTGCCCGGGCAACCTGTACTGCACGAGGGTTCCCGCGTAGAACGGCGAGCTCCAGACGCACGTGTAGCCCGAGCGGCAGTCGCTGATCGACAACGTCCCGACCTCGGCGGTCGTGACGAGGATGGCACCGTCGCTCTGGCTCGTCGTGGTGACGACCCGCTCCACCGGCGGAGCCGTGGAGGATCCGACGGCGGCGGCGACCGACGGCGACACGACGGCGGCCGTCGCGAGTGCCAGCGCCGCCGCAGCCACGACGGCGCATCGGGCGGCCGAGGTGCGCATGCCGCTCGGCGAGGGGTGTTCCATACCTGTTCATGTCCGGTACAGACCGCAGTTCACCGTAATCACATGTGACCTGCGTCACACCAGCCGCCGAGGCGGTGCTCGTCAGAGCGTTGCGCCGACCAGCACCGGCTCGGCCTCGAGCGTGATCCCGAACCGCGCGGACACCCCGTCCCGGATCGTGCGCGCGAGGGTCAAGACGTCCTGGGCCCGCGCACCACCGCGGTTCGTGAGCGCGAGCGTGTGCTTGGTCGACACCGCGGCGGGTCCCGGCAGGCCGAACCCGCGACCGAAGCCGGCGCTCTCGATGAGCCAGGCCGCACTCGTCTTGACCGCGTCGTCGCCCGCCGGGTAGCGCGGCGCGTCGTCGGGCAGGAGGGCGGCGTCCGCCGAGGTGAGCACAGGGTTCGTGAAGAACGAGCCCGCACTCGAGGTGTCCGGGTCCGTCGGGTCGAGAACCATACCCTTGGCCGCACGCAGCGCGAGCACCGCGGCGCGCACGTCGGCCAGCGGCGCCCGCTCGCCGACGGCGATGTCGAGAACCCTGGCCAGCTCGGCGTACCCGATCGGCGCCGAGAGCGGGCCGACGCGCAGCTGCAGCGTCACCTCGAGCACGACGTGGCGTGGCGTCGGCGACCACGGCGAGCGCGGGTCAGAGGCGTCGAGCTGCATCGAGCGCTTGAGCAGCGAGGTGCGATACCCGAACGCGAGCTCTCCGAACGCGAGCGTCCGCACCCGCCCGCGCGCCCGGTCCCACGTCCGCACCGTCGCGATCGACTGCGCGACGTCCTGGCCGTAGGCGCCCACGTTCTGCACCGGGGTCGCACCCGTCGACCCGGGGATGCCGGACAGTGCCTCGACCCCGTACAACCTCGTACCGACGGCGTGCGCGACGACGTCGTCCCACGGTGTCCCGGCCGGCACCACGACGGTCACGCCTGCGCACGCCGAGTGGTCCGGGGTCGTCACGCCGGTGCGCAGGTCGCGGACGACGACACCGTCGAAGCCCGCGTCGGACACGAGGACGTTCGAGCCGCCACCGAGCACGAGCAACGGCTCGCGCGCGTCATCGGCCGACCGGACCGCCTCGATGAGGTCGGCCTCGCTCGACGTCTCCACATAGCGGCCCGCCGGCCCGCCGACCTTCAGGGTCGTGAGCTCCGCGAGGGTCGGGGTCCGGGTCGAGGTCGTCACTGCGCAAGGTTAGCCCGCACAGGTGCGGCCGCCCGGATCACACCGAGGCCGATGACGACAGGGATCGCGATCGCGAGCAGGGCGTGCCGGTAGCCCACGTGCTGCGCGAGCATCCCCAGCAGGGGCGGTCCCGCGAGGAACGCCGAGTAACCGATGGTCGAGACGACGCTCACTCGGGCCGCGGCGCGCAGCGGATCGTCGCTCGCCGCACTCATCCCGACCGGGAAGCCGAGCGCGGCGCCCATCCCCCACAGCACTACGCCGACGAGCGCGAGCCACATCATGTCCTCGCTGACCAGGGCGAACAGCAAGAGGCCGGCCAGTGCCAGGCCCGAGCACAGACGCAGGATGACGACGCGACCGTACCTGTCGAGCAGCGCCGTCCCGAGGAAGCGCATCGCGGTCATGGCCGTCACGAACAGTCCGAACGTGAGCGCTCCGACGGCGTTGTCCTTGCCGAAGCCGTCGACGACAGCCAACGCGACCCAGTCGTTGGCGGACCCTTCGGTCAGGGCCGCGGCCAGCACCACGAGCCCGATGAGCAGCGTGCGGCCCTCGAGCCACGCGCCGAACGCGCGGCGCAGGCGGCCCTCGGACGGCGCGTGGAGGTTCGGCCCGCCCACCTGCGCCGACGCGCCGTGACCGGTCGGCGTCGGGAGGAACTGCCGCACGGCCAACACGACGCCGAGCGTGCTCAGGACCACCACGACGGGCAGGTGCACGACGACGGGAACCTGGAGCCAAGCGGCGATGGCCGCGACACCCGCCGCGGCCGCCGTTCCGACCGAGAACCCGGCGTGGTACCTCGGCATGACCGTGCGGCCCAGCCGTTGCTCGACGAGAGCGCCCTCGAGGTTCATGGCCGCGTCCCAGACCCCGGTGCCCACCCCGTACATCACCAGGCCGATCCCCACGACGGCGACCTGCCCAGCGGCAACACCGATCGACGCGAGCGTGAGTCCGGAGGCGTTGAGGATCGCGAAACCCAGCACGGTGCGAGGCGCGCCGAGGCGCGTCACGAGCAGGCCCGAGAGCGGGAGCGCCAGGAGCGAGCCGATCGAGCCGATGAGCAGCAGGACCCCTATCCGGCTCGGCGTCAGGCCGAGCCCGTCCCGCACGGCGGGTAGGCGCGCTGCCCAGCTCGAGAAGTTGAAGCCGTTGAGCACGAAGACGGCAAACACGGCGCGCGAGGCGGCGCGCACTGCCGGATCCGTCGTGGACCGCTCCGACGCCCTGGCCGGTGCCGCGGTCATGACCGGCCCGCCAGGCTCGGCACGGCTTCGGTCAGGGGAAGGGGCAGCGGCAGCGGTTCGGCGGTCACGGCGGTCAGTGTGCCCTGTTCCGGGCGGCCGACGGAGCGCGCGAGCAGCACGCTGACGACCATCGCTGCTGTGATGAGCAGGAGCGCATGGCGGATCCCGATCGACTCAGCGACGAGACCGAGCAGCGGGGGCGCCGCCAGCGAGGCCACGGACGAGAACGCGGAGATCACCGAGACGCGGGCCGCGGCGCGCATGGGGTCGTCCGACGCGGCGGCGATGCCGATCGGGAAGGCCAACGCGGCTCCGAAGCCCCACGCCATCACCCCGACACCGGCGACGGGCAGGTTCGGCGCCGAGCCGAACAGCAGCAGGCCCGCCAGGGCGACCAGGCCCGAGACCCGCAGGACCGCCACCCGGCCGCAGCGGTCGATGAGCCGCGTGCCGAGCAGCCGCACAAGAGTCATCGACCCGATGAAGATCGCCAGCACGACGGCGCCGACCGCCTCCGCGCGCCCGAACCCGTCCACCACCGCGAGCGAGAGCCAGTTGTTGGCGGACCCCTCAGAGAGCGCAGCCGCCATGATGACGGTGCCGATCAGGAGGGTCCGGGGCTCACGCCACGCGTCGAGTGCCGTGGCGAGTCCCCGACGGCGCACGGCGGTGCCCGGCACGCCGAGGTGCGACGCAGCAAGGTCCGACGCTGCGACGGCAGTGCGGTGCGCCGGGGCGACCGTGTCGAGGATGACGTGGGAGATGGAGCCGAGGCGCCAGGCGAGTGCGACGACTGCCGTGACACCGAACTGGACCGTCAGGGGCACGCCCGCGTGCGACGCGAGACCGCCGAGCCCCGAGCCGACGACCGCGCCGATCGAGAACGCCGCATGGAAGTGCGGCAGCATCGTGCGGCCCATGCGACGTTCGACCGCCGCCGTCTCGACGTTGAGCGGCACGTTGCACAGCGCGAACGACATGCCGTTGAGCATCACGCCGACGACGAGCATCACGACCGAGCCGACCGTCGGCCCGATCCCCATGAACACGTACGCGAGCGTGAAGCCGACGGTCGAGACCAGCAGGACGCGTCGTCCCCCGAACCGCGTCACCAGGGCTCCCGCGATCATCACCATGGCCAACGACCCGGCCGAGCTCGCGAGCAGCACGATCCCCAGCTGCCCGGTCGACAGTCCGAGCTCGTCGCGCACCGTGGGGAGGCGCGCCAGCCAGCTCGAGAACGTCAGCCCGTTGAGGGCGAACAGACCCAGGAGCAGCAGGCGGGCGCGAGCAACGAGGGGATCGGGGACTGAGGGGGCGATGCTTGCGACGAGAAGAGGCGCGCTCGGCGCGCGCGCCGTACTGCCGTGACTCACGAGACAACTCACGATCTGCTGAGGACGGGCGTCGCTGCGCCCGTGAAGTGACATGTCGAATCGATTCGATACCGCGATGATTGTGCGCGTACGCTGACCGCTGCGTCAACCGTCATCGCCGTCAACTCCCATCGTCGTCGTCCCGGCGCCCCTCCTCGGAGGTGCTTGGACCGACGGCCCGAGACCACCGGAGGCGTTGGGTCCCGTGTCGAACCCCCGCCCGACCCTGGCCGACGTCGCGACGAGCGCTCGCGTGTCCGTCTCGACGGCCTCGCTCGCGTTCTCGGGCGCGGGGCCGATCGCCGCCGAGACACGCCGCCGTGTGCTCGCCGCCGCCGAGGAGCTCGGCTACAGCGGGCCCAACCCGCTCGGGCGCCAGCTGCGCAGCGGCCGGTCCGGCATCGTCGGTGTCATCATCGGCGACGCCCTGCGGCGGTCATTCCGCGACCCCGTCTCGGTCCAGACTCTCGACGGCCTCGTGAGCACTCTCGGTCCGCTCGGGCTGGGGGTTCTGCTCGTGCCCGGCTCGACCGCGCCCGGCACGCCGGCCGTCGACCCGCTCGTCGAGTCCGCCGCGATGGATGTCGCCGTGATCATGTGGGGCGGCACGGCCGGCGACCCTGTCCTCGCCGCGCTCCGGCGCCGAGGCACCCCCACGGTCCTCGTCGAGGGCGCGCCGGTCGAGGGCGTCGCGGCGATCGGCATCGACGACCGCGCGGGGATCGCGCGGCTCGGTGCGCACCTGCTCGAGCTGGGCCACGAGCGCATCGCGACAGTGACGCTCGCGTTCAGTCACGATCGCCGCGAGGGGCTGGCCGACGCCGACCGGGTGGCCGGCATCGCTTGGGAGATCACCCGCCGCAGGCTCGCCGGACTCGGTGACGCCGGCATCACCCCGGTCGCGATCTGGGAGACCCCCGCCTCGCTCGTCGAGCACGGCACCGCGGCGGGGCGAGCGCTGCTGACGTCGCCCGAGCCGCCGACCGCGATCATCGCGCAGTCGGACCTGCTCGCAGCGGGCGTGGTGCTCGCGGCCCGCGAGCTGGGACTCCGCGTCCCGCAGGACTTGTCCGTCGCCGGGTTCGACGGCCGCGACCTGCCCGGGCTCGGCCCCGACGTCCTCACGAGCGTCGCGCAGCCGCTCGCCGAGAAGGGTGCCGCGATCGGGCACGCAGTCGAAGCGCTCCTCGAAGGGAGCATGCCGCTGCCCCAGCTCCTGCCGGTGGCCCTGCGCCCCGGCACGACGACCGGGCCGCCGCCGCAGAAGCGCTCCTGACGCCCCGGTGGGGGCAGACCCTGCCGGAGGCAAGCGCCCCGACGCCTACAGCCGGACGACCGCCTGCGCCTTGCCGAGCACCCGGACGCCGTCGCACGTCGCCGTCAGGTCGAGGCGGACGGTGCCCGCGGCGACGTCGACCACCCCGACCGTCGCGACGACGTCGACGGTCGCGGAGCCTGGGTCGGGGACGGGGACGGGGCGCGTGAACCGCACCTGGAAGTCGAGGACTGCACCCGGGTCGCCCGCCCAGTCGGCGACGACCGACGACACAGCACCCATGGTCCACATGCCGTGCGCGATGACCCCCGGCAGACCGACCGCGACGGCGACCCGCTCGTTCCAGTGGATGGGGTTGAAGTCACCGCTCGCCCCCGCGTAGCGCACAAGGCGCGCGCGGTCGACGGTGATCTGACGGCGGACGACCTCGTCGCCGACGGACAGCTCTGCGAGCGTCGGGCTGCGGCCGGTCATGAGCCCTCTCCCCGCACGGCAAGGGTCGACACGACGGTCGCGACCCGGGCGCCGTCGTCCGCAGCGATCTCGGCGCGGGTCGTGACCATGGCGAGGCCGGCCCGCTCCGTGATCGAGTCGATGTGCAGGACCGTCACGAGACGGTCGCCCGCGTGGATCGGCCGGTGGTGCGTGAACCGCTCGTCGGCGTGCACGACGCGGCTGAAGTCGATCCCCGCACCGGGGTCCTCCAGCAGCTGCGCCTCGGCGCGCTGGGCGACGACGACCGCGAACGTCGGGGGCGCGATGACGTCGGGGTAGCCGAGCGCGCGCGCCACCTCGGGATCAGTGTGCGCCCGATGCGCGGCACCGACGGCCTGGGCAAACTCGCGGATCTTCTCGCGACCTACCTCGTAGGCGGCATTCGGCGGGTACTCGCGCCCCGCGTACTCAGCATTGACCCGCACGGCGACGAGGTGGGCGAGCTCAGGTCAGCGGGTCTCGCGGTGCAGCGTGTGGCGCTTGTCGCGCGGGCAGAACTTCGACAGCTCGAGGCGGTCGGGGTCGTTCCGGCGGTTCTTCTTCGTGATGTAGTTCCGCTCCTTGCACTCCGTGCAGGCGAGCGTGATCTTGGGGCGGACGTCCGAGCTCTTTGCCATGGTCTTGTCACCTCTCGCGCCGAAGCGCAACGTACCGGTCTGCGCGCGCCGGCCGACGCGCGGATCTGTCCTGTGGCGGTAGCGGGAGCGGGACTCGAACCCGCGACACCACGATTATGAGCCGTGTGCTCTAACCACCTGAGCTACCCCGCCTTGTATCGATGCGCAGGGGCCGCCCACGGACGAGCCGTGACACGAACCCCCGACACACCAACAGAGCCCCGAAAGGGAATCGAACCCTTGACCTTCTCCTTACCATGGAGACGCTCTGCCGACTGAGCTATCGGGGCAGCGCGAGCAAGATTACACGGCCGCAGGCGCGCCAGCGAAATCGGCCCCCGGACCCGACCGGGCCCACCGGGATCCGCCTGCTCACGGCAGTGGATCGGCGCTCACGATCCGTGCAGCGATCAGCACAGCGATCGCCACAGCGATCCGCACGACGATCCGCATCGTGAGACGCGTCGGGGCCCAGTCGGGTGACATTCGGCCCGTCGGCGGCACCAGCCGGGTGAACTCGCCCGCCAACCCTGTGAACTGGACACCCGTGTGCGGGAGAGTACGCGGATGGCCATCGACGACGCGCTCCGCGTGGAGATCACCGACGCCGACGTGCGTGCGGCCAAGAATGAATGGCTCGCCGCACGTGACGGGGTCGACGCCGACCGCGACGTCGAGCGCGCACTGTGGTACTACAAGCGCCTCATCTCGACCCAGGCGCAGCAGATCGCCGATCGGGTCCGCGAGCCCGGCTACCGCCGGCCGTCATGAGCGCGGCCTGAACCCTCCAGACCTCGGGCGCCCGCACCGATTCATGCCGTGGAGGCCCGACGCGTCGGCATGCCACCATCCCGCATGCCTACCCGTCAGCGCACCGCGCCAGCTGCCGCCCTCGCCCTCCTGATCGTCGTCGCGCTCACCAGCGCCTGCACGTCGCCGACGGGTGCCGCGGCCGACCAGTTCAAGGCTGCGGGGTACGACGCCAAGCCGTGGGATCCGACGTGCCAGGCCGGCGCGAAGGAGTCGCTCGTCGCGCTCACTGGCTCATTCGATCCGGTCGCGGTCGGCCTCGTGCTCGCGAGCGACCAGGACGCCGGTACGTTCGACACGGCATACCCCGGACCGGTCGTCTCGGTCACGCCCGGCACGAACGCCTGCGCGGCCTGACCGACGCTCTCCGGACAGCGAACGGGGCGCCCTCTCATCGAGAGGACGCCCCGTTCGTTCTGTGGCGGGTGAGGGATTCGAACCCCCGTAGGCGTTGCCAGCTGATTTACAGTCAGCCCCCTTTGGCCACTCGGGTAACCCGCCAGGGTGATGTGCAGTTGTCTCAAGATGTTCTCCACGCGCGCTGCGACGCGCACAGCGTGCGGGTGGAAGGATAGCAACTCCAGCGGGGTGCTCGCGCAGCATCCCGTCACGCAGACGTACAGCACCACGAACCGACCCGCCGCGTGCGGCTCGACAAGGAGGACACCATGGCGAGCGAAGCGTCGTTCGACGTCGTCAGCAAGGTCGACCGCCAGGAGGTCGACAACGCCCTGAACCAGGCCGTCAAGGAGGTCGCGCAGCGCTACGACTTCAAGAACATCGGCGCGTCGATCGGCTGGAGCGGCGACAAGATCCTCATGGTCGCGAACTCCGAGGAGCGCGTGCTCGCGATCTTGGACGTGCTCAAGGGCAGGCTCATCCACCGCGGGATCTCGCTCAAGTCGCTCGACACGGGCGACGGCAAGCCGCGCCCCTCCGGCAAGGAGTTCCGCCTCGAGGCCGCGCTCAAGGAGGGACTGAGCAGCGAGGTCGCCAAGAAGGTCGGCAAGCTCGTGCGCGACGAGGGCCCCAAGGGCGTCAAGTCGACCATCACCGGCGACGAGGTGCGCATCTCGGCGAAGAGCCGCGACGACCTTCAGGAGGTCATCGCGCTGCTCAAGGGGGCTGACCTCGACGCCGCCCTGCAGTTCACGAACTACCGCTAGACCTCGACCGGCTCGGGAGCGGCGGCCCCGGCTGTGAACCGGGCGAGCGCGAACTCGCCGAGAGCCACTCCCGGCACCTCGGGATGCACCCCGGCCGCCAGGCCGGGAGCTCGGCGAGCCGGCCGGTCCCGGCCGTGAAGTCCTGGCTGTCGGGGTCGACGACCGGTCCGGTGCCGTGTGCTGGTACGCCGGCTCACCAGGAGGGGTCCGGCTCAGTACGGCGGTAGGCCCGCCATGCGCTGGAGCCGGTCGATGCGGTCGGCCATCGGCGGGTGCGTCGCGAAGAGCCGCGCGACGCCGGTGGCCTTGAACGGGTTGGCGATCATGAGGTGCGAGACGTCGACGAGCTTCTGGTCGCGCGGCAACGGGGCGGCCTGCGTGCCACGCTCGAGCTTGCGCAGGGCCGAGGCGAGCGCGAGCGGGTCTCCCGTGAGGCGCGCGCCGTCCTCGTCGGCGTCGTACTCGCGCGTGCGGCTGATCGCGAGCTGGATCATGGTGGCGGCCAGGGGCGCCAGCAGCGCCATCGCGATTCCCGCGATCGGGTTGGCGCTGCGCCGGTCACCGCCGCCGAAGAACACGAGGAACTGAGCGATCGAGGTGATGACACCGGCCACGGCCGCCGCGACGGACGACGTCAGGATGTCCCGGTTGTAGACGTGCGTGAGCTCGTGCCCGAGGACCCCGCGCAGCTCGCGCTCGTCGAGCAGCGCCAGGATGCCCTCGGTGCAGCACACGGCGGCGTTGCGCGGGTTGCGGCCCGTCGCGAACGCGTTGGGGGCTGCCGTCGGCGACACGAACAACCGAGGCATCGGCTGGCGCGCCGCGGTCGAGAGCTCACGCACGATCCGGTACATGCCCGGCTGCTCGAGCTCGCTCACGGGGACCGCGTGCATCGCCCGGATCGCGATCTTGTCCGAGTTCCAGTAGCTGTAGGCGGTCATGACGACGCCCAGACCGGCGAACACGAAGATGTACCGCCCTCGCCCGACCGACGCGCCGAGCGCCAGCAGCACGACCCACAGCACGCCGAACAGCGCCGTAGTCTTCAGTCCGTTGAAATGACTGTGCCCCATGGGAACGTCCCACTCCTTGCGAACCGCGGCCCACGCGGATGCGGGGCGTCTGTCTTCGACAACGCGCGTCGAACCCGGAGCGTTCCCGCTCAGGCCGGGTAGTCCTCCGTCAGCGGACGACCGAGCGAGACGGCCACCATGTCCTCGCGGGGGACGACCTTGATGCGCTCGCGCCCCTCGGGCTCCCCGAGGGAGCGCTCGTGCGCGTCCAGGACCTCCCAGTCGGACCATTGGATGACCTCGACGCCACGCGCCACGAGGTGGTCCAGGACCGCCTGCGGGTCGCGGTCCGCGGCCGTGAAGAACCGGTTCGCGGCGTCCTGCGGGTCACCGACGTCCTCGATGAGGTGGCGGATGGTCTCGGTCGCGTCGGACTTGGTGTGCCCGATGAGCCCGACGGGTCCCCGCTTGATCCACCCGGTCGCGTAGACACCGGGCAGCGGGGCGCCTTCGGCGTCGAGCACGCGACCCTCCTCGTTGGGGATCACGCCGGCGGCGTCGTCGAACGGGATGTCCACGAGCGGAGAGCCGAAGTAGCCGACCGCGCGGTACACGGCCTGCACCGGCCAGTCGTGCAGCTCGCCCGTGCCCTTGACGTCTCCGTCACCGCGCAGGACCGTGCGCTCGGTGCGCAGACCCACGACATGGCCGTCCTCGCCCAGCACCTCGACCGGCTTGTGGAGGAAGTGCAGGTGGATGCGCCGGGTCGCGCTCAGCTCGTCGGGCTCCTTGAGCGTCCAGTCGGTGAGCGTCTTGACGACCTGCTTCGTCTGGTTCGAGGAGTGGATCGCGGCCATCGAGCCCTCGTCGAACTCGAAGTCCTCCGGGTAGACGATGACGTCGACGTCGGGCACGTGGCCGAGTTCGCGCAGCTCGAGCGGCGAGAACTTGACCTGCGCCGGCCCGCGTCGGGCGAACAGATGCACGTCCGTGACGGGAGAGGCCTTGAGCGTCTCGTAGACGTTGGCCGGGATCTCCGTGGGCAGCAGGTCGTCGGCGTGCTTGGCAAGGAAGCGGACGACGTCCAGCGCAACGTTCCCCGCACCGAGCACCGCGACCTCAGTGGCGTGCAGCGGCCACGTCCGCGGGACGTCAGGGTGCCCGTCGTACCAGGAGACGAAGTCGGCCGCGCCATAGGAGCCGTCGAGGTCGATGCCCGGGATCGCCAGGGCGGCGTCCCGGATCGAGCCCGTCGAGAAGATCACGGCGTCGTAGAACTGACGGAGGTCCTCGAGCTTGACGTCGACGCCGTAGTCCACGTTGGCGAGCAGGCGGATGTCACCGCGCTCGAGCACCTTGTGGAGCGCCACGATGATCTGCTTGATGCGCGGGTGGTCGGGGGCGACGCCGTAACGCACGAGTCCGAACGGCGCGGGGAGCCGCTCGAACAGGTCGATGCCGACGTCGAGGCCGGTCTTCGACAGGATGTCGGCTGCGTAGATGCCGGCGGGGCCAGCGCCGACGATCGCCACACGCAGCTTGCGGTTCGTGCTCACGGGACGTGGGTACCTTCCGGTCGAGGAAGCGGGTCGAGATGACCCTGACAGCTTTGATCGACCTGCGGACCTGCCGATCCGCCGGGACTGCCGGGACTGCCGGAAACGGAGGTGCTGACGCCAGTCTACGGCGGCGACCGCCGGCGGCCCGGGGCGACCACCACCATGCGGACACGCCCCGACGGCACGGACGACAGTCAGCCGGCGGGCGCGTCGACGACGATCACCGTCACGTTGTCGCGCCCGCCCGCGACGAGTGCCGCCGCCACGAGGCGGTCGGCGGCGTCCTGCGGGTCGGGACACGTGCGGAGGATCTCGGCGATGTGCGCGTCGTCGACCTCGCCCGTGAGGCCGTCCGAGCACACGAGGACCCGGTCGCCGGCCACGAGCACCAACGGGAAGAAGTCCGGCTCGGGATCGTCGCCACCACCACCCCCGAGCACCCGGGTCACGACGTGGCGGTGCGGGTGACGCGCCGCCTCCTGCGGCGTCAGGAGCCCGCGCGCGACCATCTCGGCGACCTCGGCGTGGTCGACGCTCACCTGGGTGAGCGCGCCGCCCGAGAGTCGGTAGGTGCGCGAGTCACCGACGTTGACGACGAGCCACGAGGGACCGCCTGGTCCGCGCACCACGAGCACCCCCGTCAGGGTCGTGCCGGGCGGCGGACCCGAGCCGGTGGGGATCGAGCGGATGCGCGCGACTGCTCGCCGCAGGTGGGACGTGACGATCTCCGGCGTCAGGGTCGGCTCGTCGAGCAGTCCGCGCAGGGCCTCGATCGTGTACGCGCTCGCTACCTCACCCGACTCGTGGCCACCCATGCCGTCGGCGACCACGAAGACCGGGAACCGTGCGAGGAAGCTGTCCTCGTTGACCTGCCTGCGCGACCCGCGGTCGGTCGCGATGCCCCAGCTGACACCCGCCACGGTCGCCGTCACCTGTGCAGCTGCCCGGTCGCGCGCCGACGATCCGCGCCGGGTCGCTCAGTGGTTCGCGCCGTCCGGCGCCGCAGGTCGGTGGGCACCGTCAGGACGCGCGGTCGACCAGTGTGGCGGCGAACGACACCAGCGCGTCCTTCGCCGGGCCGTCAGGCAGCGGGTCAAGCTCTGCGACCGCCTCGTGCGCGAGCGCGGTCGCCTGCTCGCGGGTACGGTCCACCACGCCGTGCAGCCTCAGGGCCGCCACGGCCTGCGCGAGCGCGGGGTCGCTCGACAGGTCGGAGTCGAGCAGCGTGACGAGGTCCCGGTCGGCGGCGGTTGCCGACGGCCCGGCCGCGAGCTCGCGGAGCAGCAGGACGGGCATCGTGGGGACGCGCTCACGCAGGTCCGTGCCGGGGGTCTTGCCGGTCGTCGCGCCGTCGGAGGTCAGGTCGATGACGTCGTCGGCCACCTGGAACGCGACGCCGATCTTCTCCCCGAAGCGCATCACGGTCGACACCACGTCGGGCGCGCAGCCGGCGAACATCGCACCCAGCCGGGCCGACGTCGCGATGAGCGACGCCGTCTTGTCGGCGAGCACCTGACGGTAGTGCGCGATGGGGTCCTCACCGGCGCGAGGGCCGATCGTCTCGTGGAGCTGACCGAGGCAAAGCCGCTCGAACGTCGACGCCTGGATCCGCACGGCCTCGGGGCCGAGACCAGCAACCGTCAGGGACGCCCGGGCGAACAGCAGGTCACCCGTGAGGATCGCCACCTGGTTGCCCCACACCTCGTGCGCGGCCGGTGCACCACGGCGCAGCGGCGCGGAGTCCATGACGTCGTCGTGGTAGAGCGACGCGAGGTGCGTGAGCTCGACCACGACGGCCGCGTCGATCACCTCGCGGCGTGACCCGTCGCCCAGCTCGGCGGCCAGGAGCGTGAGCAGGGGCCGCAGACGCTTGCCACCCGCGTTGACGAGGTGCCGGGACGCGTCGTCGACGAGGGTGTCCGTCTGCGTCACGGCGTCACGCAGACGCTCCTCGACCAGCGCAAGACGACCCGTGAGCAGGTCGGCCAGCACCGGGTCGGCCAGCGGGAGCGAGTCGGCGGACGTCACGGGATAAACTTCGCTGCCTCGGTCACAAGATCGAGAACCGGCCCCGGGACGACCCCGAGCAGCACGGTCAGGACTGCGCAGATCGCGATCGCGACGACGGCGAACCCTTCGGACGTCACGACAGTGGTCGTGGGCTGACCGCTCGCACCCGCCGCAGCGGCGCCGTCGGCATCCGCCCCCGCGGGGCTCGTGAAGAACATCAGGACGATGACGCGGACGTAGAAGAACGCGGCGGCCGCGGAGGCCAGCACACCGACGATTGCGAGGCCCGTCGCTCCGCCGGCGACCGCCGCCGAGAACACCGCGAACTTCCCCGTGAAGCCGGCCGTCAGCGGGATGCCCGTGAACGACAGCAGGAACAGGGTGAACGTCACCGCGAGCACGGGGTGGGTGCGGCCGAGACCGGCCCACTGGGACACCTGCGTCGCCTCGCCGAGCACCGAGCCCTGCGTCGCGACGTCCGCCGCCTCGCCGATGTCCTCGGAGCGGGACCCCACCGCACCGACGCTGACAGCGACCGGCACAGCGACCGCGCTGCGCTCACGGACGAGCGAGACGATGCCGAACGCGCCGACCGTCGCCGCACCGTAGGCGAGCAGGTAGAAGAGGACCGACGAGACGCCCTGCGTGTTCAGCGCGATGACGCCGGTGAGCACGAAGCCAGCGTGCGCGATCGAGGAGTACGCGAGCATGCGCTTGATGTCGGTCTGCAGCAGCCCCGCGACGGTGCCGACGACGATCGTCAGGATAGCGACCGCCCACAGTGCGGGGGCGAGGTCCCACTTCAGGTCCGGCAGGACGACGTAGACCATGCGCAGCAGCGCACCGAACGCCGCGACCTTGGTGCACGCGGCCATGAAGCCTGTGATGGGGGTCGGAGCACCCTGGTAGACGTCGGGCGTCCAGGCGTGGAAGGGGACCGCGCCGACCTTGAACAGCAGCCCGACCAGGACCATCAGGGCACCCGCGAGGAGCAGCCCGTCGAGCCCGACGACCTTGTGCGTCGCGGCGGCGATGTCCGCGTAGCGGATCGACCCGGCGAAGCCGTACAGCAGAGCGATGCCGAACAGGAGGATCGCGGAGGCGAACGCGCCGAGCAGGAAGTACTTCATCGACGCCTCCTGGCTCAGCAGGCGGCGACGGCGCGCGAGACCGGAGAGCAGGTAGAGCGGCAGCGAGAGCACCTCGAGCGCGACGAAGAGCGTCAGCAGGTCGCCCGTCGCGGGGAAGATCAGCATCCCCCCCGTCGCGAAGAGCACGAGCGGGTAGACCTCGGTCTGGCTCAGGCCCTTGCGGCGCGCAACCTCCTCGTAGTCCGAACCGGGGACCGCGGCGGCTTGGGGCGAGAACGCGTCCTCGCCGGTCTCGGTCCGGTCGGCCATCACGAGGATCGAGAGCAGCGCGAGCAGCGCGATCGTGCCCTGGAGGACGAGCGTCGGGCCGTCGACGATGAGCGAACCGCCGAGCACCACTGTCCCCCCGCTGGCCCGCACGCCGTTCCACAGCGCGGCGACCGCGACGAGCGCACCCGCCGTCGCGAGCAGCGAGAGCGTGAGCTGGAGCGGACGGCGCAACCGCATGGGCGCGAACGCCTCGACGAGCACACCGACGACGGCGGCCCCGAGCACCAGCAGCACCGGCGTGAGCTGCGCCCACGCGATGGCAGGTGCGGTGAAGGACCCGGTCACTTGTTGCTCCCCTCGGTCGCCGAGGCGGTCTGGGCCGCCCCGGCGGGCACGTCCTGCACGCTGATGAGCTCGAGCGTGACCTTCGCGGGCTCCCGCACGAGATCGAGCGCGGGTGCCGGGTAGAAGCCGAGCACGAGCATGATCGCGACCAGGGGCGCGACGGCCCACTTCTCGCGGGTGGACAGGTCGGGCGTGGTCTCGAGCCCGGTGCGGACCGGGCCGGTGAAGATCCGCTGATAGGTCAGCAGGATGTACAGCGCCGCGAGGATCACCACGACGACCGCGACGACCGCGGCCGGCCGGTGGCGCGCGTACGTGCCGATGAGCACGAGGTACTCGCTGACGAACGTCGACATGCCCGGGAGCGACAGCGCCGAGAGCCCGATGGTGAGGAAGAGCCCGGCGAGCACCGGCGTGACCTTCTGCAGCCCGCCGAAGTCCGCGATCTGCTGCGAGCCGCGGCGCTGCACGAGGTAGCCCGCGAGGAGGAACAGCCCACCCGTGGAGAGCCCGTGGTTGACCATGTAGAACGACGATCCGGCGACGCTCACCGATGTGAATGCAAAGATGCCCAGCACGATGACCCCGAAGTGCGACACCGACGTGTACGCGATGAGGCGCATGAGGTCCTTCTGCCCGATCGCTAGCAGACCGCCGTAGAGGATCGAGATGACGGCAAGCACGATCACGGCGGGAGCGGCCCAGCGCGAGGCCTCGGGGAACAGCGGGAGGCACAGCGTCAGCATCCCGAACGTGCCGACCTTGTCCAGCACGCCGACCAGCAGCACGGACGTGCCCGCGGGCGCGTTCTCGGCGGCGTCAGGCAGCCAGGTATGCACGGGGAACATCGGCGCCTTGATCGCGAATGCGATGAAGAAGGCCGCGAAGAGCCACCGGCCGGTCGTGACCGGGATGTTCGCGCCGACGAGGTTGTCGATGAGGAAGCCCTGCGGCCCGCCAGGACCCTGCAGGTAGAGCGCGATGACACCCACCAGCATGATGAGCCCGCCGGCGAGCGAGAACAGCAGGAACTTCACGGCCGCGTAGCGCCGGTGCACCCCGCCGAAGACCCCGATCATGAAGTACACCGGGATGAGCATCGCCTCGAACAGCACATAGAACAGGAACACGTCGCGGGCGGCGAACACCGCCACCATGAACACCTCAAGGAGCAGGACCAGCGCGACGTAGTGCCGCAACCGGTCGAGGTCGCCGTCCTGCTCGCGCCAGGCGGCGAGGATGACGAGCGGGACGAGAACGACCGACAGCAGGACGAGAGCGAGTCCGAGCCCGTCGACGCCCACGGCGTAGCTGACGCCGAACGACGAGATCCACGCGTGGGTCTCGCTCAGCTGGTGGGTGCCCGACGCGGACGTGTCGAACGCGAGCAGCGCACCGACGGCGAGCGCGAGCTCGACGATCGAGAAGCCCAAGGCGACGTGCCGCACGATCCGGCGCTGCGACCTCGGCAGCGCCCACACCGTGGCCGCGCCCAGGAGCGGCAGCACGATCAGCGCTGTGAGCCAGGGGAATCCGGAGGATGTCATCGGTCGGTGCTCTCCCTCAGAACCGCGGTGCCAGGACGATGACGGCGAGGACGACAACGCCCACGAGCATCGTTGCGGCGTAGGTGCGGGCGTAGCCCGTCTGGAACGTGCGCACGACGCTGCCGAGGCCCACCGTCAGCTTGGCGAGCCCGGCGAACGCGCCGTCGACGACCTGGGCGTCGCCGTAGACGAGCGAACGGGTCAGGTGCTGACCCGGCTCGACGAGCAGCGCGTCGTTGACCTCGTCCTGGTACAGGTCCACGCGGGCGGCGCGTGTGAGCACCGTGGCCCGCGGCGGCGTGAGCGGCACGGTCGCCGTCGCGTACTGGCGCCACGCCAGCACGACGCCCGCGACGACGAGCGCGAGAGTGAGGACCATGAGCAGCCACACCGGCAGAACCGCGGACGCCTCGTGCTCGACACGGCCGGTCACCGGCTCGAGCCACCCGGTCAGGCCACCGCCGAGCTGGAGGACGAAACCGATCGCGACCGAGCCCACCGCGAGCACGATCATCGGGACCGTCATGAGCCGCGGAGCCTCGTGCGGGTGCTGCGCGCTCCCGTCGGCCCGCTCGCGCCAGCGCTTGGAGCCCTCGAACGTCATGAAGAACAGGCGCGACATGTAGAACGCGGTGAGCCCGGCGCCGACGAGTGCCACGGTACCGAACACCCATGCTCGCCATGGCGAACCGTCGACCGGCATGAATGCGGCCTCAATGATCTTGTCCTTGCTCCAGAACCCGGAGAACGGCGGGATGCCGAGGATCGCGAGCCAGCCGGCCATGAACGTGACCCACGTGATCTTCATGTACCGCCCGAGCCCGCCGAAGCGGCGCATGTCGACCTGGTCGTCCATGCCGTGCATGACGGACCCCGCACCGAGGAACATGCCTGCCTTGAAGAAACCGTGCGTCACCAGGTGGAAGATCGCGAACGCGTACCCGATCGGGCCGAGGCCCGCGGCGAGCATCATGTACCCGATCTGCGACATCGTCGAGGCGGCCAGTACCTTCTTGATGTCGTCCTTGGCCGCGCCGACGATCGCCCCGAACAGCAGCGTGATCCCGCCGACGATCGCCACGACGAGCCGCGCGTCCGGCGTCGCGTCGAAGATCGGGGCCGAGCGGACGATGAGGTAGACGCCCGCGGTGACCATCGTCGCCGCGTGGATCAGCGCCGACACCGGCGTCGGGCCGGCCATCGCGTCCCCGAGCCACGACTGCAACGGGAACTGCGCTGACTTGCCGCACGCGGCGAGCAGCAGCATGAGGCCGAGCGCCGTGAGAGTGCCTTTGCTCGCCCCCGCGACGCCCGCGTGCACGGTGGTGAAGCTGACGCCGCCGAACGTCGAGAACATGATCATCATCGCCACGAGCAGGCCGATGTCACCGACCCGGTTCGCGATGAAGGCCTTCTTGGCTGCGACCGCGTTGGGCGTGCGGTGGTTCCAGAAGCCGATGAGCAGGTACGACGCGAGGCCGACGCCCTCCCACCCGACGAACAGCAGCAGGTAGCTGTCCGCCAGGACGAGCAGCAGCATCGCGGCGACGAACAGGTTGAGGTACGCGAAGAACCGGCGACGGTCGACATCCTCTTCCATGTACGCCACGGAGTAGACGTGGATGAGCGTGCCGACGAACGTCACGAGCAGCACGAACGTGAGCGAGAGCGGGTCGAGGCGCAGTCCCGCGTCGAGCGTGAACGCGCCCGCGGGGATCCACGAGAACAGGTGCAGGTCGACGACGCGCTCGGCGGCCGGGCGCCCGAGCAGCTCGGTGAGCGCGATGAGGCCGACGACGAAGCTCAGACCGGGCGCGAGCACGCCGAGCCAGTGGCCCCAGCGGTCCGAGCGTCGGCCGGCGAGCAGCAGCACTGCCGCGGAGAGGGCGGGCAGCGCGACCAGGAGCCAGCCCAGGGCGACGACACCCCCGGCCGGCGTCGCAGCGGCGATGGTGTCCTGACCCACGAGGGCCAGGGTGGTCACGGTGCTCACGGCGGCGGCCCTCAGCTCTTCAACAGGTTGACGTCGTCGACCGAGGCCGAGCGGCGGGTTCGGAAGATGGCCACGATGATCGCCAGACCGACGACGACCTCCGCAGCGGCGACGACCATCACGAAGAAGGCCAGCACCTGCCCCGTGAGGTTGCCGTGCAGGCGCGAGAACGTCACCAGCAGCAGGTTCGTCGCGTTCAGCATCAGCTCGACGCCCATGAACACGATGATCGCGTTGCGGCGCAGCAGCACCGTCGTCGCGCCGATCGCGAACAGGATCGAGGCCAGCACGAGGTAGTTCGTCAGGCTCACAGCCCCTCCTCCGTTGGCGTGCCGGGATCGACCCGGGTGGCCGGCGGCATGGCCGGCAGGCCCGGCGGGACCGCTCCGGGCGGCGCTGCTGCCTCGTGGGGCGTCGCGACCAGCGTTCCGACCGCCGTGTCCAGGACCCGAGCGCCCTGTTCCTGACCGCGGACGCGCAGCACGCGGGAGACCGACTCCTCGATCGGGTTGCCCCGCGGGTCGAGCGCGGGCACGTCCATCGCGTTGTGCCGGGCGTACACGCCCGGGGCAGGCAGCGGGGTGAGCCGCTCGCCCTTCGCGACGCGAGAGTCGGCCCGTTCCTTCTGCCCGATACGCGGGACGAGACGCTGCCGGTGCGTCAGGACGAGCGCGCCGAGCGCCGCAACGACGAGCAGCGCGCCGACGACTTCGAGCGCGAAGGCGTAGTCGCCGAAGATGATGCGAGCGATGCCCACCGGGTTCGAGTCGGCGTTGGGCACCTGCAGCCCGGCCGGCTTCGGGTAGGTCGCCCGGACGGCCACGCCGACGAGGACGACGGCGAGGCCGGCTCCCGCGAGCAGGCCGATCCAGCGCTGGCCGCGGATCGTCTCGACGAGCGAGTCGGATGCGTCGACCCCGACGAGCATCAGGACGAAGAGGAACAGCATCATGATCGCGCCCGTGTACACCACGACCTGGACCACCCCGAGGAACGGGGCGTCCTGCGCGACGTAGAGGAACGCGAGCGAGATCATCACGACGACGACCGAC
This sequence comes from Cellulomonas sp., assembly GCA_012927595.1. Taxonomy (GTDB): domain Bacteria; phylum Actinomycetota; class Actinomycetes; order Actinomycetales; family Cellulomonadaceae; genus Cellulomonas_A. The sequence continues at coordinate 20,536 of JABBOW010000115.1, forward strand.
ATCGCGGCGTGGACGGCCTTGCGGGCGAACAGCAGGCCCAGAGCCGCGAGGACCATCACCGGGCCGAGCACCCAGAACAGGACAGCCTCAGCGGAGGTCGTCACACCCGCGCTCGTCAGGGACATCGGGAGGATCCCGGTCAGCGCCGCCGGGATGGCGGTCGCGAGGACGCTCATCGGGTCTCCCCCGCTGCGGTGGTCGCTGCGGTGGTCGCTGCGGTGGTCGACGCGGTGCGCGACGCGGTGCGCGACGCTGCGGGGAGCGTCGGATCCTCCGGACGGTGCTCGGCGACCCACGCCGTCTGCTCGGGCGTCGTGCCCGTGACCGCGCCGAGGTAGTAGTCGGTGTCTGTGGTGCTCGGGGCCATCGGGTGCGGAGCCGCGAGCATCCCTTCCCCCATCGGGGCGAGCAGGTCGTGCTTCTCGTAGATGAGCCCGGCCCTCGTCGGGCCGGCGAGCTCGAACTCATTGGTCATCGTCAGCGCGCGCGTCGGGCACGCCTCGATGCACAGCGCACAGAAGATGCAGCGCAGGTAGTTGATCTGGTAGACGCGGCCGTACCGCTCGCCCGGCGAGAACTGCTCGTCCGGTGTGTTGTCGGCGCCCTCGACGTAGATCGCGTCCGCAGGGCACACCCAGGCGCACAGCTCGCAGCCGATGCACTTCTCTAGGCCGTCGGCGTACCGGTTGAGCTGGTGGCGACCGTGGTACCGCGGCTGGGTGGGAACACGCTCGAACGGGTACTGCTCCGTGACGACCGGCCGGAACAGGTTCGAGAACGTCACGCCGAAGCCGGCGATCGGCGCCACCACCTCGGCGATCCCCGTGCGGGGCTCGATGAGCGACGTGTAGACGCTCGGGGCAGTGACGTCGCCTGCCTCCGGGCGAGGCGTGACGTCCTTCGACGACTCAGCCACCGTGCACCTCCTGCGTGACCTGCGGGGTCTCGGTCCGGTCCGCGACCGAGGCAGTCCGGGCGGCCGCGCGCTGCGCACGGGGGGACGGGGGAAGAGCCTGGCCGGGCATCGGCGGGACCGGGTAGCCACCCGCGAACGGATCGAACTCCTCGGATCGCCCACCTGCGCCCGGACCGGGTTGCGGTTTCTTCTCGGGGATGAGGAACGACACGAGAACGCCGAGGAGCACCACGCCGGCGAGCCCGAACAGGATCGCTCGCAGGTCGAGGCCCGAGAACTGCCGGACGCCCTGGACGACGGAGACGCACACGACCCATCCGAGCGCCGCCGGGATGAGCACCTTCCAGCCGAACGTCATGAACTGGTCGTACCGGAAGCGCAGCAGCGTGCCGCGGATCCACACGAACAGGAACATGAACAGCCACACCTTGGCGATGAACCAGAGCGCTGGCCACCAGCCGAGGTTGAACATGCCGTCGTTGATCGCCGAGAGCGGCCACGGTGCGCGCCAGCCGCCGAAGAACAGCGTCGTGGCGACCGCCGAGACGTTCAGCATGTTGATGTACTCCGCGAGGAAGAACCACGCGAACTTCATCGACGAGTACTCGGTCATGTAACCGGACACGAGCTCGCCCTCGGCCTCGGGCAGGTCGAACGGCAGACGGTTCGTCTCGCCGACCATCGAGATGACGTAGATGACGAAAGCGGGCAGCAGCGGCAGGAACCACCAGACCGTCGTCTGGGAGTTCACGATCTGCGAGGTCGACATCGACCCCGCGATGATGAAGACGCTCACGAGCGACAGGCCCATCGCGAGCTCGTACGAGATGACCTGCGCGGTCGAGCGGACCGAGCCCAGCAGCGGGTAGGTCGAGCCCGAGGACCAGCCGCCGAGCACGATGCCGTACACCCCGACCGACGCACACGCCAGGATGTAGAGGATCGCAACCGGGAAGTCGGTGAGCTGCAGCGGGGTGACGATCCCGAACATGCTCACGGCCGGCCCGAACGGGATCACCGCGTAGGTCAGGAGCGAGCAGAACACCGCGATCATCGGCGCCACGATGTAGACGAGCTTGTCAGCCGCCTTGACGGTGATGTCCTCCTTGAACAGGAGCTTCATCGCGTCGGCGAGCGACTGCAGCAGGCCGAACGGGCCGTGCACGTTGGGCCCCGGACGCACCTGCATGCGTCCGACGACCTTGCGCTCGAACCAGATGGCGATGAGCACGCTCGTCAGCAAGAAGACGATGATGGCGACGGCCTTGAGCAGCCAGATCCAGCCGTTGTCATGACTGAAGTCGGCGATGACGGGGAACTGCGCCCCGGACGCCGTGGGGAGCACAGCAGCGAGCAGCGTCATGACTGCACCTCCGAGTCTGTGCCGACGGTCAGGTCGGTGCCTGCGGCCAGCCGCACGAGCGCCCCAGGGCCGGACCGCAGCGTGTCGCGGACCTCGCTGCCGGGCGAGCAGGTCGGCAACCAGACGATGTGGTCGCCCATCGCCGTCACGGCGACCGGCAGCGTTACCGTACCCGCGTCGGTCGACACGTCGAGCAGGCCGCCGTCCGCCACGCCGACTCCCGCGGCGGTAGCGGCCGAGACCCGCGCGACCGGCCGCTTGGCCGTCCCCGCGAGGAAGACCTCGCCGTCCTGCAGGTGGCCGGCGTCGAGCAGCTGGTGCCAGGTCGCGAGGACCGCGTGCCCGGGGGCGATCGCGGGCGGCTCGACGGCTGACACGTCCGGGGCCTCGATGCGCTCGCCGTCCCACGCGCCGAGCTCGTCGAGCTCGCTGTGGACCTCCGCGAGAGTGCGCAGCCCGATCGTGACGCCGAGCGCGTCGGCCAGGGCGTCGAGGACGCGGTGGTCCGACATCGCGGTGGACGTCAGGGCCTGCGGGAACGGACGCGGGCGACCCTCCCAGTTCAGGTAAGTGCCGGGCTTCTCGACCGGAGGCGCAACCGGCAGGACGACGTCCGCCAGGGCGGTGACCTCGGAGGGACGCACTTCGAGCGAGACCAGGAAGCCCACGGCGGCGAGAGCCTCGCGCGCCGCGGCGGGGTCAGGGAGGTCACGGACGTCGACGCCGCCGACGACGAGCGCCGCCAACGAGCCGGTCCGTGCCGCTTCGAGCATCGCCGAGACCGAGCGGCCCGGCACCTCGGGCAGGTGGTCGACACCCCACACCGCAGCGACGTCGACCCGGGCCGCCGCCTGGGCGACCGGACGACCACCGGGCAGGAGGCTCGGCAGCGCACCGACCTCGATGCCGCCGCGCTCGCCCGCACGCCGCGGGATCCACGCCAGGCGGGCTCCCGTGCGGTCGGCCAGCCGTCGCACAGCGGACAGTCCGCCCGGGATCGCGCCGAGGCGCTCACCCACGAGGACGAGGGCGCCGTCGAGCCCGAGCTCCGCCGCAAGCGCGCTCAGCTCGGCCTCAGGGGCGTTCGTCGCGACCGCATCGAGCATCTCCGGCTCCGTGCCGGGCGCAGCCGCGAGGAGCGTGCCGTCGAGACGGTCGAGCGCGCGGGTCGCGAACGGTGCGAGCGATGTCACGTGCGTCCGACCGGCAAGGACACCCTTGCGCAGCCGCAGGAACGCGACCCCGGCCTCCTCCTCGGCCTCGAGGGCGACGAGCAGCACCCGCGGGGAACGCTCGAGGTCGGCGAACGTCACGTCGAGGGGACGGCCTGCGATGCTCGACGCGAGAAAGGCCTCCTCCTCCGCCGAGTGCGGCCGGGACCGCAGGTCGATGTCGTTGGTGCCGAGCGCGACGCGCGCGAACTTGGAGTACGCGTAGGCGTCCTCGATCGTCAGGCGGCCACCGGGCAGCACCCCGACGCCGCGCGCACCCACCGGCGTCGTGCCGGCGCTGATCGCCTTGGCAAGACCGGCCGCAGCGACCTCGAGGGCCTCAGGCCAGCTCGCCGGTGTGAGCTCACCAGTCTCCGCGTCGCGCACGAACGGGGTCCGCAGGCGGTCCGGCGCGGACTGCCAGGCGAAGGCGAACCGGTCCTTGTCGGTGATCCACTCCTCGTTGACCGCGGGGTCGTCGCCCGCGAGGCGACGCAGCACCACGCCGCGGCGGTGGTCCACGCGGATCGCCGAGCCGGACGAGTCGTGCTCCGCGATGCCCGGGGTCGACACGAGGTCGAACGGTCGCGACCGGAACCGGTACGCAGCACTCGTGAGCGCGCCGACCGGGCAGATCTGCACGGTGTTGCCCGAGAAGTACGACGCGAACGGCGCACCGGAGGAGTCGACGAGCTCGGCGGGTCCGATCGGCAGGTCGGCGAACCGTGACTCGCCCACAGGGCCGCCGGTCGCGTACCCGAGGATGCCGGTGTCGAAGCGACCGATCTGCTGGCTCGAACCACGCTTCTGCAGGTCGATGAACGGGTCGCCCGCGATCTCCTTCGAGAACCGCGTACACCGCTGGCACAGGATGCAGCGTTCGCGGTCGAGCAGGATCTGCGTCGAGATCGCGATCGGCTTGGGGAACGTGCGCTTGATGTCGACGAACCGGCTCTGACCGCGACCGTTGCTCATCGCCTGGTTCTGCAGCGGGCACTCGCCGCCCTTGTCGCAGACCGGGCAGTCGAGCGGGTGGTTGATCAGGAGCATCTCGATGACACCGTGCTGCGCCTTGTCGCTCTCGGCGGACGTCAGCTGCGTCTTGACAGCCATCCCCGGCGTGGCCTCGAGCGTGCACGACGGCTGGGGCTTGGGCATCTTCGCGAGCTTGCCGTCGCGGCCCGGGGCCCAGACCTCGACCAGGCACTGGCGGCACGCGCCCACGGGCGCGAGCAGCGGGTGGTCGCAGAACCGCGGGATCGCGATGCCGAGCTGTTCGGCGGCCCGGATGACGAGCGTGCCCTTGGGCACCGCCATCTCGATGCCGTCGATCGAGAACGTCACCGCGGTCGCCGGGTCGAGCGGCGAGGCCGCTGCCGCCGGCGGGGTCGCGAGGATCCCGGTCGAGGGCTTCGATGTGGTGGTCGTCATGCGTGTACCCCCGCGAGCTGCCCGGCGCGGCGGCGCGGGGTGTAGGTGAACAGCGAGCTTCGCTCCGGCGGGAAGAGCACGTCGGCGGGCGTGTGCGTGCCCGCCTCGAACTCGTCGCGGAAGTACTGGATCGCGGACGTGACCGGGCTCGTCGCGCCGTCGCCGAGCGCGCAGAACGCGCGACCGAGGATGTTGTCGCACAGGTCGAGCAGCGTGTCGATGTCCTGGCTCGTGCCCTTGCCGGCGACGATGCGCTGAAAGATCTGGTCGAGCCAGAACGTGCCCTCGCGGCACGGCGTGCACTTGCCGCACGACTCGTGCTTGTAGAACTCGGTCCAGCGCGCCACGGCCCGCACGACGGACGTCGTCTCGTCGAAGATCTGCAGCGCGCGCGTGCCGAGCATCGAGCCGGCCTTGCCGACCGACTCGTAGTCGAGCGGGACGTCGAGGTGCTCGGCCGTGAAGATCGGGGTCGAGGACCCACCGGGCGTCCAGAACTTCAGCTCGTGACCCTCGCGGACGCCGCCGGCCATGTCGAGGAGCTCACGCAGCGTGATGCCGAGCGGCGCCTCGTACTGACCCGGGCGAGTGACGTGGCCCGAGAGCGAGAACAGCCCGGGGCCGGTCGAGCGTTCAGTCCCCATGGACTTGAACCAGTCCGCGCCGCCCTCGAGGATGGCGGGCACCGAGGCGATCGACTCGACGTTGTTGACGACTGTCGGGCGCGCGTACAGGCCCGCGACTGCGGGGAACGGCGGCTTCAGGCGCGGCTGACCGCGCCGGCCCTCGAGCGAGTCGAGCAGCGCCGTCTCTTCGCCGCAGATGTACGCGCCCGCGCCGGCGTGCACCGTGATCTCGAGGTTGAGGCCGGTGCCGAGGATGTTCTCCCCGACATATCCGGCGGCCTTGGCCTCCGCGACGGCATTGAGCAGGCGGCGGTAGACGTGCAGGAGCTCACCGCGGACGTAGATGAACGCGTGGTCGCAGCCGATCGCGTACGACGTGATGACCGCGCCCTCGATGAGCTGCTGCGGGCTCGCGAGCATGAGCGGGGTGTCCTTGCAGGTCCCCGGCTCCGACTCGTCCGCGTTGATGACGAGGTAGCGCGGGCCGCCGTCGGGCGCGGGCAGGAAGCCCCACTTCATGCCCGTCGGGAACCCCGCGCCGCCGCGGCCGCGCAGGCCCGAGTCCTTGACCGCGGTCACCACGTCGGCCGGCGCCATCGCAAGGGCCGCACGCAGCCCGCGGTAGCCGCCGTTCTTCAGGTACGTCGCGAGCGTCCACGAACGCTCGGCGTCCCAGTGCTTGGTCAGCACCGGGGTCAGGGTCGTCGCCTCGGTCATCAGGAGCCCTTCACCTGGTCGGAGGGCTGCGCCTGGTCAGCGGCCGGGAACGGCGGTGCCGTCCAGCCGCGCTCGCGGGCCAGCACCGTGCCGCGCGTCGTCGCCTCGCCCGCACCCACACCCTCGTCGGCCCGGCCGTCGGGGAACCCGGCGAGGACCCGCGACATGGCCTTGAACGAGCAGACGCTCGCGGCACCCCGGGTCGGCGCGACCGCCTCGCCGGCCCGCAGCCGGTCGACGGTCTCAACAGCGCTGGCGGGGGTCTGGTTGTCGAAGAACTCCCAGTTGACCATCACGACCGGCGCGTAGTCGCACGCCGCGTTGCACTCGACGCGCTCGAGCGTGATCGCGCCGTCCGGCGTCGTCTCGTCGTTGCCGACGCCGAGGTGGTCGGAGAGCTCCTCCCAGATCGCGTCGCCGCCCATCACCGCGCACAGCGTGTTGGTGCAGACCCCCACGGTGTACTCGCCGTTCGGGCGCCGCTTGTACTGCGTGTAGAACGTCGCCACGGCCGAGACCTCGGCAGTCGACAGGCCGAGCGTCTGCGCGCAGAACGCGATCCCGGCCGGGCTCACGTACCCGTCCTCGCTCTGCACGAGGTGCAGCAGCGGCAGGAGCGCCGATCGCGCCTCGGGGTAGCGCGCGACGACCTGTGTCGCATCGGCGTCCAGGCGAGCACGCGTGGCGTCGTCATAGGCGCTGCGGCGGACGGCAGCACCCTCGGTCGACGGTGTGCTCTCGACGGACATCAGCGGTCCACCCCTCCCAGAACAGGGTCCAGCGACGCGACGGCCACAACGACGTCGGCCAGCAGGCCCCCCTCGCACATGACCGACACGGCCTGCAGGTTGTTGAACGACGGGTCACGGAAGTGTGCCCGGTACGGCTTGGTGCCACCGTCGGACACGAGGTGCACGCCCAGCTCGCCGCGGGGGGCCTCGACGCTCTGGAACACCTGGCCCGTGGGGACCCGGAAGCCCTCGGTGACGAGCTTGAAGTGGTGGATCAGGGCCTCCATCGAGGTGCCCATGATCTCCCGGATGTGGTCGAGCGAGTTGCCCATGCCGTCCGAGCCGATCGCAAGCTGCGCGGGCCACGCGATCTTCTTGTCGGCGACCATGACCGGACCTGGGCCCGACGCCTGGAGCCGGTCGAGCGTCTGCTCGACGAGGTGCATGGCCTGGTAGATCTCCTCGATCCGGACGACCATCCGCCCCCAGGCGTCGCAGGTGTCGGCGACGGGGATCTCGAAGTCGTACGTCTCGTAGCCGCAGTACGGCTCGGCCTTGCGCACGTCGTAGGGCAGACCTGCGCACCGCAGCACCGGCCCGGTCATCCCCAGCGCCATGCAGCCCGACAGGTTGAGGTAGCCGACGCCCTTCATGCGGCCCTGCAGGATCGGGTTGCCCAGCATGAGGTCCTCGAGCTGGCGCATGTAGTGCCGCACCGTCACGAGGGCGTCGCGGATCGTGTCGAGAGCGCCCGGCGGGATGTCCTGCGCGACGCCGCCGGGGCGGATGTACGCGTGGTTCATGCGCAGTCCGGTGATCAGCTCGAAGATCTTGAGGACCTCTTCGCGAGCCGTGAAGCCGGTCGTCATGATCGTCGTCGCGCCGAGCTCGTTGCCGCCCGTCGCGAGAGCGATGAGGTGCGACGCGATCCGGTTGAGCTCCATCATCAGGACCCGGATGACGGTCGCACGCTCGGGGACGTCGTCGGTGATGCCGAGCAGCTTCTCGACAGCCAGGCAGTACGCCGTCTCCGAGAAGATCGGCGCGACGTAGTCCATGCGCGTGCAGAACGTCACACCTTGGGTCCAGGTGCGGAACTCCATGTTCTTCTCGATGCCGGTGTGCAGGTAGCCGACGCCCGCGCGGGCTTCGGTGACCGTCTCACCGTCGATCTCGAGCATGAGCCGCAGCACACCGTGGGTCGACGGGTGCTGCGGTCCCATGTTGACGACGATGCGTTCCTCGCCGAGGCGTGCAGCCTCTTCAGCGATCTCGGACCAGTCGCCGCCCGCAGCCTCGAACGACGGGATGCCCGTGGCGTCCTCGTCGACGATGTGGCCGGTGGACCGGGGGGCGCCGGGGGTGCTCGATGTCATCGGTACGACCTCCGCTGGTCCGCGGGCGGCACGGTGGCGCCCTTGTACTCGACCGGGATGCCCCCGAGGGGGTAGTCCTTGCGCTGGGGGTGGCCCGGCCAGTCGTCGGGCATCTCGATGCGCGCGAGCGCCGGGTGCCCGTCGAACTCGATGCCGAAGAAGTCCCAGGTCTCGCGCTCGTGCCAGTCGTGGGTGGGATAGACCGCGACGGTCGACGGGATGTGCGCGTCGCTGTCGGCAACCGCGACCTCGAGCCGCAGCCGGTGGCTGTGGGTGACCGACACGAGGTGGTAGACCGCGTGCAGCTCGCGACCGGTGTCGTGCGGGTAGTGCGCGCCGGAGACGCCGAGGCTCAGCTCGAAGCGCAGGTCCTGGTCGTCGCGCAGCGCCCGGCAGACCGCCAGGATGTGCTCGCGCGCGACGTTGAGCGTCAGCTCACCGCGGTCCACGACCACTGACGTGACGGCGTCGTCGAACGGCGTGCCGGACTCCTCGAGCACCTCGGCCAGGATGTCGACGGCCTCGTCGAACCAGCGTCCGTACGGCCGTGCGGTCGGGCCGGGCAGGACGACCGTCGTCACGAGGCCGCCGTAGCCCGAGGTGTCGCCCGAGCCCGGTGCGCCGAACTGTCCCGTCCGGACGTCGACGACGTCGAGCGGCGCGCGCCCGCCGGCGGACACGGCAGCGGCAGCGCCCTCGAGCTCTGCCGCGGTCGTCAGTGCCTGGGGAGCGTCGCTCATCGCAGCAGCCCTGTCATGTGGGACGTCGGCGTCGCGGCGAGCGCCGCGGCCTCGGCGGCCCGGGCCGCCTCCTCGCGGTTCACGCCCAGCGGCGTGGACTGGATCTGCTCGTGCAGCGCGAGGATCGCGTTGATGAGCATCTCGGGGCGGGGCGGACAGCCGGGAAGGTAGATGTCGACCGGCACGACGTGGTCGACGCCCTGCACGATCGCGTAGTTGTTGAACATCCCGCCCGACGACGCGCACACTCCCATCGACAGGACCCACTTGGGCTCGGGCATCTGGTCGTAGACCTGCCGGACCACGGGCGCCATCTTCTGGCTCACGCGCCCTGCGACGATCATGAGGTCCGCCTGGCGCGGCGAGGCACGGAAGACCTCCATGCCGAACCGCGAGATGTCGTACCGCGACGCGCCGGTCGCCATCATCTCGATCGCACAGCACGCCAGACCGAAGGTCACCGGCCACAGCGAGCCCTTGCGGAAGTAGCCGACGAGGTTCTCGACCGTCGTCAGCAAGAACCCTGAGGGTGCCTCTTCGATGCCCATGTCAGCTCACCCCTACTCCCACTCGAGTCCGCCGCGGCGCCACTCGTACACGAACGGCACCGTGATGATGGCGAGGAAGCCCATCATCGCGACGAGGCCGAACACGGCGAGCTCCGTGAAGTTCACGGCCCACGGGTAGAGGAAGACGACCTCGATGTCGAAGATGATGAACGTCATCGCGACGAGGTAGTACTTGATCGGGAACCGGCCGCCGCCGAGGGCGTGCGGGGTGGGCTCGATGCCGCACTCGTACGCCTCGAGCTTGGCGCGGTTGTAGCGGCGTGGCCCGAGGATCGCGCTCGCGCCGACGCCGCCGAGAGCGAGCACGCCAGCGATCCCCATCATCACCAGGATCGGTACGTACGGGTTGGTCATCTCAGTGCCCTCCCGGTCAGGGGTTGGGTGGGCCTCGGTGCCGAGGTCCTGCGGTCGGTCGGAGAACATCCGGTCATCGAGCGGTCGGGGGTCGCGCGGCAGCCACTCATGCTGCCGGGACGATCTTGGTCAGACCCGAGATCACGCGGTCGACGACGTCGCCGCCGCGCGGCTCGTAGCAGTCCGCGAGCAACTTGAGCGTGAAGCGCATGAGCAGCGGCCGGGGAAGCCCGTACCGCGTGCACAGCCGCATGATCTGCGGGTGCTCGATGATCTTCACGAAGTAGCGGCCGAGCGTGTAGTACCCGCCGAGGTCGTCCCTCATGCGGCTCGCGTAGGTCTCGAGCGCACGCTCACGCCCAGCAGCCGATCCGCGCGAGGCAGCCTGGACCACGGCGTCGGCGGCGAACCGGCCCGCCAGCAGCCCGTACGCGATGCCCTCACCGTTGAACGGGCTGACCATGCCGGCCGCGTCGCCAGCGAGCATGAGGCCGCGCCCGTAGAGCGGCCCGCGGTTGAAGCCCATGGGCAGCGCGGCGCCGCGCAGCGGCCCGATCTGGTTCTCGGGGGTGAACTCCCACTCGGCCGGCGCGTTCGCCATCCACTTCGCGAACAGGGCCTTGTAGTCGACCTTCGTGGCGGCGGCCGTCGACGACACGCTGCCGAGGCCCACGTTCGCGGTGCCGTCGCCGAGCGCGAAGATCCAGCCGTACCCGGGCATGAGGTTGGACCGCCCGGGGACGCCGTCCCACAGCTCGAGGTGGCTCTCCATCCAGGGGTCCTGGTCGCGCGGCGTGCGGAAGTAGGTGCGCACCGCGACTCCCATCGGGCGGTCGTCGCGCTTGGCGAGCCCGAGACCGGTCGCGAGCCGTGCGGACACGCCGTCCGCGGCGATCACGACCGGAGCGCGGTAGGTGATCTCGTCCCCGCTGCGCCGGCCGCCCGAATCCACCGGCCGGGCCGTGACGCCGACGACGCGACCCGTGCGCTCGTCGAGCACCGGGCCCGTG
>JABBOW010000095.1 GCA_012927595.1 Cellulomonas sp.
GACGATGCCGACGGCGACCCCGAAGACGATCGCGAGGACGGTGGCCGCGCCGACGAGCTGGAGCGTCGACAGCATCGCGCCGCCGAGCTTGTCGTTCACCGCCTGGCCGCTGCGCCAGGCCGACCCGAGGTCACCCGTGACCGCATGGCCGAGCCACCTCACGTAGCGCACGACGACGGGCGTGTCGAGGTCGAGGAGCTGTCGACGAGCCGCGATGAGCTGGGCCTTGTTGCGCGCCGTGCTCTCCTCGAGGTCCTGCAGCGGACGGATCGAGACGCTGACGAGCAGATACATGAGGAAGCTCGACGTCAGGAGTGTGGCGAGGCCCTGGAGCAGCCGTCGCCAGAGGAAGGTAAACATCAGGAGCGATACCTCGCAGTGACAGCGGAACCCACCGTGGCCGCGTCATCGTAGGCGCTGGCAACCTCGCGACCGGGGCAGTCAGTGGCGGCGCGCGGGTTGCCTCGTGGAGCCGGTGGAGATCGTGGCGGTGGACCGGGTCAAGGTCCGTGGGCGAGAACGCACGGAGGGCTCAGCTGGTCGGCGACGAGGTCGCCGATGCGGCGGTCGTCCCGATCGTCTTCCACTCCCAGAAGTTCGCGAAGATCGTCGGAGAGATCGAGCTCGGCGAGACGCCCCTGACGTTCTTGTTCCAGGCCTGGATGGCGGGGAACTGGTAGATCGTCGTGCCGAAGGCATCGGCCCACAAGTCCTTCTCGATGGCGAGCTGGTAGGCGAACTGCTTCGACGGGTCGGTCTCGGTCTGCAGACCGTCGAACTCGTTGTCGACCGCAGCACTGGAGTACTTACCGTAGTTGTTCAGCCCGCCCGTGCGGAAGTTCGCGTCCGACGCCGTCACCGCGGTGGACTGCGACTGCCAACCGAACATCGACGCGTCGTACTGGTCCTGGCCGGTCTCGAGCAGGGCGCCCCACTTGGCAGCGGGCTTGCTGGCGTCGACGAGCTCGAAGCCGGCCGCCTTGGCGGACTCCTGGATCAGAGCGAACTCGGTCTGACGACGCGTGTTGTCGGAGTTGAAGGCAAACCGGACCTTGACGGGCGTCGCGACTCCCGCATCGGCCAGGAGCGCCTTGGCACCGGGGACGTCAGCGGCGGCGGAGTAGGCCGACGATCCGTTCTCCTTGACCATCGTGTCGTAGTTGACCGAGCCGGGAAGCAGGATGAACGAGTCGCGGACCTTGGCGTCGGGGTTCAACGGCTTGATGAGGTTGTCCACGATCTGCTGGCGCGGGACCGCCTTGAGGAACGCCTGGCGGACCTTGAGCGCCTTGGCAGCGTCGCCACCGTAGACCGCTGGGTCGAACGGTCCGCCGTTGGCGTGGACCAGGTCGACGTGCTCGTACGTGCTCTCGACGCCGAACGCCGTGTCGACGTTCTTCAGCGCCTCGATGGCGGTGCGGACGTCCGCCGTGGCCTGCGGGCCGATGATGTCGACCTCACCGTTCTCGAGCGCCGTGACCTGGGCCATCGGGTCATCGATGAAGCGCACGGTGACGCGCTCGACCGACGCCTTGTGCGCACCCTTGTACCTGGGGTTCGCCTCGAGCGTCAGGTACTGGTTCTCGGCGTAGTCCTTCAGCACGTAGGCGCCGGTCGAGACGTAGAGCTCAGGGTCGGCCGGGAGCTTGGTGAGCTCGAAGCCCGAGTTCCAGAACTTCGACACCTTGCTCAGCGCGGCGGTGTCGTTGTCCTGGATCGCCTTGAGGATCGCGGCCTTGCCAGCCGCGGCGTCGGCGGCTCCGAGGGCCTTCTCGCCCACGACGTGTGCCGGGACAGCCGGGGCCTGGAAGTCGAGCTCCCAGTCGGCGTACTGCTTCGAGTAGACGAAGGTGATCGACCTGCCGTCGTCGGAGATCTTCGGCGGCTCGGTGATCAGCGAGCGGCTCGGGCTCGTGCCGTCGAAGTAGACGCCCGCGTCGATCTCGGACTGGTTGGTGATGTTGCCAGCGTCGTCGGTCTTGGCCGCGACGTTGTTGAAGATGTTTGAGGTCGCGGCCCACTCGAGCAGCAGGTCGGTCGCGTCGACGGGCGTGCCGTCCGACCACGTCGAGTCCTTGGCGAAGGTGTACTTCACGGTCAGCGGAGCGTCGCTTGTCTTCTCGTACGTGCCGTAGGAGGTGTCGTGAACGAGCTTGAGGTCCTTGTCGTAGGTCCAGAAGCCGGCGTCCAGGAGTGCCGTGATGACCGCGTTCTGGGTGGCGTTGCCGTTGGACGAGCTCGTGTTGAGCTCGTTGAGCGGCGCCTCCCACGCGATGGTGACGGCACTGTTCTGCTGGATGCCCGAGCTCGTCTTGGCCGGTCCGGTGCAGGCCGTGAGCACAAGGACGCTCGCTGCCAGAGCCGCGACCGCGGCGGCTGATCGCCTGATCTTCACTGTTCCTCCTGGAGAGTTGGCAGGCCTCATGCGCACCGCGCACACTTCGCCGGAGGACGTCGCCCGTGGTGGCTGCGGTCGGACTAGTGCACCGTGGGTTGACCTCACGCTAGTAAGGCCGCACCAGTGAACTGGCGCGAGCCCGACACCGGCTCCCGATCGTTGCGCGATCGATGCTGGACGGCAGTGACCAGCATAAGAGGTGCGCGATTGCGTCACGCGCCGGAGACATCCGAGTCCCGGCCCGGAGTCGTCACACCCCGAAGATGTCGAGCTTCGCGCCAGGGATCGCCTCGAGCAGCTCCCGCGTGTAGTCCTGCTGCGGGTGGTCGAACACCTCGTCGGTGGTCGCCTGCTCGACGATCCGCCCCGCATTCATGACGCAGACCTCGTCGGCGATCTGCCGCACGACCGCGAGATCGTGCGTGATGAACAGATAGCTGAGCCCGAGCTCGGCCTGCAGGTCGTTGAGCAGCGTGAGGATCTGCGCCTGCACCAGCACGTCGAGCGCCGAGACGGCCTCGTCGCAGACGATGACCTCGGGCTCGAGCGCCAGCGCACGCGCCACGGCGATGCGCTGACGCTGACCACCCGACAGCTCGTTGGGATACCGGCGCAGGGTCGCCTGCGGCAGGGCGACCATGTCGAGGAGCTCGCGGACCTTCTTCTCCCGGGAGGCCTTGTTGCCGATGCGGTGCGTCCGCAGCGGCTCCTCGATCGTCCGGAAGATCGAGTACATCGGGTCGAGCGAGCCGTACGGGTTCTGGAAGATCGGCTGGACGCGGCGCCGGAACGCGAACAGGTCCTTGCGGCCGAGCGTGCTCATGTCCGTGCCGTCGAAGAACACCTTGCCCGACGTCGGGTCGAGCAGGTTCAGGATGATGTTCGCCACCGTGGACTTGCCTGACCCGGACTCCCCCACGAGCGCGAGCGTCGTGCCGGCGCGAAGCTGGAACGACACGTCGTCGACGGCCTTGAAGTCGGTGTGCGACCCGGGCCGCGCGCCCCGCAGCTGGAAGACCCTCGTGAGGTTCTCGACGCGCAGCACCTCGGCGCGGACGCTGCTCACACCGTCGCCACCGGTCGGGGCAAGCAGCTCGGTGGCCTGGACGCCCGCGGCCTTGGCGGACTGGATGCGCCGCGACGCGAGCGAGGGCGCGGACGCGACGAGCCGCTTCGTGTACGGGTGTCGCGGTGCCGCGAGGATCTGCCGGGCGGGTCCGGACTCGACGACCTTGCCGCGGTACATCACCACGAGCTGCTCTGCGCGCTCGGCCGCGAGGCCGAGGTCGTGCGTGATGAACAGGACGGCAGTCCCGAGCTCCTCGGTCAGGCCGTGCAGGTGGTCGAGGATCTGGCGCTGGACGGTGACGTCGAGGGCCGACGTCGGCTCGTCCGCTATGAGCAGCTGCGGCCGTGCGGCCAGGGCGATAGCGATGAGCGCACGCTGGCGCATGCCGCCGGAGAACTCGTGCGGGTACTGGGTGGCGCGTCGCTCGGCGTCCACGAGTCCTGCCTCGCTGAGCAGGCCGGCGACCCGATCGGTCGCGTCCGAACCCTGGACCCGAGCACGGACGGTCGCCGCCGCGTCGGGCAGCCCCGCGGCCGTCAGGATCGCGACGACCTGGCTGCGGGTCGTGGCCCCGACGACGAGGGCCGCCGACGCCGCATCGACCGCGGCCTGCGCCTGGTCGACTCCCCGCACGCCGGCGAGGGCGGTGCGGAGGTCACGGAGCAGAGCCTTCTTCGCCTTGCGGCCCAGGTACAGGTCGTCGCCGTTCGGGCCGACCTCGAGCAGCGCCTCATCGGTGATCAGAGCCTCAGTGAGCGTGTTCCGCATCACCCGGCTGACATCGACGTGGTTGGCCTTGAGGGCTTCCTTGACCTGGTAGCCGATCTTCCACACCGGGTTGAGGTTCGACATCGGGTCCTGCGGGACGAGGCCGATCTGCTGGCCGCGCAGCGCGATGATCTCCCGCTTGCTCGCCTTCGTCACCTCGGTGCCGTTAAACAGGATCGAGCCGCTCGTAACCTTGCCGGTGCCCGGCAGGAGGTCGATGATCGCGTGCGCGAGGGTGGACTTGCCCGAGCCGGACTCCCCGACGATCGCCACGGTCTGACCCGGGTAGATCGTCAGGTCGGCGCCCCGGACCGCGTGCACGATGCCGCCCGCGGTCGTGAAGGAGACCTCGAGATCGCGCACGGCGAGCAACGGCGCGTCGCCGTGCTTATGGTGCTGCGGGACAGGGAAGGCCGGTGTGGTGAGGGAGTCCGTCATCGCGTCCGCGCCTTCGGGTCGAGGGCGTCGCGCACGGCGTCGCCCATCATGATGAAGCTGAGCACCGTCAGCGCGAGCGCCCCGGCCGGGTAGAACAGCACCGACGGCTGCGTGCGGATTGACGCCTGCGCGTGCGAGATGTCCGCCCCCCACGACATGACGGTGCCGGGCAGCCCGATACCAAGGAACGACAGCGTCGCCTCGGCGACGATGAACGTGCCGAGCGACACTGTGGCCGTGACGATGATCGGCGCGGCGGCGTTCGGCAACACGTGCCGCACCAGATTGCGGAAGCGGGATGCACCGAGTGCCGTCGCAGCGGTGATGAAGTCGGCGTTCTTGACCGACATCACGGCACCGCGCGTGATGCGCGCGATCTGCGGCCAGCCGAACACGCTGAGCACCAGGACCACCGTGACGACCGTGCGCTTCGTGGAGAAGACCTGCATCACGACGATGGCGGCAAGCACCAGCGGGATAGCGAAGAAGATGTCAGTGATCCGGGAGAGCAACGAGTCGAACCACTTGCCGTAGAACCCGGCGAGCGCCCCGACGATGCCGCCCAGCAGGACCACGGCGAGCGTCGTGAGGATGCCCACGCTCACCGACGCGCGCGCGCCGTAGATGACCCGCGAGTACACATCGCACCCCTGGCGGTCGAATCCGAACGGATGGCCGCTGAT
This sequence comes from Cellulomonas sp., assembly GCA_012927595.1. Lineage (GTDB taxonomy): Bacteria > Actinomycetota > Actinomycetes > Actinomycetales > Cellulomonadaceae > Cellulomonas_A. The sequence goes on from JABBOW010000095.1 coordinate 5,357, forward strand.
CGAGGGACGGACGGAGTTCTTCAGCTCGCAGAAGGTCGGGTCCACGCTCGTGAACAGCCGGGGGAAAGCGGCCACGACGATGACGAGCAGGATGAGCACGGCCGACACCCAGAAGATCGGCCGGGTACGCAAGCTCTGCCACGCGTCGTGCCACAGGCTCGCGGGCGGGGCGCTCTCGTCGACGCTGTCGACGGCGTCCAGCGCAGTGTCGAGCTGGGCGAAGAAGTGGTCTTGATGGGGACGGACGACGTCAGACATAGCGGATCCTCGGGTCAAGGACCGCGTACAAGAGGTCCACGAACAGATTGGCGAAGATGTAGACGATGACCAGGACCGTCACGAGGGACACGACGGTCGGCGCCTCGGACTGCTGGATCGCACGGTAGAGCGCCTGGCCGACGCCCGGGACGTTGAAGATGCCCTCGGTGATGATCGCGCCGCCCATCAGGCCGCCCAGGTCCGCACCGAGGAACGTCACGACCGGGATGAGCGAGTTGCGCAGCACATGCACGGTGACCACCCGACTGTGGGACAGCCCCTTGGCCGTCGCGGTCCGGACGAAGTCCGCGCTCATGTTCTCGGCGACCGACGTCCGGGTGAGTCTCAGCACGTAGGCGAAGGACACCGATCCCAGCACGATCGCGGGCATGAGCAGCGTCCGCAACGACACGTCCCCGCCAACCGTCGTCGGCAGCCAGGCCAGCTTGACGCCGATGACGAACTGCATGACGAACCCGAGCACGAAGACGGGGACGGCGATCACGGCGAGGCTGACCAGCAGAAAGGTCGCATCGAAGAAGCCGCCCTTGCGCAGACCGGCGATCAGCCCGACGACGACCCCGAAGACCGCCTCGAAGGCCAGCGCCAGGAACGCGAGCTTGATCGTCACCGGGTAGGCCGCGGCGATGAGGTCCCGGACCGGGCGACCGTTGAACGCGGTGCCGAAGTCCCAGTGCAGCAGCCCCTTGAGGAAGAGCACGTACTGCGTCAGGAACGGCTGGTCCAGGTGGTAGTGCGCCCGGAGCTGCTCGACGACAGCAGGGTTCAGACCGCGGTCCCCGCCGAGCGCGACGATCGGGTCGCCAGGCAGCGCAAAGACCATGAAGTAGATGAGCAGCGTCGCCCCGAAGAAGACCGGGACCATCTGCAAGAGCCTGCGCCCGACGTACCAGGCCATCAGGTCTCCTCCTCGAATGGATAGGGGCGTGCCGACAAGAGGCGACGGCGGGCCACTTTAGTCTGAGCCGACGGCGCACGACGACTCGGGACACGCGAAGGGGTGGGGACCCGCGGGTCCCCACCCCATCTCGTCACTGCACGGTCAGTTCTTGTGGACCTGGTAGAGCAGCGGGACGCTGTTCCACCCGAACTCGACGTTGCTGACCGTCGCGGCGGAACCGCCGGTCGCGTTCGAGTACCACAGCGGGATGGCCGGGAGATCCTGGAACAGGATCTCCTGGACCTTGTCGAAGACCTTGTTCGCGGCGTCGACCGAGCTGGAGGCCTGGCCCTGCTTCAGCAGGTCGTCGACCTTCGGGTTCGTGTAGTCGCCGTCGTTCGAGCCAGCACCCGTGCCGTACAGCGGGCCGAGGAAGTTGTACAGCGACGGGTAGTCCGCCTGCCAACCGCTCCGGAACGCGCCCTTGATGGTTCGAGCCGTGACGTCGGCGCGGAGAGCCTTGAACGAGGGATAGCTCTGACCGGCCGCGTCGATGCCGAGGGCGTTCTTGATGCTGTTCGTCACCGCGTCGACCCAGGCCTGGTGGCCGCCGTCGGCGTTGTAGCCGATCGTGAACGAGCCGGACCACGGGGAGATGGCGTCAGCCTGGGCCCAGAGCTTCTTGGCCTGGGCCGCGTCGTACTTCAGCACGTCGGAACCCTTGATCTTGTCCGACCACCCGGCGATGACCGGTGACGTGAAGTCGCTGGCCGGAGTGCGGGTGCCCTGGAAGATCGTGTCGGTGACTTCCTTGCGGTTGATCGCCATCGAGATCGCCTGGCGGCGCAGGTTGCCCTCGGCACCCGTGAAGTGCGCGAGGTTCTGCGGGATGGTGAACGACTGGAAGATCGCCGCGGGCGTGTTGACGGCACGGTCGCCGAGGTCGGTCTTGAAGGTGCCGTAGACGCTGTCCGGGACGCTGTCGAGAACGTCCAGCTGCCCGGAGAGCAGGTCCTGGTAGGCGGCGTCGAGGGTCGTGTAGAACTTGACCGTCACGCCACCGTTCTGCGCCTTGCGGTCACCCGGGTAGCCCGGGTTCGGGACGAGGTCGATGCCGACGTTGTGGTTCCACGCCGTGTCCGACTTGAGCATGTAGGGGCCGTTGCCGACCGGGTGCTCGCCGTACTGCTTGACGGAGTCGGCGCTCACGAGCGCCTTGGACGGCATCGGGTAGAAGGCCGAGTAGCCGAGCCGCAGAGGGAAGTCCGCCTCGGGCTGCTTGAGCTTGACCGTGAAGGTCGTGTCGTCGACGACGGCGAGGCCGGTCAGCGTCGTGTCGGCGTCGTAGCTGAACCCGTCGATGCTCTCGAAGAAGTAGCTGGACAGCTGCTTGTTGCTCAACTTGGCGCCGTACTGCCAGGCGTCCACGAAGTTCTTCGACGTGACCGGCTCACCGTCGGTGAACTTCTGGCCCGACTTGATCTTGATGGTGTAGTTCTGCGAGTCGGTCGTCGAGATCGACTCGGCGGCATCGTTGTGAGGGGCGCCCTTGGCGTCGTAGTACACGAGACCCGCGAAGATCAGGTCCTCGATCTTGCCGCCGCTGACCTCGTTGGTGTTGGTCGGGATGAGCGGGTTCTGCGGCTCGCCGCCCCAGGCCGTCACGATGCCGGTGCTCGTCATGCTCGCACTGGACGCCGCGGTGCTGGGGGATGCCGTGGTGCCGCCGCTGCAGGCCGCGAGCGCCAGCGCGCCGACTGCGAGGCCGGCCGTGAGGCCGCCAATTCGCCTGATCTTCAATGTTCCTCCTGGGAATTCGGAACGCACCATGCTGATCGATCGTCGACCGAGCATACGGCCGACGATCGAGGGTCATCGGTGTGCGCCATAGGTTGGTTTCAACGTTAGCGAGCGCCGAGCGGACATTCGATGCAAGTCCGGCGACCACCTCGGATCGTTACATGATCGATACTGGACAGTAGCGTCCAGTATACGAGACGTTCGTTGCGGAAACGTGTCGGAAACCTCCGGTGACCTGCTCGCGGGCCCGTCGGGTCGTGATGACAACGTCGCGACTGGCTGTCACCGCGTTCCATGACTCCACCGGCCTTCCCGCCTGGTGCAGGGCGCCGCTGTGACAGCTGTCCGGACGCCCGTGTTGGCGACGGGGCGCCGTCCGTCAGACGTTGAACCGGAACTCCACGACGTCGCCGTCGTGCATCACGTAGTCCTTCCCCTCGATGCGCGCCTTGCCTGCCGCGCGCGCCGCGACGATCGATCCGGTCGCGACCAGGTCCGCGAACCCGATGACCTCGGCCTTGATGAAGCCGCGCTGGAAATCGGTGTGGATTACGCCGGCCGCCTGCGGAGCGGTCCAGCCCTGGTGGATCGTCCAGGCGCGGCTCTCCTTGGGCCCGGCGGTCAGGTAGGTCTGCAGGCCCAGGGTGTGGAAGCCGACGCGCGCGAGCTGGTCGAGGCCAGGCTCAGCCTGACCGTTGTCGGCGAGCATCTCGGCGGCCTCGTCGGGCTCGAGCTCGACGAGCTCGGACTCGAACTGCGCGTCAAGGAAGATCGCGTCGGCCGGTGCCACGAACGCACGCAGATCGTCTTGCATCGCGGTGTCGGCGAGCCCCGCGTCGTCCGTGTTGAACACGTAGATGAACGGCTTGGCCGTCATGAGCTGCAGGCGAGCGAGCTGCTCGGGGTCGATGCCCGCCTCGGCTGCGCCCTGGGCCAGCGTCTGGCCCGTCTCGAGGAGCGCCTGCGCCTGTTGGGCGGCCTCGAGCAGCGCCGCGTCTGCCTTCTTGGCACGCACGTCCTTCTCGAGCCGCGGCACGGCCTTCTCGAGCGTCTGGAGGTCCGCGAGGATGAGCTCGGTGTTGACCGTCTCGATGTCGTCCTTCGGCGAGACCCGGCCTTCCACGTGCACGACGTCCGGGTCCTGGAAGACTCGCGTGACCTGGCAGATCGCGTCGGCCTCACGGATGTGCGCGAGGAACTTGTTGCCGAGCCCCTCCCCCTCGCTCGCGCCCTTGACGATGCCCGCGATGTCCACGAACGACACCGTCGCCGGCACGACGCGCTCGCTCGCGAAGATGCCCGCGAGGACCTTCAGGCGTGGGTCCGGGAGCGGGACCACTCCCACGTTGGGCTCGATCGTCGCGAACGGGTAGTTCGCCGCGAGAACCTGCGCCCGGGTCAGGGCGTTGAAAAGGGTGGACTTGCCGACGTTGGGCAGGCCGACGATGCCGATGGTGAGTGCCACGGCGCGAATTCTACGGGGCGCCACGGGCCCGCCCGCCGTCAGGTGAACGAGACGAGCGTCGCCAGGAGCTGCGGGGCCCGTCGGTCGTACAGGTCGCCGCCGAGCCGCACACCCACGACGAGCAGGGTCGTCCCGAGACCGACGCCGACGACCAGAGCCAGCACGCCGAGCAGCGCTGAGCCCGTCACGACAGCCGCGATGCCTAGGGCCACCTCCGGCAGCACGAGGGCGACGAGCACCAGCCCGCCGAGGGTCTGCGAGACGAGCGAAGCCGTCGAGCCGCCCTGCTTGGACGAGAACGGGCTCTCCCCGACGTGGGGCACCTGGTAGACGACGCGCGCCGACACGACGCTCGCGACCCCGAGCGCCGACGTCAGCAGGCCCAAGGAGAGCCCGAGGATCGGCGCAGCCGCATCCCACCGACCCGCAACGGCGACCGAGAGGAGCGTCATCACGGTCACGACGGGCAGCCCGACCAGCCCAGCCGCCGCCACCCGACCCGCACGGTCCACACGGCCGCGGATGGGGGCCGCGACGTGCATCCAGAACGACGTGCCGTCATAGGCGATGTCCGCGGATATCGTCCAGCCCATCATGTAGGCGACAAGGGGCCCGGCCGCGAGCATCGCCGCTCCGCCGTGGAAGCCGAACCACAGCATCACTGGCACCAACGGCACGATCGCCACGCCGATGGCGTAGCGGGAGTCGCGCGTCCAGTACGTGAGGCAGCGCGCGGCGACGGCACCCGTCGGGGTCGCGGGAACCCGACCGAAAAAGCCCAGCCCGCGTGTGCGGGTGCGCGTCCGCCCGCGCCCGGATCCCCGAACGAGCGTCGCGTCGAGACCCCACGACCACGCTGCCACGAGCGCAGCGAGGGTCGCCAGGCTGATGACGACCTTGAGCCCGGCGGCCACCCACTGGCCGTCGGCCGCATCGGCAGCCAGCGCCCACGGAGCCCCGAACGGGGTCCACCCAGCAGCCCTAGCGATCTGTGGCCACATGTCCTGCGCCGAGGCGATCCCGTGGGCCAGCACGCTGAAGATCGGGCCGAGCAGGAAGAGCGGAAGGATCACCACGGCCGCGACCACCTCGCGGAACCGTCGGCGGGTCACGAGCGGCGCGAGGAGGGTCGTCGTCGCACGCGCGCCCACGACGCACGTCGCGAGCGCGAGCACCGCGCCGACGAGCGCGAACGGCACCGCGACCGGGTGCTGACGCCACGTGACAGTCGTCGTGAGCGCGACCAGGGCCGTCGTCACACCCGGCACACCCACGACGCCCGCGAGCGCGAGCCCCGTCAGAAGCGGACGGCGCCGGATCGAGAACGTGGCGAAACGGGCCGGGTCGAGGGTCTCGTCGACGCCGAACGCGAGCACCGGCAGGACCCACCAGCCGAGCACGAGCAGCCCGCCCGCGAGCACGAGCACGGTCCGGATGAACTCGGCATCCTGCGTGCTCAGCACGACGAGCCCCGTGAGCGCGCCCGTGACGGCCCCGAACCCGTACAACGCGGCGACGACGAGCCCCACGACCTGCCAGGCGCTGCGTCGCAGGCCGTTGGCGAGCAGCCTCAGCTTGAGTCGGACGAGGTGCGCAACCACGCGAGGCCCTCTCCGTTCGAACGACCGCCCACGAGCTCGACGAACCTGTCCTCGAGAGTCTCGCCCGCGCGCACCTCGTCGACCGGCCCGGCAACGAGCACGTGACCTGCGGCGATCACTGCGACGTGGTCGCACACGCGCTGGACAAGGTCCATCACGTGAGAGGACACGATGACCGTCCCCCCCGAGCGCGCATAGGCCGTAAGGATGTCCCGGATGTTCGCGGCCGAGATGGGGTCGACCGCCTCGAACGGTTCGTCGAGGACGAGCAGGCGCGGCGCGTGCACGAGGGCGCACGCGAGCGCGATCTTCTTCGACATGCCCGCCGAGTAGTCGACGACGAGCGTGTCCGCGTCTGCCGCGAGATCGAGCGTCACGAGCAGGTCCGACGTGCGCGCTGCGACGGTCTCGCGGTCCATGCCACGCAGGAGGCCGGCGTACGTGATGAGCTGCGCGCCGGTGAGCCGGTCGAAGAGCTTCACGCCGTCCGGCAGCACGCCGAGCAGTGCCTTGACCCCGACCGGGTCCGCCCACAGGTCGCGGCCCCGGACCATGACCTGCCCGTAGTCGGGACGCAGCAGGCCGGTCGCCATGGACAGCGTCGTGGTCTTGCCCGCGCCGTTGGGGCCCACGAGCCCGTAGAACGACCCTACCGGCACGACCAGGTCGATGCCTGCGACCGCGATCTTGTCGCCGAACTTCTTCCACAAGCCCCGGACCTCGAGCGCGGGCGGCACCGGGACGTCGGGAGGGGGCATCGGGCCAGGATAGGCGGCTCGACTGCTCGGCGAGACGTATCCCGGTGCTGCGTCGCCAGGGCTGCACCCGGGTGACTGTCGGACGTGCCTGGCAGGCTGCGTGGCATGGAGCTCTGGAGTGCTGGTGCCGCGCTGCTCGTCGGGGTCGCTGTCGGCGTGCTCGTCGGCTGGACGGCCCGGGCGTCGTCGGCGAGCGACCGGCTGCGCGCCGCCCAGGTCGACGCAGCGCAGTCGCAGGCCCGGCTCGACGCCGAGCGCGCCGCGCACGCCGATCGCCTGACCGCGCTCGCCGCCGACAACGAGCGCCAGTCGGAGCAGTTCCGCGCGCTCGCCGCCGACGCGCTGGCGAACAACAACGAACAGTTTCTTGCGCTCGCCCATCAGCGGCTGTCGGCGAGCCAGCAGACCCAGGTCGGTGAGCTGGCGCAGCGTGAGCAGGCGGTCAAGGCGCTTGTCGAGCCGCTGACCCGCACGCTCGAGGCGGTGCGCACCGAGCTCACCACTGCCGAGAAGGCGCGCCTCGAGGGGCACGCTGCGCTCGGGGAGCAGGTCCGCGCGATGCGTGAGTCCTCCGAGCACCTGCGCAGCGAGACCGCGCAGCTCGTGACGGCGCTGCGCTCGTCCCAGGTGCGCGGCCGCTGGGGCGAGCTGCAGCTGCGCCGGGTCGTGGAGTCGGCCGGCATGATCGCGCAGGTCGACTTCGTCGAGCAGAGCCAGGTGCGGACCGACGACGGGCTCCTGCGTCCGGACATGGTCGTGCGGCTCGCGGGCGGCAAGAACGTCGTGGTCGACGCCAAGGTCGCGTTCCTGGGCTTCCTCGAGGCGACCCAGACGACCGACGAGCGAGTCCGGGTCGAGCGGATGGCCGCGCACGCCCGCCACATGCGCGCCCACATCGACGACCTCGCGGGCAAGCGGTACTGGGACCAGTTCGCCCCAGCCCCTGAGTTCGTCGTGATGTTCGTCCCCGCCGAGTCGTTTCTGCACGCGGCGCTCGAGCAGGACCCCGGCCTCGTCGAGTACGCGTTCGAGCGCAACGTGGTAATCGCGTCGCCCATGACACTGCTCGCGCTGCTGCGCACGATCGCCTATGCGTGGCGCCAGGACGCGCTCGCCTCGAACGCCCAGGCGGTGCTGACCCTCGGCAAGGAGCTGCACGGGAGACTCGCCACGATGGGCCTGCACCTCGCCAAGCTCGGCCGGTCGATCGACGCAGCGGCAGGCGCATACAACCAGACCGTCTCGTCGCTCGAGACACGCGTGCTCGTCAGCGCGCGCCGCTTCGCCGACCTCAACGTCGTCGACGGTGACCTGCCCACGCCGGCGCCCGCGAATCCCCAGCTGTCGGCGGTGAGCGCGCCCGAGCTCGTGGCCTCAGTGACCGAGCAGGTCGTCGCGCTCGACGACCTGACCCCGAGCGCCTCCGCCACATCCGGCTCCTGAGAAGCCGCTCTCGGCGTCCGTTCTACCCACAATGCTGGTGGTATGAGCGATGCCACCGACTCCGAGACCACCGCCGCTGCCGGGACCACGGCGGCGCCCGGCGTCGTGAGCGTGTTCCTCACCACCATCCCCGTCCACCAGCTCGACCGGTACCGCGTTGCGGGCGACCCGGACGGCGCCGAGAGCGCCCTCGAGGCCGACTCGGGGCTCGTGGGCTTCGACGTCGACGTGCTCGAGGTCGACGGCTTCGTCGAGGCGGCCGACGACCCGGTCGCCGACCTCCTGGGCTACTCGGCGGGCGAGTCGTTCGCCGACGCCGCGGCGCTGGACCTGATGCGGCTGCGCAACGACGACCACACCGGTCTCGTGCTCGTGTACGACCTGACGCTCGTGGGCGTCTACAGCTACGACTGGCAGGCCTGACCCGCCAGACCGGTCGCCGACGTATCAGCCGACATTCCGGACACTCCTTCACGTTGTCGCACAGCCGTCCGCCGGTCCGTCGGCGAACGGCCACCTCATCGATCAGTGGAGGACGTTGTGCCCGGACACTTCACGCACGTCTACACCGCGCGCCAGCTGGCCGAATGGCTCGCGCACCAGGAGTCCTTCAACCCCCTCGATTCCGGAGAGAACGCCCCCGGCATCTTCGGTGGGCTCCAAGGTCTGGATCCCGCCCGCTGCAGCGCGGTCATGACGAAGTGGCCCGTCTACACGAACATCGGCGCGATCGGCCCGGACCTGTTCTTCTTCTGCCAGGACTACGGCAGCGGACCGTTGGGGGCCTTCGAGTTCCAGGACGACCTGATCATGCTCGCCATGGCCATCTACTACTGGGTCGACAAGGCCAAGGACGAGGAGTGGGAGCCGCTCCTGGCGATCCTCGCCGAGGTGGACCAGACGTTCGCCCGGATCGTGCGGCTGCTCATCAAGCTCAAGAAGATCTGGGACGACTTCGTCAAGGTGTGGGACGCGACGATCGGCCCGATCGTGTCAACGGCCGCCGAGATCCTCGACGACCTCACGGGCGGGATCCTCAGCGCCGCCGGGCAGGCGATCGATGAGCTCATCACCGCGCTCAAGCTGGTCGCCGAGCAGGAGCTGCTCACTTTCGCGGACATCTTCTCGTGGTTCTCGCTGAAGATGCGGTCCGGGTGGGACGAGCAGTCGTTCGTGTGGAGCGACATGCTGCACTACCGCAAGACCACCGAGATGGCGCGCAACCTGTTCATCGAGGCCCAGCGCCAGTTCGACGAGGACGGCGATGCCGACAAGTTCGAGCGGTTCCAGGCGTTCAACCTCGGCTGGGTCGCCCATCTCGGCACCGACACCATCGACCACTCGTTCGTCAACGAGCAGTGCGGCGGACCGTTCCGCACCCACTGGCAGCGCCACCACCTCATCGAGAACCACATCGACGCGTCGAACTACCGACAAGCGGGAGCCGGCGGTGTGCTGGCTTCGGACGCGCTCGCTGCGAACGAGGTGTACCCGGACCTGTCGCGCAGCGCGTTCGTGTACGCAGTCGCGCTCGACGACGAGCACCCCAACGGCTGGACCCGGCCGGCAACGCTGCCCGCGGACCGCGCCGCGGCGAAGGCCGCTGTCGACCAGGACGGGTTCATGCCCACCTGGCTCGCGAACGGCATCGTGCGTGCACTCAAGGCCACGTACCACGACGGCCACTCGGTCGAGCCCGCCAACCTCGGCGGCGGGGTGTTCCAGTCGGGACTCGGCGGGGTCAAGGGCAAGCTCCAGCAGATCCTCGACGACGCCGGTATCCACCTCGACCGGCCGCTCGACGACGTGCTCACGGCCGTCGCACCCGATCCGGGCTTCGACGTGCCGTACGGGTACCCGCTGCCGTGGCAGGTCCAGACGTCCTACCGGTTCATGATCAGCTTCTACCGGCTGTCGTTCTGGGGCGGCTTCGACCTCGACAAGCCCAAGAAGCCGGACTTCATCACCTGGCCCCCGGCGAGCGACTTCGAGGACCTCGCGAGCGTGCCCGACTTCAGCGGGCCCAGCAGCGGCGACGCGCTGCAGGACGTGTGCTCGGCGATCAAGTCGTTCTTCGACTGGCTCGCCCACGAGGCGGAGGCCATCGCCAAGCTCGTCGGGGACCTGATCAAGGCCGTCGCGAGCCCCGGCACCTACCCGATCCGGTGGGGGCTGTACCAGCTGGCCATGTGGGCCTGGGACATCGTCAACAACACCCACGAGATCCTGGCGCACACCGGGTTCCTGCTCCCGCACGGAGAGCTCAGCAAGGACGGCGAGCTCGTGCAGCCGAATGAGATCGACCACTCCCTCATCCAGCTCGGCAACACCGTCGACCAGGCGTTCCTGCAGGCGCTCAGCGACGCCACCGACCCGTTCGGTCACCTCGACCGCGACCCGTCGCTCATCATCGAGCCGACCAACCCCCGCAACGACCAGTACCCGTTCCTGCCCGTGCGGCCGCGCCAGCTCGGCAGCGAGGACGCCGACGAGTTCCACCGCCCCTGGGCCTACCCGATCCTGTCCCGACGACCCGACAAGCACACCTACGGCACGCCTACGGAGCTGTCGGACGTGCAGGCCGAGCTGGACTACGCCCGCGTCGACCCCCGGACCCAGGCGCTCGTGCACAAGCTGCTCGGCAGGCACGAGGGTCGGACCATCTCCGGCCCCTACCCGAGCGGCGCCATGCCGCACGACGTCTTCTTCCGGACCGACAAGCCGGTCGTGCCGGGTGAGCGGACGTCGTACGAGCGAGCGGCGGCGCCAGCGGTCACCGACGCACTCAACGAGCAAGCGATCGGGCACGACCCCACGACCGACCACAGCCCGCTCGGCGACGCCATCCCCTTCAGCTCTTACCTGATGGGCCGTGTCCTCGACCCTGACGGCGGTCCTGTCCCCGACTTCAACCTCGACGCAGACCGCGGCTACGGCTACCGATGCTGGGACTGGATCCGTGGGGACGCGACAGGTGAGAACGGGCGGCACAAGCCATACACCAAGCCCGTCGTGGAGTCCGAGGGCAGCCCCGACTGGCACGGCGCGTCACCTGATGCCGTCCAGCAACCGATCCGCACGCGCTACCTCGACACCGTGAAGGGGAAGGACTGATGTCCCACCACGAGGATGAATCGCACGAGCACCACAGCGAGCACGAGCACGAGCACGAGCACGTGCACCACGACGACCGTTGGCAGCACGACCGGCACCCCGTCGGCTGTCGCTGCGGGTGCCGCCCAGATCCGGTCGTCCGCTTCATCGAGAGCGTCATCGAGCTCGTCGGCGACCGGTGCGACTGCGGGTGCAGCGACTGCCGGCAGCACGGTGGACACGGCGGCTGCGGGCACGGCGACGGCCACGGCGGCCACGGGCACCGGCACGGTCACGGTGACGGCGGGCACGGCCCCGGCGGACGCCCCACACGACACCCGGGGACGAACGACGGCGGCCTCGGAGACCCTCTGACGCCAGGCGACCTGCGCCACCCGCCCGGCAGGGGTCACTGGCCCGGCGACCGCAAGGACATGCAGCTGCCATACCTGTTCATGCGGGCCAACCCCGGCGACACCGGGACCCGGCCGGTCGTCGGACCGTTCTGGGAGAGCCCGGACGTCTACATCCTCGCGGGCGTGCACCCGGCGGTGGCCCCTGCGATCCCGCCGCAGCTGGGGCAGACCGCGCTCGCCGGCGCCGACAACACCGTGTATGCGCACGTGTGGAACCTCGGCCACCAAGCCGCGCGCGAGGTCATCGTCGAGTTCTACTGGTGCGACCCGTCCCTGGGGTTCAACCCCGTCGGCGCGCATCTCATCGGCTCGACGGTCACCTGGCTCGGCAAGCGCGGCGAGCCCGACTGCCACAAGGTCGTCAAGTGCCCGGAGAGCTGGGCGGCGTCGTATCTCAACGGCGGCCACGAGTGTCTGCTTGTGCGCGTGTGGGACGTGTGTGCCGATCCGCTGACGACGCCGGAGTGGGACGCGTCGATCAATCGTCATCTGGGCCAGCGCAACATCCACGTGGTGCAGGCCGGCACGTCGCCGGGCGGCCCGGTCAAGCTCTCGGTCGGGCAGCTCTTCGGGCAGGCGGCGACGATCACCGTCGCGCGCCACGCCCCGACGACGATGCCGTGGCTGCAGCTGCACGGCGGTGTCCGCGGTCAGTTCCCCGGTCAGGCCGTCGGGACCGGCGCGCTCACGCTCGCAGCACCGGGCCAGCTCGGCGGGACCGGCCCGATCACCGCGACCGGGGACGACGCGCACGTCATGTTCGCGACCGGCGACGCGCCGCCGCCGCCCGGACAGGCGCACGTCTACCGCGTCACGGCGCAGCAGCAGGGCGCCGTCATCGGCGGCTACACGGTGGTGCTGATGGGTTGACGCATTCAGACGGGCTGGACGCCGAGCACGTCGCGGGACTCGCGACGAGGGCGCTCGACGGGGGTCCCGGCATTCTTGAGATCGGCGCGCAGCTCTCGCGGCAACGAGAACATCAGGTCCTCGGTCGCGGTGCGGACCTCCTCGACGTCGGCGAAGCCGTGGTTCGCAAGGCTCGCAAGGACGTCCCGCACGAGGATCTCGGGGACCGACGCGCCCGACGTGACCCCGACCGTCATCGCGCCCTCGAGCCACGCCGGGTCGATCTCGGCGGCAGTGTCGATGCGGTACGACGCGCGCGCCCCCGAGTCGAGCGCGACCTCGACGAGCCGCACCGAGTTCGACGAGTTGGCCGAGCCGACGGTGAGGACGACGTCGCACTCCGGAGCGAGCTTCTTGACCGCGACCTGTCGGTTCTGCGTCGCGTAGCAGATGTCGTCGCTCGGTGGGTCCTGCAGGGTCGGGAACCGCTCGCGCAGCCGGCGCACGGTCTCCATCGTCTCGTCGACGGACAGGGTCGTCTGGGAGATCCACACGACCTTGTCCGGGTCGCGGACCGTCACCGCGTCGACCTCGTCGGGCGAGTTGACGACCTGGATGTGGGCGGGCGCCTCGCCCTGGGTGCCCTCGACCTCTTCGTGGCCCGCATGCCCGATGAGCAGGATGTCGTAGTCGTCGGACGCGAACCGGACGGCTTCCTTGTGGACCTTGGTGACGAGCGGGCAGGTCGCGTCGATCGTCACGAGCGACCGGGCGGCCGCAGCGGCGTGGACCGCCGGGGAGACGCCGTGGGCCGAGAACACGACCCGCGCGCCCTGCGGCACCTCGTCGGTGTCATCCACGAAGATCGCCCCGCGCGCAGCGAGCGTCTCGACGACGAACTTGTTGTGAACGATCTCCTTGCGCACATAGACCGGCGCGCCATGGAGGTCGAGCGCCTTCTCGACGGCGATCACCGCGCGGTCGACGCCTGCGCAGTAGCCACGCGGTGCCGCCAGCAGGACACGCTTGCGGCGCAGTGGCTCGGTACCGGGGTTCACCCCCTGAGTCTAGACAACAGTGCACGGCGCCCCTCCCCCGGCGCCCCTCCTCCGCCTCCGCCTCCGCCTCCGCCTCCGAAAGGTGTCCCACCCGCATGGCAGGGTGGGGGCGTGACGGATCATGGGGTGGGCGCGCTGCCCGAGAAGGCGATCGCGACGACCGCCGAGCGGCCCTGGCCGGTCCGGCTGCTGTCCGCGAAGATCTCCGACTACGTCGGCCGGATGTCGCCGGTGTGGGTCGAGGGGCAGATCGTCCAGCTCAACCGGCGGCCGGGCGCCGGCATCGCGTTCCTGACGCTGCGGGACACCGACGCCGACATGTCGCTCCCGGTGTCCATGACGGCCGGCGTGCTCGCGTCGGCCACCACGCCGCTCGCTGAGGGTGCCCATGTCGTCGTCCACGCGAAGCCGGTGTTCTGGACCAAGCGCGGGACGCTCCAGCTGAGTGCGGACGACGTCCGGGCGATCGGGGTCGGCGAGCTGCTGGCCCGGATCGAGCACCTGAAGCGGGTCCTCGCTGCCGAGGGCCTGTTCGATGCCGACCGCAAGGTGCCGCTGCCGTTCCTGCCCCGCGTCGTCGGCCTCGTGTGCGGGCGCGAGTCCAAGGCCGAGCACGACGTGGTCGTCAACGCCCGGGCCCGCTGGCCCCAGGTCGAGTTCGTCATCCGTGAGGTCGCCGTGCAGGGTGTGGGCGCGGTGCCGCAGGTCAGCGCCGCGATCGCCGAGCTCGACGCCGACCCCCGCGTCGAGGTGATCGTCGTGGCGCGCGGGGGCGGCGCGGTCGAGGACCTGCTGCCGTTCAGCAACGAGACCCTCGTGCGGGCCGCCGCCGCGTGCCGCACACCTCTGGTCAGCGCCATCGGCCACGAGACGGACACGCCGCTGCTCGACCTGGTCGCGGACTACCGCGCGTCGACCCCGACCGATGCCGCCAAGCGCATCGTGCCCGACGTCTCCGAGGAGCGCGTGCGGCTCGTGCAGGCCCGGTTGCGGATGCGCGCGGCGCTCATGCACCGGTTCGCGCGCGAGCAGGCCGGGCTCGACGCCCTGCGCAGCCGGCCGGTCCTCGCGTCGCCGGCAACGCTCGTCGACGGACCTGAGCTCGAGGTGCACCGCCTGCGGGCCGCCGCCGGGAGCGCGCTCGACCGGGTTCTGACCGGTGCGGCGGGGCAGTGCGGCCGGCTCGCCGCCCAGGTCCGTGCACTCTCGCCGGCGGCGACGCTCGAGCGCGGGTACGCCGTCGTCCAACGGGCCGACGGCACGGTGCTGCGCGATCCCGCCGAGGTGAGCCCGGGTGACGACCTACGCGTGCGCGTTGCGCGCGGTGAGCTGCACGCGGCCGTCACAGGCCGGTAGCGGCCCCGACGGATCCGGTCACGGTCGACCGCCGTGGGTGGCGACTGGTTGACTGTGCGCGTGCCGACGAAGCCTTCAGCGGGAGCATCCCCACCCGCGCCCACCCAGCCACTGCGCAGCGAGCCCGCGAGCCCGCGACCCGATGCGATCGACCTCGCGGGCCTGAGCTACGAGCAGGCCCGCGACGAGCTCGTGGCCGTCGTGGCCCGACTCGAGGCCGGCGGCGCGAGCCTCGAGGAGTCGCTCGAGCTGTGGGAGCGCGGCGAAGCGCTCGCAGCCCGCTGCCAGGAATGGCTCGACGGCGCGCGCAGGCGTCTGGAGTCGTCGCGCGGCGACAGCCCGACAACGCCGACCGAGGACGCGCCCAATGACGCAGCCGCGTCGCCGTCGGGCGGTGCGCGATGACACGCCACGACACCGCCCCCGGCACGCGGGCGCCCCGCGCGCTCGTCGTCGGCGAGGCACTCGTCGACGTCGTGCGCCGCACCGACGGCTCGGTCGCGGAGCATCCGGGCGGTAGTCCCATGAACGTCGCGATCGGGCTCGGTCGGCTCGGTCGCGGTGTCGACCTGCTGACATGGCTCGGCCAGGACGCGCGCGGCGGCGCGGTGCGTCGACACCTCGAGGCGTCCGCAGTGCGGGTCCTGAGGGGCGACCCGCAGCCGGCATCGACCTCGGTCGCAACCGCAACCCTGGACGCAGGCGGTGCCGCGACCTACCACTTCGACCTGACCTGGGACCTCCCGACGCAGTGGGACGAGCCCGCCGTCGACCCGCTCGTGGTGCACACCGGGTCGATCGCCGCGGTGCTCGAGCCGGGCGGCGCGGCAGTCCTCCAGATCGTCGCGGCGCGCCGCGCGTCGTCGACCATCACCTACGACCCGAACCTGCGGCCCGCGCTCATGGGGACGCCTGGTGCCACGCGGCCACGCGTCGAGGCGCTCGTCGCGCTGGCAGACGTGGTCAAGGTCAGCGACGAGGACCTCGAGTGGCTGCACCCCGGTGTCGCACCGACCGAGCTCGCCGAGGAGTGGTCGCGTCTCGGTCCCGGGCTCGTCGTCGTGACGAACGGCGGCGAAGGCGCCTTCGCGCACACCGCGGGGGGCGTGCGGGTGATCATCCCGGCCCCGCGCGTCGAGGTCGCCGACACGGTCGGAGCAGGCGACTCGTTCATGTCCGGCCTGATCGACGGTCTATGGTCCGCCGGCCTGCTCGGCGCGGACCGCCGCGGCGCGCTCGCCGACGTGGACGCCACAACGCTCCAGCGTCTGCTCGCCCGGTGCGCGCGCATCGCCGCGATCACCGTGTCGCGGGCCGGCGCGAACCCGCCGGCGGCGGGCGCGCTCGGCGCGGACCGCCGCGGCGCGCTCGCCGACGTGGACGCCACAACGCTCCAGCGTCTGCTCGCCCGGTGCGCGCGCATCGCCGCGATCACCGTGTCGCGGGCCGGCGCGAACCCGCCGTCGTCGGCCGAGCTCGGCGAGGGCTGACCGTGACCGCGACGCCCGCCGAGGCATGGACCGCGCTCCGCGACGGCAACGACCGATTCGTCCGCGGGGCGATGGAGCACCCGTCGCAGGGCATCGACCACCGGGCGTCGCTCAGCCGCGAGCAGCACCCGTTCGCCGTGATCTTCGGGTGCTCCGACAGCCGGGTCGCGGCCGAGATCATCTTCGACCAGGGGCTCGGTGACGTCTTCGTCGTCCGCACGGCGGGTCACGTGCTCGACACGGCCGTGATCGGCTCGATCGAGTACGGCGTCGAGCTGCTCGGCGCGCCGCTCGTCGTGGTGCTCGGCCACGACAGCTGCGGCGCGGTCGCGGCAGCGACCACCGCGCTGACCACGGGTGAGCTGCCGCGGGGGTTCGTGCGCGCGATCGTCGACCGCGTCATCCCGAGCATCGTCAACATCGCCGGTGGCGAGGACCGGCGCGCGCTCGCCTCGCTCTCTGCGGCCGACCTCGGGCACGAGCACGTCCGACACACGGTGAGCATGCTGCAGGGCTACTCAGCAGCGCTCGCGGCCGCTGTAGACGAGGGCCGGTGCGCGATCATCGGACTCGAGTACACGCTCGCGGACGGTCGCGTTCATGTCGTCGAGACGCTCGGTGACATCGGCGCCTGAGGCAGCGGTGTCCCGTCGCCCGGGACGCCCGCCTCGGTCGCGCGGGCCGCGGGACGGATCGCAACGGCAGGCCGCGGCGATGCAAGAATGCCGCCCATGAGCAGCGACGCAACGGCGGGTCTTGGTTTCCGCATCGAGCACGACACGATGGGTGAGGTGCGCGTCCCCGCGGACGCGCTGTACCGCGCGCAGACGCAGCGGGCGGTCGAGAACTTCCCCATCTCGGGCACACGCCTCGAGCGCAGCCACATCGAGGCCCTCGCCCGCATCAAGAAGGCCGCAGCGCTCGCGAACGCCGAGCTCGGCGTCCTGGACGCCAACCTCGCGGCCGCGATCGTCGCAGCGGCCGACGAGGTCGCCGCGGGCCTGCACGACCGCGACTTCCCGATCGACGTGTTCCAGACGGGCTCTGGCACCTCCTCGAACATGAACGCCAACGAGGTCATCGCCACGCTCGCGACGGCGCGCCTGGGCCGCGAGGTCCACCCCAACGACCACGTCAACGCGTCGCAGTCCTCGAACGACGTGTTCCCGACGTCGGTCCACGTCGCAGCCACAGCCGGCGTCGTGCGCGACCTCATCCCGGCGCTCGAGCACCTCGCGGACACGCTCGCAGCCAAGTCGACCGAGTTCGCTGAGGTCGTGAAGTCGGGTCGCACGCACCTCATGGACGCGACGCCCGTCACGCTCGGGCAGGAGTTCGGGGGCTACGCCGCGGCGATCCGCTACGGGGTCGAGCGCCTGCAGACCGCACTCCCCCGCGCCGCGGAGGTGCCTCTCGGCGGCACGGCCGTCGGCACGGGCATCAACACGCCCGCCGGGTTCCCGCAGCGCGTCATCGCGCTGCTCGTCGAGGACACCGGCCTGCCGCTGACCGAGGCGCGCGACCACTTCGAGGCGCAGAGTGCACGCGACGGCCTCGTCGAGCTCTCGGGCGCGCTCCGCACGATCGCGGTGAGCCTCACGAAGATCTGCAACGACCTGCGCTGGATGGGCTCGGGCCCCAACACGGGCCTCGGCGAGATCTCGATCCCCGACCTGCAGCCTGGCTCGTCGATCATGCCCGGCAAGGTCAACCCGGTGATCCCCGAGGCAGTGCTGATGGTCGCCGCGCGCGTCGTCGGCAACGACGCGACCGTCGCCTGGGCGGGTGCGAGCGGGTCGTTCGAGCTCAACGTGCAGATCCCCGTCATCGCGCTGGGCGTGCTCGAGTCGATCCGGCTGCTCGCCAACGCGACGCGCCTGCTCGCCGACAAGACCGTGGCCGGCATCACCGCCAACGTCGGGCGGGCCCGTGCGCTCGCCGAGTCGTCCCCGTCGATCGTCACGCCCCTCAACCGCGTCATCGGCTACGAGGCCGCAGCAAAGATCGCCAAGCACTCCGTCAAGCAGGGGATCTCAGTGCGCGAGGCCGTCGTCGACCTCGGCTACGTCGCCCGTGGCGAGGTGACCGAGGCGCAGCTCGACAGCGCGCTCGACGTTCTCAGCATGACGCGCAAGCCCGTCTGAGACGCGTCCGGCTCGAGCCGGTCAGCGCGAGACGAGCGTGAACTCCTCGACGCCCGCGTTCAGCTCGGTCGCGACCCTGCTGAGCTCGCCGACGACGAGCCGCACCTCGGCGGCGCTGTCGAACGCCTGCGACGCAGCCTGGGCCACAGCTCCGGCGCTCTGGGCGATGTCAGTGGAGCTGTCGGCCGCGACGATGAGGTTGCGCTCGATCTCCCCTGTCGTCGCCGTCTGCTGTTCCACGACGACGGACATGGACGACTGGTGCTCGTCGACCGTCGCGATCGACAGCGAGATCCGCTGGACTGCGGAACGGACGTCGACTGCGTCGCGCGAGACGGCCGCGAGCACCGGCTCGATGGTCCCGATAGCGGCAGACGTCTGCTCGGCCAGCTTCTTGACCTCGCCGGCGACGACAGCGAATCCCCGGCCTGCCGTGCCCGCACGCGCCGCCTCGATGGTCGCGTTGAGGGCGAGCAGGTGCGTCTGTGTGGCGATCGACGTCACGGTGTCGAGGACGGCAGAGATCTGCGACGAGGAGTCGCCGAGCCGCGCAGCGATGACCGCAGCCTCGGCCGTTGCCCCGACGGCGCGATCGGCCTCGCCCGAGGCTGCGTTCACGTCGTGCGCCACGGACTCGATCGACGCGCGCATCTCGGTCATGGCGGCGGTGACGGCCTGCAGCTCGGAGCTCACGACGGTCGCACTGCGTGCGGCCTCGTCGGCCTGCGTCACCGTCCGCCCGGCAACCCCTTCAAGGGTTCCGCTCGACCCCTCAAGCCGAACGGCTGTCGCCTGCATCGCGTCGGCGCCGGACTGCATCCGCCCGATCGCGGCGCGCATGCCGTCGATCGCCTCGCCGACGGCGTCGCCCATCACACCGATCTCGTCGCTTCCCTCACCGCGCACGTCGAAGGACAGGTCGCGTGCCGCGACGCGGCGCAGGGCCTGGGTGAGCCGGCCGACCCGCGCCACGATCCGCCCCGAGGTCAGCACCACGACCCCGATAGCCAGGGCCGCGACGATGAACCCGGCGACGAGCAGCGTGCGCACCAGCTGGGCCGTCCCCGCATCGAGGCGGTCGGGCACAGCACGCAGATCCGCGTCGAAGCCCCACGCGGCGATCGTCCAGCCCCAGGGTGCATAGCGGCTTACCTCGACCTTCGCGGCACTGCCGCCGGCAAGGTCGACCCGTTCCGATGCCAAGGCGTGCGTGTCGAGCTGGGCCGCGGCGTCGATGAGGCGCTGTGCAAAGGGCGCACCGTTGGCGTCGACCGCGTCAAGCGCCTGGCCCTCGCTCGCGCCGGGCGGCGGCACGACCCAGGACCCGTTGGCCGCGAGGACTGTCAGGTAGCCGCGTTCGCTGACCTTGACGGTCGCGAGCGCCGTGCGCAGCGGTGCGTCGACGGTCGACTGCGGCGTCCCGACGAACAGTGCGCCGACGATCTTGGAGCCATTCATGAGCGGCGCGTAGGCAGTCACGTACGGCTTCCCGACCACCTGCGCGTTGCCGATGAACGGCTTGCCCGCGAGCAGCGCCGCGACGACGGCGTTGGGGGTGCCGTCGGCGGCAACCGGGCTGATGACGGTGCCGATGGCCCGGACGCCGTCGGCCGTCTTGACGTTGGTCGCGACGACCAGCATCGTGCCGGCGTCGTCGACGCGTTGGAAGACGGTCGTTGCGGCGCCCAGGAGGTCGGCGATGCCGTCGACGATCGAGGACAGGGTCGCGGGGTCGGAGTTCTGGCCGAACCCCACCCCGCCGACAAGCATGCGCGGCGGGGCGAGGTCCGTGGTCGCGCCGGTGCTCGCGTTCTTCACGGACCACGTCTCGGGCTCGCCGAACGTGATCGGGCCGCGCAGCGCGAAGGATGCCTGCGCGATGCGCAGCTCGGCCGCCATCCGGTCCTGGACTGTCGCGGCCTGCGTCTCGACCAGCGTCATGGCCTGGTCAGACGTCTGGTGCAACGAGGCGGTCGTGAGCTTGTCGATGTCGACGCCCGCGTTCCGGGCCAGGCCGGACACCTGCAGCCCGCCGATGGCCGTGAGCAGCACGGCCGTCAGGATGACCGAGCCAGCTCCCGTTGCGACAAGCTGAAGACGCAGGCTGGAACCCAGCCGAGCTGATCCTCGACGCATGGTCGGACTCCTGGTGACGGTGTTGTGACGTGGTGGACGCCCACTGCTGCCCTCCGTGGCACCAGTTCCATCGGCCGCCCGGGCCGGATCGTGAGGAGTCCGCTCACGACCGGGCCGAGACGGGCTGCGTCAGACCTCGGCTCCCTCGAGGACCTGTGTCGCGAGCACCGCGACGGGCGACCGCTCGGACCGCGTCAGCGTCACGCGCGCGAACAGCGGGTGCCCCGTGAGCACCTCGATGGCCGCGGCGACGCCGTCGTGCCGACCAACCCGGAGGTTGTGCCGCCGCGGTCGCCGAGGCGCAGCTCGAAGGGCTCCGGGTCCAGCTGCTGCGCGCGTACCGCGAGGTCCTGGAACTGTCCGGGCGGGTCGGGCTGGCCAGACGTCGGGATCCCGCTGCGGCTGCGCGCACTGCCGGCCGACGTCCGGAAGGCTCGGGTCGCCCTCCTGCTCGAGATCGTCGGGCTCGGCTCGCACGCACGTCAGCGACCCGGTGAGATGTCCGGCGGGCAGCAGCAGCGCGTCGCGATCGCCCGTGCGCTGGCCAACTCGCCGCGGCTGCTTATCGCCGACGCGCCGACCGGGCTCGTCGACACCGAGACCGGGCTCTCGATCATGGTGCTGCTTCGGGCGGTCGTGCAGGCCGAGGGCATGACGGCGATCGTCTCGACCCACGACCCGCTGATGCTCCAGCTCGCCGACCGGGTCAACCGGTTGGCGGACGGCCGCCTGGTCGACGCCTGACAGCTCGACGCCTGACAGCTCGACGCCCGACAGCTCGACGCCCGACAGCGCGACGCCCGATCGCTCGCGGTCCGCGGCGCGGGGCCTGCCCTCGCACCGCCGGCTCGGAGCGGGTCAGACCTCGATGCCCTCGAAGAGCTCGGTCACGAGCGCGGCGACGGGCGATCGCTCGGAGCGGGTCAGCGTGACGTGTGCGAACAGCGGGTGCCCCTTGAGCGCCTCGATGACGGCGGCGACGCCGTCGTGCCGACCGACCCTGAGGTTGTCCCGCTGCGCCACGTCGTGCGTGAGGACCACGCGCGAGCTCTCCCCGATCCGCGACAGGACCGTGAGGAGCACATTGCGCTCGAGCGACTGCGCCTCGTCGACGATCACGAAGGCGTCGTGCAGCGACCGACCCCGGATGTGGGTGAGCGGGAGGACCTCGAGGATGTCGCGGTCCATGATCTCCTCGACGACCTCCTTGCTGACGAGGGCTCCGAGCGTGTCGAAGACGGCCTGCGCCCAGGGGTTCATCTTCTCGGCCTCACTCCCGGGCAGGTAGCCGAGATCCTGGCCGCCGACCGCTCAGAGCGGTAGGAACACCATGACCTTGCGGTGCTGGCGACGCTCGAGGACCGCCTCGAGGCCCGCACACAGCGCAAGAGCCGACTTGCCGGTCCCGGCCCGCCCGCCGAGCGAGACGATGCCGATCTCCGGGTCGAGCAGGAGGTCGATCGCGATCCGCTGCTCGGCACTGCGTCCGTGCAGCCCGAAAGCGTCCTGGTCACCGCGGACGAGCTGCACGTGCTTGTCGGGGGTCACACGGCCCAGCGCTGAACCGCGCGACGAGCGCACGACGAGACCCGTGTGGCACAGCAGTGACCTGCCACGCAGCGGACCACCGGGGGCCACGTCCGTCCCGACCGCAGGGCTGTCCTCGCCCGTCTCGAGGTCGGCGAGCGCGAGCGACTCGTGCTCCCAGAGCAAGGCCATCTGCTGCTCGGTCACCTCGAGCTCGTCCATCCCGGTCCAGCCCGAGTCGACCGCGAGCTCGGCGCGGTACTCCTCGGCGCGCAGGCCGACGGCCGATGCCTTGACCCGCATCGGGAGGTCCTTGGACACGACGGTGACGTCCGCCCCGCCGGCCGCGAGGTTCGCCGCGACGGCGAGGATGCGGGTGTCGTTGTCGCCGAGGCGGAATCCCTCGGGCAACGCACTCGGATCGGTCTTGCCGAGCTCGATGCGCAGGGAGCCGCCGTCGGTGCCGAGCGGGATGGGCTTGTCGAGACCGCCGTGGGCGATGCGCAGGTCGTCGAGCAGACGCAGGGCCGCCCGTGCGAAGTAACCGAGCTCAGGGTGGTGGCGCTTCGCCTCGAGCTCGGTGATGACGACGATCGGGAGGACGACGTCGTGCTCCGCGAACCGGAAGATCGCTTTCGGGTCTGACAGGAGGACTGACGTGTCGAGGACGTGCGTCCTGCGGCCCTCGAGGTCGGGCGCAGAGGCTGGGACGGCGAGCACCTTCGTGACCACGGCTGACTCCCTCCGGCGCATCAGCGCCGCACCGGCCGTCTCACGTCGCTGCCCCGTGGTGCTGCGGGACGTTGCGGCGTGCGACGACGAGATGAGGGCGGCCGGCCACGAGGGGCCGGGACCGACCCTCCTCCCGGAGCTGGTGCTCCATGGGCTGGCCTCCCCCGGACGGCGGGCGTGCCGTCCGTTGTCCAGGACGCTACGCGGCACAGGTGACACGGCTGACCCGACACGCACCTCGACACGCAGAGTTCACGCAGGTTTCCCACGAAGGGCTGGTTCAGCGTCCGAGGCGACGCTCACGCGCGGCGTACGAGCGCACGGCTCGCAGGAAGTCGACCCGGCGGAAGTCCGGCCAGTACGCCTCACAGAAGTAGAACTCGGAGTGCGCGCTCTGCCACAGCAGGAAGCCGCCCAGCCGCTGCTCGCCGGACGTCCGGATGACGAGGTCGGGGTCCGGCTGCCCCTTCGTGTAAAGGTGGTCGGCGATGTGCTCGACGTCGAACTCCTCGATCAGGTCGTCAAGGCTCGTCCCGGCGTCGGCGTGCTCACGCAGCATCGAACGGACGGCGTCGGCGATCTCGCGACGACCGCCGTAACCGACGGCGGCGTTCACGTGCAGGCCCTTGATGTCGCGCGTGCTGTCCTGGGCGGCGCGCAGGGCTGCTGCTGTCTCGGGCGGCAGCAGGTCGAGCGAGCCCACGACCTGCACGCACCAGCGGCGCGTGGCAGCGAGGTCGCGGACGGCGTCCTCAATGATCGCCAGCAGCGACTCGAGCTCCTCGGGTGTGCGCGAGAGGTTGTCGGTCGAGAGCATCCACAGGGTGACGACCTCGACGCCGATCTCCTCGCTCCAGGTGAGCAGCTCGGAGATCTTGTCGGCGCCGCGTCGATGGCCCATCGCCGCCGACTCCCCGACGTTGCGCGCCCACCGCCGGTTACCGTCGAGGATCACACCGACGTGGCGCGGCACCTGCGTCCGGGGCAAGGACGCGGCCAGCCGACGCTCGTAGAGCCCGTACAGCGGGTGGGGCAGACGCACGCTCGGAGCTCCTCTTCCAGACCGTCGGACATCGGTCGCGCTCACGCTACCCGCCGTGGGCACGAGCTTTTCGCGAACCGCGGGACCTCCTACCTACGCAGCCGTAACCTACGGCCGCGAAGGTTAGTCTTGAAGTCAGGCATGCTGGCCGGACCGCACACCGCGCGCCTTGGTCGAGCCGTCGAGATGGAGGACCTTCGTGGCACGGACCAGTCTCTCGCAGCACGCCGCTGCGGCCGCTGCCAACGTCAAGCCTCGTCTGCGCGGCTGGCTCCACGCCGGGATGTTCCCCCTCGCGGTCGCCGGGAGCATCGTCCTGGTCGTGATCGCGCCCACCACGAGCGCGCGCGTCGGGAACACGGTCTTCGGCCTGACCGCCGCGATGCTCTTCGGGACGAGCGCCGTCTACCACCTCGGCACCTGGTCACCCCGGGTGACGGGCGTGCTCCGCCGCCTCGACCACTCGAACATCTTCCTCATCATCGCGGGCACCTACACCCCGCTCGCGGTGCTCCTGCTGCCCGCCCATACCGCGACGGTCCTGCTGTGGACGGTCTGGATCGGCGCGGTGATCGGCCTGCTGGCGCGCGTCCTGTGGCTCGGCGCCCCGCGCTGGCTGTACACGCCCCTCTACGTGATCCTCGGGCTGGCCGCGCTCGGCTACCTGCCGCAGTTCGCACGCGCAGACGCGGGTGGCCCGGTCATCGTCTGGCTCATCGCCGGGTGCGGGGTCGCCTACGTGATCGGCGCGGTCGTCTACGCCACGAAGTGGCCGAACCCGAGCCCGCGCTGGTTCGGGTTCCACGAGGTGTTCCACTCCCTCACGGTCATCGGCTACACGTGCACGTTCGTCGCCGTCGCGATCGCGACCGTCAGCTCGCGGTGACCGTCCGAGCCAGGCACCTCCTGGGTCACGGCACGGGCGACGTCGTGTAGCGACGGTTCCGGAGCGACGGGTTGCGTTCGCGCTCGCAGGCGATCCGTGCGGGGTCGACGTCGACGCTGGCGACCTCAGGGGCCGCGCCGAGCTCGAGGTCCACGCCCCCCGCGGGCCCCACCACGAGC
>JABBOW010000057.1 GCA_012927595.1 Cellulomonas sp.
CGACAAGCTCGCCATATCTGCCTCTCCGGTCTGGACCGCGCGAGGCTTACCCGATCCGAACATTGGGCCGATCGTCCCCAAACACAGCCCTGCCAGTCTTCAACGTGTCGGACCGCCGTCCGCCACGACTCACATTCCGGGAGCAGACTCATGAACATGAACCGAGCACTTCGCACCGCTGCAGTCGGAACCGCCGCTGCCATCGCCCTGGTCGCAGGTGCTGTCTCGCCCGCAGTCGCCGCAGGCACACCCGCAGCGTCGCCGGCTCCGCGAACCCTCGCCGCCATCCAGGCCGCAGGAGCGAAGCAGACCAGCCAACGCACGGTGTCTCTGACGACGGCGATCTCGAAGGTCACCGCCAACACCCAGCTCTCGAGCACCGACCGATCCACCATCCTCGCGACCCTCAACGGCGATCTGGCCGGAATGAGCACCGTGGCGTCGGCGATCGCGGCGGACACTTCGGTCACGCAGGCGTCCGCCGATTTCAAGAGCATCTTCACGACGTACCGGGTGTACGCGGTCGCACTGCCGCAGGCACATCTCGCGGCCGCAGCCGACGGGCTCGAGGCGTCGGCGATCCCGAAGCTGACCGCGGCGGAGCAGAAGCTGGCGGCCGCCCTTGCGGGCAAGTTCGCGACGAAGTCGACCCCGGCGCTGCAGGCCGATCTTGCCGACATGACGACGCAGATCGCCACCGCCCAGACTTCGCTGTCCGGGCTCGCGGCGAACGCGTTGGCGGCGACCCCCGAGGCCTACGACGCCAACCACGCGGTGCTGACACCGGTCCGGCAGTCGCTCGCCACGGCCACCGCCGCCGTCAAGCAGGCTCGGGCCGACGCGAAGACTGTCCTCGCGGCGCTGAAGTGAGACTCGCGCCCCGGGCGGTCGTGCCTGCGGTTATGTTGATCCTCTTGGCCGCTCTCACCGGCTGCGCGCACACCGGGGCGCTCGGCAGCGTCGTCTCGACGAGCGGCGGCGCTGGCACCTCCAGCGCCGCCGCTGCGTACACCGCTCCGCCAACCAGCCCGCTGGCTACGC
Organism: Cellulomonas sp.; assembly: GCA_012927595.1. GTDB lineage: Bacteria > Actinomycetota > Actinomycetes > Actinomycetales > Cellulomonadaceae > Cellulomonas_A. The sequence continues at coordinate 1,042 of JABBOW010000057.1, forward strand.
GAACCAGCGCCCCGGCCGCGCCAGCCAGCACGGCCTCGTCACCCGTGCCAGATGCGCACCCGCTCGGCGGAGTGGCCCAGAACCTCAACGACGTCGATGGCGCGATCGCCCAGGCGGGCTCGGACGTGGCCGCGAGCGACTCCGCGGTCAGCCAGATCGACGCGCCCTGACCAGGGACTCGAGGACGTCTAGCCAGCCGGGCGGCCCTCTTGCGGGCAGCACTCGGATCGATGCTTCGGGCAGGCGCGGCAGTTCCGTCGGGCCTGCGTCGGATCCGGGGCCGGTCGTCCGAGCGCGACACCGTCCTGGTTCCGACTCATCTTGCGGGAGAGCACGGGTCCGGCGCACGCGGAGGGCGAGCAAGCCTCGCGATCCCTGTCGCACGCTGCGTCACGGATCCGACGTTGCAGCACGGTCGGGTGGGTGCGGCGTGCGGCGGTTGCGAACGCGCCACACGACACACTGGCCCGACCAGTCGTCGTCGATGCCCGCGACCTTGGTATCGACCAGGCCGAGCCTGAGCGCCTCGGCGCGGACGACGCCGTCGGTGATGTCGCTGCGGTGCCCGCCCACTCTCGCCAGGTGCTTCGGTGCACACTCCGAAGGTCGGGGCGGGGACGCCCGCGCAGATCGACCGGATCCGCGGCGCGGTGCACGCGACCTGGGTGGTCGAGGACAAGAAGACCAAGACGTTCACCACGCACGACGCGATCGGTGGTCAGGTCACGGCGGTGTCGCCCACGTCGATCACGGTCGACGCTGCCGACCACGTGACCGAGACCTACGTCATCGATTCGGATGTCGAGGTGAGCACCGGTCCAACGAGACCATGGCGACGATCTCGGACACCACGACAGGTGATCCCGTGCGGGTCGTCGACGCCAAGAAGTAGGTCGCTCTCAACCGGCGGATGGTTCGCCGGTCGGCAGACGAACGGTGAAGCGGGCCCCTCCCTCGATAGAGTGGCCCGCTTCGACCGTGCCACCGAGTCGGCGGGTGAGACCGTCGACGATGGCCAGTCCCAACCCGGTTCCGACCTGCCGAACTCCCCGGTAGCGCTCGTAGAGCACCGACCGCTCGAAGGCCACGGCGAGGTCCGAGTCGGTCAGTCCAGGACCCCCGTCCCGGACCTCGAGCAGCACGGTGTGCGGGTCGGCGTCGGCCCGCACCGACAGGACGATCGGCGACCCAGGCGACGTCACCCGGAGGGCGTTCTCGAAGAGTCCGTCCAAGATCTGCCGGACCCGCGACAGATCGGTGTGGCACCACACCGGTTCCGACCGGACCTCGAGCCGGAACAGCACGCCGACGGCTCCGCAGCGGTCTGACCACACCTGGGCTGCCCCTCGCGCCAGAGCGGCCACATCCACCCGCGCGAGCTCGATCCGAAACTCCTGGGCACCCACCCGCGCCAGATCTAGCAGGTCAGCGACCAGGCGGTTCAGTCGGTGTGCCTCGGCCAGCATGATCGCTCCCACGGCGGGCGACTGGGCCGGCTCGACCACCCCGTTGGCCAAGGACTCCGCATAGCCGACGATCGCCGTCAGCGGGGTTCGCAGATCGTGCGAGACCGACAGCAGGAACTCCCGCTGCCGAGCCTCGGAATGGGACAGCGCGGACGCCAGCGAGTTGACCGCGGCAGCGACCTCGGCCACCTCGGCCGGCCCTTGGGGGACGACGGCGACGTCTCTCCTACCCTCAGCGAGCGCGTGGGCGGCCTGCGCTGTGCGGCGCAGCGGACGCGAGATCCTCGCTGCGACCAGGATCCCCAGCATGACGGCGAGCACGACACCCACCAGCAGGGCAATCAGAAGCTGTTGGATCAGGGCGTCGCCGAACGCCGTCGCGTCGGTTCGCCGCTGCAGGAGCACTATCGCCCCGATCCGGGTGGGCCGTCCTTCGACGAGAACTGTCTGACCGTTCACGGTCGCTTGCTTCGAGATGGTGTGGCCAGCGAGCAGCTGTCCGATCTCAGCAGAGGTGATCGCAGAACCCGCGAGCGCCGTTGACCCGACGAGCTGACCGTTGGCTGACACCGTCACAGACTGGACCTTGCTTGCCTGCAGCAGCCGGCGGGCCCGCTGCTGCGAAGCCTCCGGCCGCGTACCGACGTCGGCCGTCTCTTGCGCGGCGTCAGCAAGCTGGGCGAGCGTGCTGCTTGCGTTGGCCAGGTTCTTCCTGGTGATCAGCCCGATCGCGAGCGTGCCGGCCAGCAGAGCGGTGATGACTGCGATCGCACACGCCAGCAGCGAGATCCGCTGGGCCAACGTGCCCCGTCCGATCATCGGGGACCAGCCGCCGGGCCCACCCCGCGTGGAGCGGTGCTGTCCACGGCGTAGCCCACACCACGCACCGTCCGGATCGGGCTCGCCGAACCGAGCTTGGCCCGGACCTGCGCGATGTGCACGTCGACGGTGCGCACTCCCCCGGCGGCGGAATACCCCCATACCTCGCTGATCAGCTGTTCGCGGCTAAAGACTCGTCCTGGTCTGCGCATCAGGTAGCCGAGCAGGTCGAACTCGGTTGCCGTGAGCTCGACCTCGGACCCTGCGCAATAGGCCCGACGCTCGGCTGGATCCAGACGGACGGCGCCCACGACGAGGCTGGTCACGTCATCCGGGCTGCCTTGGGAGCGGCGAAGGACGCTGGTCACCCTGGCCACGAGCTCACGCGGCGAGAAGGGCTTGGTCACATAGTCATCAGCGCCGAGCTCGAGACCCACGATCCGATCGACCTCGTCGTCGCGAGCGGTCACGAACAGCACCGGCGTCCAGTCGTTCATCGCCCTGAGCCGGCGACAGACCTCGATGCCGTCAAGCCCGGGAAGTCCGATGTCCAAGATCACAGCAGCCGGTTTCAGAGCCCGGATCGCGGCCAGTCCCGCCGCACCCTCCCGCTCGATGTGGACCCCATAGCCAGCTTTGACCAGATTCAGCCGCATGACGCCGGCGATGGCGGCCTCGTCCTCGATCACCATGATGAGTCCACGCTCGCCGCCCGCAGAGATCACGACGCCCTCCGTCGTGATGAGTCCCGAGGCCCGAGAGACGGGCGAGTAGAAAGCACGGAACGACTCTACCGACACCGCAAAGATTGACGGTCCGGGCAATGTTCGGGTTCGGTCAGAATCTGCGACGACCACGGAACCGACCGCCGGGACCACCCCTTGCGAAGCGCCGCCGTGCTGCCCGCCTGGGTGGTCGGTCCCGGACCTTGCGGGGTGCGGTACCCCAACGCGGTTCATTGCGGACGTCGGCGGACGGCCCACAGGCTCGGTGCCGGGGGTAGCGCCGTTGGCGCTTGCGCGGAAGTACGGTTGACGTAGCGGGTTGTACATTTTGGGGCATCTCGACGACGAGCGTGACCGACGCCCGCAAGAACCTTCCGGACGTGATCGAGCAGGCGCACGAGCAGGTCGTGTTACTTGAGCGCCGCGGCAAGCGTGTCGCGGTCGTACTCAGCCCGGGACGCTACGAGCAGCTGATGGAAGCGCTGGAGGACGCCCAGGACGTGGCGGCGTTCGACGCGGCGATGGCACAAGATGGGCCGAACATCCCGTGGGCGCAGGTCAAGGCTGATCTCGGCTTGGTACGAGCTCGTACCGCATCGAGCTTCGTCCGGCATCGGTCAAGGCCCTGCGCCGGATCGACCAGAAGGATCAGGCCCGCATCCAGGGCGCGTTCGTGCTGCTCGGGCAGGACCCGCGACCACCCGGGGCCAAGGCGCTGCGTGGTCGTGACGGCCTGCGTGTGCGGGTCGGGAGCTACCGGATCATCTACACCGTCGAGGACAACGTGCTCCTCGTCACCGTCGTTCACCGCGGCGACGCCTAGAAGCACTGACTGTGCGTCGTGGCGCGTCAGCGACCTTCGTGGGCAGCTGAGCCTGCACACCGACGCTACCGATGGTCTTCGTTCCAATGTTCCCCATGAACCGGGCCAAGGCGCTGGTCAGGTCGATAGGTGATCCGGGCAAGGGCTCGGAGTGGTGCTGCGTTGAAGACTGCCGCCAGAGACAGAGCCAGGAGCGCGCACAGGGTGCTGGACGCCGACCGTGAGGCATGCAACCGGGACTTGACCATGCCGCTGCCGGCAATTTCACCGCAGATGACGAACGCGCCGAGCTGCGCGAGACCCCACCTCGTCATCGAGCCTTCTGACTGCGGCTCCGTGCCCGTCATCGTCTCGGCGATCGCCCAAGCGCAACGTCTCCGGTGTCCGTTCCACACCCGGAGGCGACGATGCGAAACCGCTCGACAGCGACCGGCGCCGACGACCTGCCGTCCATGCGGCAACCCATCACCCGGGATCGGCAAGGATTGTGCGATGCCCTCGCCGTCATCGACGCCTAGCGCTGGGACTGCCCGACCGCGGCCGCGCTGTTGTCCTACCTCCGTGAAGAGCTCATCCGGCCCCTGGCAGACGCTCCCGGCACGGCGTTCCACGCCAGCGCGATGTGGTCCCCGGTCACCTCACTCACCCTGAGACCCCACAGGTTGGCCGTCGGCGTCGTGATCTCGCCGGTGCCGTTGCCGGCGGTTCGAGGTAGGGCGCGCTTGATCGCGACTGAGAGCCGCGCCACACGACGCGGGGAAGCGGCCGACTCGTCGCCGCAGTCATCCGAGTTGCTGGGCGAAGAAGTCCTCGATACGTGTCCACGCGTCGGTTGCCGCCTCGGGGACTGGCCCGATCCCGGCCACCCGGAAGAGCGGTCGAAGCAGCCGTGGACCTCCGTCGGAATCGTTCAGGAAGGAGTGGCCTGCCGTGGCGTACTCCTTGACGTCGTGCACGATTCCGGCGTCCGTCAGTGCAAGCTCAAGCTGGGCCGCTGCATCCTTGAGGGACCGGTCCCGGCCGCCGTAGCTGGCCACGATCGGGCATGCCCCGACGAGCGACTCGTCGAGGTCGCGCGGAAGGCGGCCGTAGTTCGGGGCGGCGGCGTCAAATCCGCGGCTTGCCGTCAGTAGAGCGAACCCGCCTCCCATGCAGAAGCCGATCACGCCGATCTTGCCCGTGCAATTCGGTGATGTGATGAGCCACTGACGGGCCGCCTCGATGTCGGCGAATGCTCGGCCCTGCCCCTTGGTCATGGCGCGCATCGTCGACACTAGGCAGCGGAAGCTGCCGCCAGCGCTGAACAGGTCGACGGCGAGGGTGAGGTAGCCCCCCCGGGCCAGACGATCTGCGTGCCGCCGGGTCATGTCATCCAGGCCGAAAGCTTCGTGAACCATGACCAGGGCCGGCCACGGTCCTTCGCCCGCTGGCTGCGCCAGGTAGCCGTGCAGCGGCTGCGACCCGCCGTTCAGAGCACTGATCTTGGTCAGGTCAAGGTCTGCCATGAATCCCATCCTGCCGGAGGTTGACGATGAGCGCTGAGCTGTGGGTCAACCGCTCTGCGATCACCATTGATTCAGCCCAGCGGGGCCGTGTGGCCCCCACTCGAATCCCACCGCCTCGCTGCAGCCGAAGCTGTTCGAGCTCGAGAACAACAAGCACGTAGGCCCATCTGTGAAGGCCGACTCGACGCTGACCCGGTTGGCCTCCTGCGCCGGGGTTTGTCCTGGGCCCGAGGTGGCTGCGGTAGGTCGGAACCGCATGTCGAACCCGAGCGATGCCCAGCACAGTCGACCAGGCAGGGCGTCGGCAGACTGCTCACAGCCAGATCCCCGGTCGTGGTCTTTCCAGGAACACCCGTCCCCTTTCCGCGAGAGCACCGCTGGACGAGCCGATGCCGGAGCGAGCCGGGTCCGTCCGAAGTGCCACCCTCCCAGACCTCTCACTTCTCGGCGTGCGAACGGCGCCCGCTGGTGCCAATCTCATGTCGACTGCACACCGACGTGAAGGAGGGCACAGACGGCGAGATCCGCACTACTACGCAGTAGGTCGAGGAAACGGCAATGGAGACGGCCGACCTCAAGCAGGCCGGGGAGAAGGTCAAGGACGCCTTCATATGGCCCGGGCCGCCCGTACCAGCTCCGGTCCGAGGACCGCGATCGTCGGCTGGAGGGGCATCTGGGGGATCAGCGTGCCTGATCCGCCCATGCACGTGCAGGTGGGAGGTCAACTCCCCGATGAGAGGAACATCATGGGCATCGGTTTCAGCATCTTCCTGCTGGCAGTAGGGGCAATCCTCGCGTTTGCCGTCCACGCGACGGTCGCCGGACTCGACATCAGGGTGGTCGGATTCATCCTGATGGCGGCTGGCGCGGTCGGCCTCATCCTCACGTTGGCCGTGTTCGCACCTCGACGGCGCCGCACGGTCACCCAGACCAGCGGGGCCTACGGCGCCCAGCCGATCGCGGGATCGTCAACACTGACCACCGAGGACGTCGCGGGGCCGCCGATCCCGTGAGAAGGCCGTGCGTCGTGCGGCGGCTGCGAGGGACCGAGGCGACGCGCACGCCCGCGCCTGACCCCAGCGCCACCGCGGCGGCTACCGCGAAGCGCGCCGTCGATTGTCAGCGCGCTCATTCGCTCGACCTCCGTCTTGGCGGTGTTGGAGAGGACACCTAGTGACCGCCGTCGCCGTCATCGCCCACGCAGGGAAGTCGTTCGGCGGGGGTCTGGGTGCGTTGCGCCGCGTCCTCGACGACGCGGGGTTCCCCGAGCCCCTCTGGTACGAGGTCGCCAAGAGCCGCCAGGCGCCGACCTGCTCTTCGTCTGGGGAGCCGACGGAACGGTGCAGCGCTGAATCGACGCCGTCGCCGGAACCGGCGCAGTCATCGCGATCCTGCCCGCAGGAACGGCGAACCTGCTCGCCACGAACCTCGGAAGGCCTCAGGACATCGCCGAGGCGGTGGAGACCGGTCTCCACGGCGACCGCCGGTCTCTGGATACCGGCACCGTGAACGGAGAGCACTTCACGGTCATGTCAGTCGCGGGCCTGGACGCGCTGATGATCAAGGACGCTGATGCAGGGCTGAACGACCGGTTCGGGCGGGCCGCCGACCTCTGGACCGGCGCCAGGAAACTCAAGTCGAGTCCGGCGAGGGCGACGGTCAAGGTCGAGGGCCGCCGGTTCCACCAGGGGAACATCACCTGCGTGCTGGTGGGCAACGTCAAGGACGTCTTCGGCGGAATCGAGGTGTTCGACGGTTCACGCCCTGACGACGGGCTCCTCGAGATCGGTATCGTCACTGCGAAGCGCCTCACGCAGTGGGCCCGCACGGTCAGCAGGGTCGTGCTGGGTCGCGCGGAGCACTCGCCGTTCGTCGTCACGACGCGCGCATCGAAGATGCGGGTGATTTTCGACAGACCCACCGCCTACGAGCTCGACGGCGGAGTCCGCAAGGCGACAAAGGAGCTGCGTATCAAGGTCTGACCTAAGTCGATCACGGTGTGCGTTCCCGCGCCGGACCACGCCGCTGAGGCGGGGCAGAGATGACGACGTCCGGGGCCGGCGAGGTCGCCGACTCCGCTGCGCAGCGTTGCACCGTCGAGTGACCATCGACGCGTGACGATCACCGCGTGTCCGCACACCTACACCTCGCGACGTGCGATCGCGGCCGGATCGTCGGTACTGGCGAACGCCCTCGCGACGCCGCCCACGAGAGGCCTGTGCGTCGGTGCTGTGCAGCCACAACGCCACACCGAGGCATGAGCGAGCAGGTTCTTCAACGTGGCCGCCACGCTCCCGCGCCTGATAGCCGCGTGCCGCACCATCGGGACGAACTCACCGACCTCGCCAACGGTCTACCCGGAACACGGGATAGTCGGCGGCTACCGCCGCCACCTCACGCAAGTGCGAGTACCACGTGATGGACATGTGCGGCCGCGCACCCCAGGCGAAGAGCAGGTACCGGCGAACGATGGGGGCCCGCTGGTACGCCGGGACCTCGACCAGTTGCACGCGGCGCCGCCGCCCGTGCAGGAGCAAGGCCTTCCCGCCGGCTGCTTGAACGTTGCGGACCCAGTTCGCCTGATCACCGAGCATGGAGACCAGATACCAGCGGGCCCGGTACGGAACGATCACGAGCGGCACATGGATCGTCGCCCCGCTGACCCTGCCTTGAACCTCGAGCACCGCCGCGATCGGAACCAGGCGCGGCAACGGGCCGACGACGTACCGGCGATGGATCGCCTTCGCCTCCGCGTTGGGCCGCCCGCCTGCATACCTGGCACGCATCTGCTCGGCACGCCCCTGACGCCGCTTACCCATCCCCCGAGCATAGGGTTCTCGGCCCCGCGGAAGACGCTCACGAGCCAAGCCGTGGGCTCACCGAGGGCCGCCTCAATAGCTGTCGCTGAGCCGTTCGGCTGCAGGACCGGGCGCTGATCTGCGGTCTGCAGGCCGTCCGCTCATAGCCGCGTTGTAGGCGGCCACGCTCGCCCTGATCTGCCGAAGTCCGTCACTGGCCTTGGAGTCGGAGGGCGTGGTGTGCGCGAGGTTCGAAACAGGACAGGTCGAGTCGATCGAATGACGGCAGGTCGTCGTCGCCTTCGGGTTCGAGCTCGCCCGTGAAGGGCTCGCGGAGTACCTCCGCTGGCACGTCGTGCGCCCTGGGCCGACCCTCCGGCCGGGCGCAGACGGTCCCTGGACGCGCGGACCGGCTGCGGCATGCGTAGCGTCGAATTCATGACCGAGCAGCAGCCGTACGAGGTGGTCGAGCGGTACCCCGGCTTCGAGCTACGGCGCTACCCGGAGCACGTCGTCGCCGAGGTCAGCGTCCGCGGATCGTTCGAGAGCGCGGGAAACCGGGCCTTCAGCGCGCTGTTCGGCTACATCACAGGGCAGAACCGCTCGGCCAGCTCGATCGCCATGACCGCACCCGTGGTCCAGGAGCTCGCCGGTCCCGAGAAGATCGCGATGACCGCGCCAGTCGTCCAGACCGAGACGTCCGCGGGAGAGCACGTCATCGCCTTCGTGCTCCCTGGGTCGATGAATGCCGAGTCCGCACCCGTCCCGACCGATCCGCAGGTGCGGATCCGGGCGGTGCCGGAGCGCCTCGCGGCGGTGACCCGCTACTCGGGCCGGTGGGCTGAGTCCGCCTACCGCCGGCACCTCGCCGGTCTCGAGGCCGCGACGACCCAGGCTGGCTTCGTGCCTGTCGGCGTGGCGAGGTTCGCCAGGTTCGACCCGCCGTTCACGCCGTGGTTCCTGCGCCGCAACGAGGTGGTGCAGGACGTGCGGCGGTCGGACGATGCCTGAGCACCTCTCACGGCTGGCACTCTGTGCTGACTGCCGTGCGTCCCTGTGCAAACGCGGGGCATCGACCCGAGGGGCGTGCGGTGAGATCTCGAGTGGCTACGGGTGTGCTCGTGATCGGACTGCTGCTGGGCGGGTGTGCCGCACCGAACCCCTACCGATCGCAATTCACGCCATGGAACGTACCGGCTCTGAAAGGCCCGGTTCAGGTACGTTCCGGGCTTGAGTGCACGATGCGCTCGTTGCTTCGGTGCGCACGTCCTGCATGCAGCTGGAGGCCACTGGTGACCAGCGGGAAGTGGCTGAAAGCCTGGGGTGTGTTGCCCAGCTGTCTGCCCGCCACCCGGTCCCACTCCTCGCTCAGCAGGCCGACGTCATTGCGGAGTGTGAGCAGGCGCTCGAACAGCTGCGTCGCTTCGTCCTTTCGACCGGCGAGATGCAAGGCGTCGACGAGCCAGAACGAGCAGGGCCAGGAACATCCCCTCGCCGCCTGAGAGGCCGTCATCGGACTCGGTCGTCTGGTAATGCCCAGGTCGCTGCCGTCAAGGCACTGGCGTCGGCCGTGTGCATCGGGGGCGGCGGATCCGTGGGACGGGAGGGCCCGATCGTGCAGATCGGCGCCACGCTGGGATCCACGTTCGGCCGGTTCCTGAAGATCAACGAGGCCCGGATGAAGGTCCTTGTCGCATGCGGTGCGGCCGGCGGCATCGCCGCCACCTTCAATGCACCGCTCGCGGGGGTCTTCTTCGCGATGGAACTCATGCTCCTGGGAGACTTCACGGCTCAGTCGTTCGGCATGGTCGTGGTCGCGTCCGTCACCGCCAGCGTGATCGGCCGCGCAGCTCTGGGCAACGCTCCTTTCCTCCACCTGCCGACCTTCACTGTCGACAACCTCACCCAGTACGCGCTCTTAGCGGTGCTCGGGCTGCTCGCCGGCGTGGTGGGCGTGATGTTCACGCGGGTCCTGTACCTGATCGAAGACGTCTGCGACCGGATCTGGCACGGACCGGAATGGCTGCGACCCGCAATCGGTGGGTTCGCCCTCCGCGGGCTGCTGCTCGTGCTGCCCGAGATGTACGGCGTCGGGTACCCAGTACTCGGCAAGAGCGTCGCCGGTTCCTACCCGATTGCATTCCTCATCCTGCTGCTCTTCGCCAAGATGGCCGCCACGTCCATGACGATCGGGATCGGCGGCTCCGGCGGGGTCTTCGCCCCGAGCCTGTTCATCGGCGTGATGCTCGGCTCCGCATACGGCCAGATGCTCCACCTCATCGTCCCGAACATCGCGGGCTCGCCCGGGGTGTACGGGCTGATCGGGATGGGCGCCGTCTTCGTCGGCGCGACCAAGGCGCCGATCACAGCCGTCGTCATCCTGTTTGAGCTCACCGTCGAGTACACGATCATCCTGCCGCTCATGGTGGCGATCGTGCTCGCGAGCGCCATCAGCCACGTGCTTGCGCGCGACAGCATCTACACGTTCAAGCTGCGCCGGCGCGGGGTGGACATCACCGTCTCGCCAGAGACAGAAAGGATCGCGGCCATCACCGTCGGGCAGATCATGGAGCCCGTCGGGGCGTGCCTTCGGCAGACCGCCTCCCTGCACGAGGTCGCCGGTGTCCTCAGCCGCGCCCCCCATGGCCAGCGCCCCGTTCTGGACTCCCACAGGCGCTACCGCGGGATCGCCAGCGCCCACGCCGTCGCCGACGCCCTCGCCGACGGCCAGCACAACCGCGCGACCATCTCCTGCGTCGTCGAGCGGTCCGACGCCGTCACCATCAGCGACCACCTCCCCGAGGCACTCAACGCCCTGGAGTCCACTCCCGGGGCAGTCACCGTCCTCGACGACAGGGGCGCCGACGTCGTCGGCTGGCTCAGCCACCAGCGGGTACTGGGGCTTCTGCACGCATCCCGCGACGACGGGCGCATGCCCGTCTCGTAGCGGTGCCATCACGGCGGCCGATCCGGTGCTCAGGAACGGCGTCGGTGCGCGGCGGCCTGCCCACGGCCACCAGACAGGTTTCCTCGGTCAGCTCACGCTGGATGGTCAGATGTCACATGCCCGCCGCTCGCCCACCGTGCAGCGAGTGTTCAACGTCAGGTTGCTTGCCGAGAACGACACTCACACGTGATCGACGAGGTGCCCACCCCGACGATTGACACCGACGTTGCCCGAGTGGCGTCCCGCAGAGCGGTGTGCGATCGGCCCTCGTCGGTGAAGGCGTCCTCGTCGACATGGAGGCGGTCACCGCGTGATTCTTCGCGAGACGTACCAGGTCGACTCAGGAGAAGAGCATGCGATAGCCGCTGGACCCAGGATCGAACCTGGCCGCTCCTGCCACGAGCAGCTGACCCACGCCTCCCCGGACCTGCTGCGCCACCAGCTGGCCACGTTCATCGACGCCCTGACGGGCACACAGGCCGACGCGTTCCGCGGCGCGGACCACGGGGCCCGCAGCCCCGAGCGGGCCAACGTGCGCAACGGCTACCGGCACCCGGACTTCGCTCCCCGCACCCGGCTGTCCTCGTCGCAGGTCTCACGGACGGCACAGGATCTCGATGAGCAGATCGTGACGTTCCGGACCGGGCCGCTGGACGCCGGCCCCCACATGGTCGCCGCCGATGCCCCGAGCGGGAGGGTCGACGCCGAGCTCGGGGTGCCGTTGATGCGGATCGTGGTCAGCCGGCCTCGGTGACCCGCGACACGACCTGCCGGCACGGACGGCATCTCTTTGTCGATGGGGAATAGTGCACCGCCCTTGGCAGGTTTCGATCACCAGCCATAGATGAGAACCAAGGATGAGGAGAGCAACGATGCGCGCAACGTGGAACGGTGTGGTCATCGCCGAGAGCGAGGAGACCGTCGTGGTGGAGGGCAACCAGTACTTCCCGCCCGAGTCGGTTGTCTGGGACGTGCTTGAGGCGTCCGACTCGCGCAGCACGTGCCCGTGGAAGGGCCAAGCCCACTACTGGTCGGTGGGCGGAGCGGGCCGCCCCGGCCAGGACGTCGCCTGGTCCTACCCCGACCCCTCGGCCGCAGCCAGGCAGATCGCAGGCCATGTCGCGTTCTGGCGCGGGGTCAGCGTCGAGCAGTCCTGACGCCGGGGCCCGAGCCAAGGAGCGACCGACATGGACCCGATGGACTTCTCCGACCTGCGTGCGGCGTTCGTCAACTGCACCCTCAAACGCTCCCCTGAGGTCTCGCACACCGCAGGTCTGATGGACGTCAGCGTGGCCATCATGCGCGCGCACGGTGTGGTGGTCGACGAGATCCGCGTCGTCGACCACCACATCGCCCCCGGGGTGTACCCGGACATGACCGAGCACGGGTGGGACCACGACGACTGGCCTCCGCTCGCCGAGCGCATCCTGGCGGCCGACATCCTGGTGGTCGGCACACCCATCTGGCTCGGCGACAAGTCCAGCGTGTGCACGCGGCTGATCGAACGCCTGTACTCAAGGTCAGGTGAGCTCAACGACGCGGGCCAGTACCTGTACTACGGCCGGGCCGGCGCCGTGGTCGTCACCGGGAACGAGGACGGCGTCAAGCACGTCGCGATGAACGTCCTGTACTCGTTGCAGCACCTGGGGTACACGATCCCCCCGCAGGCCGACGCCGGATGGATCGGGGAGGCCGGCCCGGGACCGTCCTACCTCGACGCAGGCTCGGGCGGCCCGCAGAACGAGTTCACCCAACGCAACACCACGTTCATGTCCTGGAACCTCATGCACCTTGCGGCCTTGCTCAAGCGCGGTGGCGGATTCCCCGCGTACGGCAACCAGCGAGCCGCGTGGGACGCCGGGGCGCGGTCCGGCCACCCGAACCCGGAGTACAGGTGAACGGCCGCCGGCACCGGGTGGCGACCTGGTGGGTGAGCACCGAACCGGTACCTGCGAAGTCCCGCGCAATCCTGGCGTGCCGATGGGCCGAGCTCCCCGACAGTGCGGTCACCGCGTGCTGGCGCCATTGACGTGCGTCCAGACCAGGATGTCGCGGAGCCTCAGTAGCGACAGATCGATGACCAGATCGCCATGTTGCTTGGAGCTGGACCGCGCGTCGGCCCAGCCCGCGCACCACAGCATCCGATCGGGTGCACCGAACTCACTCGGCAGTCGTCTGCGCAAGGCCGGTCGCCGCGATGGTCGAGTTCCATCGTCTCCTGGCCGTGGATCGCCGCGACCTGACCCGGTTTGCTACGCATGTGTAGCGTAGTGTGGCGGACATGGCGCATGGTGAACGGCCCGCGGTGCAGCGGGTGCAGCCCCCGAAGGGGCCCTACGTGGTGGTCAACGGGGTGATGCGGTGGATGTTGTCCTCCCCGCTTAGCGCGCGGCGGTTGGGTGGGGGCTTGTTGGTGTTGCACCTCACCGGGCGCAAGACGGGCCGTGTGATCGATGTCCCGGTCGCGTATGTGCGCGTTGGTGAGCAGTTGGTGGTGCTGACCACCTCGGTGTGGCGGGTGAACCTGCGCGGACGGCCCGAGGTCGAGGTGACGCTGCGTGGTCGGCTGCTGGGGGCCCGCGCGGTGCTCGTTGAGGACCCTGATGCCGTCGCGCAGGTGTACGGGGCCCGCATAGCTGAGCTCGGTCACGCCAAGGCCGGGCGGCGGATGGGTATCCGGATCAACGTCGATCGCACGCCTACCCATGAGGAACTGGTCGAGGCCGCCCGACGTGACCGACTCTCCGTGATCTACCTCACCCTGGCCGGAGACTCAAGATGAGCGGCCCGGTCCTGGTGGTCGGGGCCTCGGGGAACGTCGGTGGGGCGGTCGTGCGGTCCCTGCTTGCGGCCGGGCTCCCGGTGCGAGCCGCGGGTACGGACGTGACCGCCCTGGAGCGCCGGTACCCGGGCGTGCAGGCGGTGCGGTTGGATCTCCACGACCCAGCCACGTTCGCCCCGGCACTTCTCGGGGTCGGCGGGTTGTTCCTGCTGCGCCCCCCGCCGATCTCCCGGGTCGGACCTACCCTGAACGCTCTGCTGGACGTCGCCGAGCGGGGCGGTGTCGATCACGTCGTCTTCTCCTCGGTGACTGGTGCAGACACGAACCGGGTCGTGCCCCATCACCGTGTAGAGACCCACCTGCGGGCGTCGAGCCTGTCGTGGACGATCCTGCGGCCCGGGTTCTTCGCCCAGAACCTCGCCGACGCTTACCGCACCGACATCGTCGACGACGACCGCATCTTCCTGCCCGCCGGGAGCGGGCGGGCCGCGTTCATCGACACCCGCGATATCGGTGATGTGGCCGCCGTGGTGTTCGCCGACCCCGGCGCCCACCGTGGCGCCGGCTACACCCTGACCGGAGGCCAAGCCGTGGACTTCGACGAGGTCGCTGCGATCCTGACCCGCGAGCTCGACCGGCCCATCCGGTACGAGGCTGCCACGGTCCTGGGCTACCTGAGCCACCTCAGGAGGCGAGGACTGCCCGTGCCTCTGGTTGCGGTGCAGACGATCTTGCACACCGGTCTGCGTCGCGGGCAGGGCGAAGCCGTCGACCCGACCATGGCAGGACTCCTCGGGCGCGCTCCACGTAACCTTGCGCAGTACGTGCACGACCACCGTTCCACCTGGTCGACCTTGTGATCGAGCGGGTGGATCCCCGCGTGCGGCGCTCACGCGCGGCGGTGATCGCCGCGACGCTGGACCTCATCGCCGAGCGAGGCATCGCGGCCACGACGATCGAGGCCGTCGCGGACCGCTCGACAGTGGCTAGGACCACCATCTACCGCCAGTGGGACAGCCAGCCGGCACTGATCCTGGACGCGATCGGCACCATGCTGCACACCCCGACCGACCCGGACACCGGGACCCTGCGAGCTGACCTGCTGGACCTCATCGGCGGACTGGCTGACGCCCTGACAACCAGCCCCGCAGCGGCCCTGATGCCTGCACTGATGGATGCGGCCGAACGCGACCCTGCTTTCGCCGCCCTGCACGCTCGGGAAGCCGCACAGCGCCACGAAGTCGCACGCGCGGCCATCACCCGGGGGATCGACCGCGGTGAGCTGCCCACCGGCACCGACCCGGGCGAGGTCATCGACATGCTCACTGGCCCGGTGTTCTACCGGCGGCTCGTCTCAGCCGGCGCCGTCGACAGGGGCTTCGCTCAGCGCGTCGTCGACCACATCCTCGCCGCTTACACACCTCGTCACACAACACCGGACGGCCCCGCCCACACCAGCGAGTAACCCGTCGACCCGCGACGAACGGGCCTCCAGCGGCGGGTGTGACCGGCGACCGAGCGGCATCAGGTCAAGACCTGCTCGATCCAAGGGCGCCACCATGGCTATCGCTCAGGTCGGGGCAGCCGGAGGCGGCGGTGTTCGGGGTGTCTTGGCGCGCTGGTGATCGCAGTCGCGGTCACGAGGAGCGCCCCAACTGACACCGATCTGCCGTTGCAACGTAGCGCTGCAACAACGGGGTGGGTCGGCGCCGGAGCTGCACAGCTCGTCCTGGCGGGTCTGGCCCTGCTGCGGAGAATGATCGCCGGCACGAGGCGCCAGCAGCATTTCGCGCCGAGCAGCGTCACGGTGCTCGAGGAGTTCCACTGGGACGAACGTCTGCAGGCCCTTGCGCACCTCGGTGCGGGCCGCGTCGATGTGCTCCCGCCACCGCGCGCCGGGCCTGTCCCCACCATTGCCATGCCTTGCCTACCAATGGGAGTCTTACGAAGGTGACAGCCCACTGGGAAGTGTTCGCTCCGGCCATCGACCGTGCCGTCGCGCACGCTCGGCACTGGCTCGCATCTGTCCCGGACCGATCCATCCCGGCGCAGACCACCACCGACGCCGTCCTCGCGAGCATCGGTCAACCTCTGCCCGACGATCCGTGCGCACCCGAGCTGGTGATCGACGAGCTGGCCGCTGCCGTCGAGCCCGGGCTCATGTCCATCGGTTCCGGACGATTCTTCGGCTGGGTCATGGGGGGCAGCCAGCCGGCGCCACTCGCCGCCGACTGGCTGACGAGCACGTGGGACCAGAACAGCGCCATGCGTGCGGCCACGCCCGGGACAGCGGCGGTCGAGGAAGCAGCCGCCACCTGGCTGCTGGACCTGCTCGGACTGCCGGCATCGGCGGACGTCGGGTTCACCACCGGCGCCACGACAGCCAACCTCGTCGGTCTCGGCGCCGCGCGCCACCAGGTCCTGGCCGATGTGGGCTGGGACGTCGAGACGGCGGGTCTCTCGGGTTCCCCGCGCGTGCGCGTCCTGGCCGGCGCGGAACGGCACGGCAGCGTCGACCTGGCACTGCGGTACCTCGGACTCGGCACGCCGTTTGCGGTGGCCGCGGACGACCAGGGGCGGATCCGCGTCGACGACCTGGCCCGTGAGCTCGCAGCCGACGACGGACCGACGATCGTCTGCCTGCAAGCCGGCAACCTGCACTCGGGCGCCTTCGACCCGTTCAGCGAGGCGATCGCCGTCGCGCACGACCACGCCGCGTGGGTGCACATCGACGGCGCGTTCGGACTGTGGGCCGCCGCCTCACCACGTCTGCGCGGACTCGTGGACGGCTACGCGGCGGCCGACTCGTGGGCAACCGACGCCCACAAGACGCTCAACGTGCCCTACGACTGCGGCGTCGCCATCGTCGCTCGGCCGGAGGCGGTGCGTGCGGCGTTCTCGCTCCAGACAGCCTACTTTGCAGGCTTCCAAGGCGTCGGCGAGCCGATGGACAAGGTGCCCGAGATGTCGCGCCGCGCCAGGGGCGTGCCGGTGTGGGCGGCGCTGCGCGCGCTCGGACGACACGGCGTCGCCGAGCTCGTCGACGGCCTCGCCGACCGGGCCCAGCAGCTCGCTGCCGGGATCGCCCGGATCGACGGCGCGTCAATCGTCAACGACGTGGACTTCACGCAGGTGTGCGTGAGCTTCGGTTCCGACGACCGCACGCGCAAGGTCACCGAGCGCCTGCTCGCCGACGGGGTCACGTGGATGTCCGGATCACGCTGGCGGGACCGCTCCGTGCTGCGCATCTCGGTGAGCAACTGGTCCACCGACGACGAGGACGTCGCCCTCTCGCTCGACGCGGTCCGTCGGGCGGCCGCCGACTGATCAACTCGCAGCATCACCTTCGGACCATGGGTGCTGCGAATCGAATAGGTGCTCGATTGGACTCGGAGGGATGACTGGCGACGGCGCGACGATCCTCCACGCCGACCTCGACGCCTTCTACGCGTCCGTCGAGCAGCTCCTCGATCCCGCGCCGCGCGGCTCCGCCCCGAGCTGTAGTTCGTCCGTGGACACCTCGCCGAGCACGCGCGCCTCGGGGATGCGGTCATGGCCGTCCCGGCGGACTTCACCGCGCTCGTCGAACGGATCTCGATCGACGAGGCGTTCCTTGACGTGTCGGGCTCGACGCACCTGTTCGGGCCCCGGGAGGCGATCGACGCCACGATCCGCCATCGGGTCCGAGCCGACGTCGGCCCTTTCGGTGGGAGCCGCCCGGACCAAGCACCCGGCCAAGATCGCGCCCCAGGTGGCCAAGCCCGACGGGCTCGTCGGGGTCCGGCCGGGATTCGAGCGAGAGCTCCTCCACCCGCTCCCGGTCGGACTCATCTGGGGCGTCCGGCCCGTGACGCTCAAGCGCCTCGCTGATCGTGGCATCCGCGCGATCGGCGACCTTGCCCAGACCCCGTCGTCGGCCGTCGAGCGCCTCCTCGGTCACGTCGTCGGGCGCAAGCTCAGCGCCATGGCGCAGCACCAAGACCCGCGCCGGATCTTGACTGCCCACCGCTCGCGGTCGGTGGGCGCACAGTCTGCACTCCCCCGCAGCAGCCCCGACCCCGAGGACCTGCGGGCCGTGCTCGCCCACCTCGCCGACCGGATCTCGCGGCAGACGCGCGCAAGGGATCTCGCCGGCCGCACCGTCACGGTTCGCGTGCGCTTCGCCGCGATGCAGTCGGTGAATCGCTCCCACGCGTCGAGAGAGCCGGTCAGCCAGACGAGATCGCCGAGCGCCTGGTGCGGTCCGCGATCGACGACGCTGTTACACAGCTCGTAGCACGAGCAGGAACTGCCCGCCGCCCGCCTCGACCTGCGTCCCGACCGCCAGCTCCGGCGCGAACCGCGACAGGCGGTCGAGCAGCCACACCGCCGCCTCGTCGGCGTCCGCCTTGCTGGGACAGCGGGCCACCACCTCTCGCCCGCCTTTGCGGGTCAACCGCTCGACGGTCGAGACGATCGGGGCCGGCTCGATGACGAACAGTCCCGGAGACCAGGGCACGACGGGCTTGACCGCACCCTTGCGGGTGTTGCAGGCCCGGTGCGCCAGACGCTCTGATCCCGCCGGAGGCTTCTTGCCTTTCGGTGCAGCACCGCCATCGATGCTGGGACCCCGGTCGGAATTGACCGACGCGTCGGGGTCGACCGGCTCGTCGCACAGCCAGCATCGCCAGGCGTCTTCCTCGCCGACCTCGTGAAGGGTGCTCATGGCCCGAGGCTACGGGTCGACCTCAACAGGTCCAACCTGCATCGGCAGCACCGCCGCTGAGCGGGCAGCCAGGAGTTCGTCAGCGGGCGTTGGAGCGCCGGACTCAGTCGGACGAGCCGCGCCGCGTGCTGCGCCGTGAACGGGAGCTCGCCGCGGCACTCGACCGACCCGCGCCCGAGAGGGCAACGGACGCACCGAGCATGAAGCCGAAGTTGTACCAGCTGCCGTTGTTGTGGACCTCGTAGATGTTGACGCCCGAGTTGAATATCGAGACGACGAACGTGATCGGGCTGATCGCACCGTGCCACAGCCCGAGCCAGAACCCTGCGACGTGCGGGGCGTCGACGAGACCCACGTCGTTCGGACCGGCCGCGCACGCCGCCAGCACGAGGACGAGGACGAGGACACCAGTAGGACGCATCACACCGTGCCGCGTCATTGCGCGGTTTTCTCTGCTGTGCCGGTCGTCAGCTCCTCGATGATGTCCTTGGCCCACTGCTCGATCTCGGCCCAGTCGCGGAAGTCTCCCGCAGGCATGATCGCCCGTGCGGCCGGCAGCCGTCGCAACGCCCTCTCGGGCAGGGTCAGTGCGCCGGGATCGAGCGCGCCGAAGAAGCCCCGATGCTGGCGCGGGTGGACCGCCGCGAGCAGCTCCGCGGTCTCCCTTGGCTCGGACGCCTGACGAAGGTCTTTGCCCTCGGCATTGGTGGGCTCGGTGCCGAGCGGGCCGCTGCTGAACAACCAAACCGGGTGGGCCGCCAACAGCTCGCGATGGCTGGCCACAAATTCGGCGGCGGGCTTGAGCCAGTGGCCCATGTAGACGGCGCTCCCGATGACGAACGCGTCGTAGCCGTCGATCGCGCCGACGTCCTGGACCGGGCGGACCGTGACCCGTTGACCTGACGCCGTCAGGGTGACCGCGATGCGCTCCGCGATGCCCTGTGTGGCACCGTGCTTGCTGGCGTACAGCACGAGTATCGACATGCGACTGCCTCCACCATCCCCAACGACCGGTAGCCCTGAGTCAACCAGAGTCGAGCGCTCGCCGTCCGGCCCTTGGTCCCCGTGCAGCGACCGGTCTGGCGGCCCTCGGGCGTGTCGCGACGATGCGCGCAACGATGGGGTCGACAGACGAGCCTGAGAGGAGCGCCGCCATGACCCACACCTGGCACGTGACCATCAATCTCTTCGACACCGACGACCTGAAGGCCGATGGGGTCGTCACCAAGGCCCACGCAGTCCTCACGACGTCGAGCGGCACGACGCTCAACGGCTACGGGCGCGCCCGCCGCACCCCAGGCGACCCCGACGTGCCCGAGATCGGCGAGGAGCTCGCATCGGCGCGGGCACTGCGCGACGTGGCCGACCGGCTGCTCAAGGCGACGTCCGACGACATCTCCCAGCTCGAGCACCACGACGTGCACCTCCCCCAGTAGCACTGCGATCCATCCGATGCCCGGATCAGACTGCCGTCGGGCTCGTGAACCCGGGCTGAGCCGTGGATCCGACGATCCCGACATGTTGCCGTCCGGGGCGAAGAGGCCAAGCATGGAGACGCACATGTTCCTGTGCACCCCCTGAGAGTTCCGGAGGATTCCCCGATGAACATCCCCATCCCGCGCCGCGTCCGGCGGCTCGGAGTCTTGGCTGCGGCCGTGGCGCTCGTCGCCGTGGCTGCTTCTCCTGCCGTGGCCGACAAGGGCCACGGGCAGGACAACGACTACCACCTGACGGTCATGGGCACCACGGACCTGCACGGCAACGCTCTGAACTGGGACTACTTCAAGAACGCGGAGTACGACGACAAGGCCAAGAACGACGTCGGCCTCGCGAAGATCTCGACGCTCGTCAACCAGGTCCGGCAGGACCGGGGTCGATCGAACACGCTCTTGATCGACGCAGGCGACACGATCCAAGGGACTCCCTTGGCGTACTACTACGCCAAGGTCGAGCCGATCACCTCCGGCGGCATCCACCCGATGGCCGCGGCGATGAACGCCATCGGCTACGACGCCGCGGCGCTGGGCAACCACGAGTTCAACTACGGCATCCCGCTGCTGCGGAAGTTCCAGTCGCAGCTTGACTTCCCCTTGCTGGGCGCGAACGCGATCGACGACGCGACCGGCAAACCCGCCTTTGCGCCGTATGTGATCAAGACGATCCACCCCGCCCACGGCAAGCCCATCCGCGTCGGCATCCTCGGCCTCACCAACCCCGGGATCGCAATCTGGGACAAGGCCAACGTCGAGGGGAAGCTGAGCTTCCCCGGCCTCGTCGAGCAGGCGAAGGTCTGGGTGCCCAAGCTGCGCAAGGCCGGTGCCGACGTCGTCGTCGTGGCCGCCCACTCGGGCGCAGACACCTCGTCGTCGTACGGGGACACGCTTCCGTTCCCGGAGAACGCCGCGACGCTCGTCGCGCAGCAGGTGCCGGGCATCGACGCGATCCTGGTCGGCCACGCCCACCAGGAGATCGCCGAGCGCATCGTCACGAACGAGGCGACCGGCAAGCCTGTCGTCCTCACTGAGCCGCTGAAGTGGGGCGAGCGACTGTCGCTGTTCGACGTCGACCTGTCCTTCACGCACGGCCGCTGGACGGTCGGCTCGGTGCACTCGAGCATCCTGAACTCCAACACAGTGGCGGAGGACCCCAAGATCGTGAACCTCCTGAAGCCGGACCAGGACAAGGTCGTCAGCTACGTCAACGGTGTGATCGGGACGGCAACCGAGCCCATGTCGGCCGCGACGGCCCGCTACGAAGACACCGCAGCGCTCGATTTCATCAACTACGTCCAGGCCCAGGAGGTCAAGGCGAACCTCGCCGGAACCGACGCCGGCCTGCCCGTGCTGTCCATCGCAGCGCCGTTCAACAAGGACGCGGCGATTCCTGCCGGGGCCGTGTCGGTCCGTGACATCGCGGGGTTGTACATCTACGACAACACGCTGCTCGGCATCAAGCTGACCGGCACGCAGGTCAAGGCGTACCTGGAGAAGTCCTCGGAGTACTTCAAGCCCGTGGCCGGCCCTGGCTCGTACGCGGCCGCCGACGTGACCAATGCGCCGACGTCCACGGCGCCCCGCGGGACGCCGGACTACAACTACGACGTGATGAGCGGGTTCGACCAGCCGCTGACCTATGACATCGACCTCTCGCAGGCTCCCGGGGCACGGATCACCCATCTCCAGTACGGCGGCCAGGCGATCGGCGACTCCGAGGTGTTCATCGTCGCCATCAACAACTACCGACAGTCGGGCGGCGGGAACTTCCCGAACGTCACGACCGCACCGGTCGTCTACAACAAGCAGCTGGAGATCCGCCAGCTGCTGATCGACTGGGTGACCGCCGCGCAGGTCATCGATCCGTCGACGTTCTCCAAGACCAACCCCGACTGGCAGCTGACGTACGGCGACCAGGCGCTCACCATCACGCCGTAGCGCTGTCGAAGACAGCCGTCGCACCCGGGTGGTGCATGGCGAGGGCCTCTGTGCGGGGCCCTCGTCCGTCGACCCTTCCAGGGTCGCGCCAGACTCCTGCGCCCGTGGGTGGACGGCCGTGCCCGCGCCGAGATCGTCAGCTGACCGTCGAGCCAGATGACGGCGCCCAGCACATGCACGGTCCGGCACCAACGCCCACGGCTCGACCATCTAGTACGCCTGGCGGACACCGCGCGCCCGACGTTCACCATCGACGCCGGCTTGGTCGGTGGATGGGCAGCGACCGGGCGCTGGAAGCACGAGCTCGGCGAACCCCCTGTGCCGGAGCGAGATCCATCACCCGCGATGCACCGTGCACGGGGTTCCCGGCCTTGAGCCGATAGGCACCCTCGGCGAACACCATCTGAACGTCCCACCGACGACCCGAAAGGCCGTGCGCCGTTCCTGTCCGGTGGCGAGCAGCAGGTCGTGGCGCATCGCGTCGGCGTTGGTCACGTCCAGCATGAGCCGGGTACCCGCCTGCACCTCGAACACCGCGGGGGAGATCCGCATCTCGGCCGGCGTCGGTACCTCGAGCAGAGTCCCGAGGTCTCGCGGGTGCGGATCGGCCGCACCGGTCCCGCCTAGGACACCTGTGGCTCCAGGTAGGTCGACGTGGCGCGCTCAGCGAGCACGCGGCCGACCACGGGCGCGGGCGCGGGGCGCGCAAAAAGGTAGACCTGGGCGGCGACGCAGCCCGCCAGCCTGAGCGAGCTGAGCTGAGCCTCGCTCTCGACCCCCTCGGCAATGACTGTCAGGCCGAAGGCATGTCCCGCCTGGATCACGAGCCGGACGAGCTCGACTGCGCCCGATGTCGACGACTCGACCAGGCTCCCGTCGACCTTGAGGACGTCCACCGACAGGTGCTGCAGCTGGCTGATCGACGTGTAGCCGGTCCCGAAGTCGTCGATGCTGATCGCGACCCCGAGCTGACGGAGGGCGCCCATGTGCGCCGCCGCGAAGACCTTGCCGCGCGGGACAGTGGTCTGGTCGAGGCGCACGAACATGCTGTTCGCCGACCGGTGGCCGTTCCCACGCGTCATCGGCCCCCCATCCCCCCCCGACGCCGTGGACGACGGTGCCCGGCAGCTCCGGCACCGAGGCGTCCGCGCGTGACATCGGACCGGGCATCCCCGCCCGACCGCCGGCGCCACCCCATGCCGTGCCGCTCCGGTCGTCTTGGCTCACGCCGTTCGACGCAGCGACCACCCCGACCGAACCGAGCAGAGCAGGACCGCGGCAACGAGAGCGGCGATCAGCCGGCCGCGGGGCGCCGCGACAGACATCATCGGCCTCCTCGGGCCGCGATCAGTGCCGCGCGATGGCTCTGGTAGGTCTCCAGGTCGATCTCACCGGCAGCGAACCGTCGGTCGAGGATGTCGACAGCCGCGTCCTGTCCCGGGATCTGGGGCGGAGCAGTCGGCGCCGGCCCCGGGTGACCGCTCGACGGGAGCAGTCGCAGGACCAGCCAGATGATCAGCGCGACCAGAGCGATCCAGAAGAGCCCCATGAAGATCCAACCGACCCCACTCATGCCGCCGCCATACCAACGCATCATGAACGTCTCCCACGCTTGATGTGTGTGGCGCCGCGTCCGGGCGCCTTCGAACAGCCTCTCGCGATCTCCCAAGGTTCGCGCCGAGATGATGCAGAGATCTCATGAAGTTCGCGCCGCGACGGGGTCAGCCGGTCCGGGAGCGAGGTGGGCCGTCAAGGACCCTGCTGCTGACGGTCGTCGTCATCTCCTACCGCCAGACGCGCCACGTTTACCCCAACGGCGGCAGCGCGTACGCGGTCAGCCGCGCGAGCCTCGGTCAGAACGCCGCGCTGATTGCTGCGGGTGCGCTGCTCGTCGACTACCTGCTCACTGTCGCGGTGTCGGTCGCCGCGGGCGTGTCTAGCATCGTCTCGGCCTTCCCGGCACTTGCCCCCACACCGTCGCGCTGTCGGCGGGCAACCGTCGACGCATGCCAAGAGTTCGGACTGAGCCGTTCGCGAGAGCACACCCGTGACGATGTTCTATTATCTGCATATGGATGCAGAGATAGTGCAGACCCGGCTCGACGACGAGCAGGTCCTCCTCGCCGTCGAGGTCTTCCACATGCTGGCCGACCCCACTCGGGTGCGCCTGCTGTGGGCGCTGCTCGACCGCGAGCTGCCGGTCAACGTGCTCGCCGCTCAGGTGGGGAAGCCTGCTGCGTCGGTGTCCCAGCACCTCGCCAAGCTGCGCCTCGCGCGCCTGGTCCGCACGAGGCGCGTCCGTACGAGCGTGTACTACCGGATCGAGAACGAGCACATCGCCCAGCTCGTGACCGACGCCGTGCACAACGCCGAACATGCTGCGTCGGACTCCCCCGCCCACCACCTCTCGCCCGCAGCGCTCCGGCGCCTGCCCGTAGGCGAGCTCCACCAGGAACGAGACGCGCGATGAGCCAGGACTCTATGCACAGCACGCCGCACGCCACAGGTCCCGAACACACGCACGACCACGGTCACGAGCACGACCACGACCACCCGACCGGAGCTCAGGGGGTCCTGCGCCAGCTGTTCACCCCGCACAGCCATGACGCGGCAGACTCGATCGACGACGCTCTGGAAGGCAGCGCGCAAGGGATCCGGGCAGTCAAGGTCAGCCTCATCGGTCTCGGCGCCACGGCCGTCGCACAGCTCGCGGTCGTGGCCGTGTCAGGTTCGGTCGCGCTGCTGGCGGACACTGTGCACAACTTTTCCGACGCGCTGACGGCCATCCCGCTGTGGATCGCGTTCGCTCTGATCAGGCGCGCGCCGAGCAAGAGGTACACCTACGGGTACGGCCGCGCGGAAGACCTCGCCGGCCTGTTCATCGTGGCAATGATCGCGCTGTCGGCCGTGGTCGCCGGCGTGGAGTCGGTGCGTCGCCTGATCTCGCCCCACGGCGTCGATAACGTCTGGTGGGTGGCTGCCGCCGGGCTCGTCGGGTTCGCGGGTAACGAGGTGGTCGCTCTGTACCGCATCCGCGTGGGACGGCAGATCGGTTCGGCAGCCCTCGTCGCCGACGGACTGCATGCCCGCACCGACGGATTGACGTCGTTGGCGGTCCTGGTCGGCGCCCTGGGTGTCGCGTCGGGCTTTCCGCTCGCCGACCCGATCGTCGGCCTTGTCATCACCGTCGCCATCCTCGTCCTTCTCCGCAGTGCCGTGCGCGACGTCTTTCGCCGCCTCATGGACGGTGTCGACCCCGCGCTCGTCGACCGCGCCGAGCACACCCTCGCGTCGGTCCCTGGGGTCCTGGGCGTCCGCCGTGTCCGGATGCGTTGGATCGGCCACGAGCTGCACGCCGACGCGGTGCTCGACGTCGATCCCTCGGTCGCACTTGCTGACGCGCACCAGGTCGCTCACGACGCCGAGCAGAGCCTCAAGCGGGCGATTCCCAAGCTCAGCGAAGCCGCCATCCACGCCTACTCCCACCCGGGCGAGGACCACGCGGAGCACGGCGACGAGCTCGCCGGATAGGTCGGCCGCGCGGCTGCTCGCCGTCTGTGCGAACATGCGGTCGTGGGCCCGCACTGCCGGCCGCGACTGAGCGGAGGCGACGCCGTGGCGCAGCTAGGCGAGAGGTCGATGCCGACCACGGACGCCGACCGGGACCTGCGGCGGTGGTTCCTCTCGGCAGACGAGCGGGGGAACCCCCAGACATCGCTCGACAGCCGGCATCCCGACGGCCTCGCCTGGTCGACAGGCAACCGGGTCCGCGCGCTCGTTCACGGGTCCGTCTACTTCGCCGAGCTCTACGCCGCGGTGGAAGCCATGGCCAGCGGGGACCTGCTGCTGTTCACGGACTGGCGGAGCGACCCCGACGAGCTGCTCGACGGACCCGGCTCCGAGGTCGGGTCGGTCTTCGCGGCCGCTGCCCGACGGGGCGTCGACGTCCGCGGGCTCGTGTGGCGATCGCACCCGGACCAGCTCAACTTCAGCGCCGGCACGAACCGCGCTCTCGGTGACGTGATCGAGGCGTCGGGCGGCCAGTGCCTGCTCGACATGCGGGTCCGACCGCTCGGCTCCCACCACCAGAAGCTCGTCGTGCTGCGGCACGCTCGTCACCCTGAGCGGGACGTCGCGTACATCGGCGGGATCGACCTGTGCCACGGCCGTCGAGACGACGCCGATCACCGAGGCGACCCCCAGAGCCAGCCGATGGCTGCGGTCTACGGGCCGCGACCGCCGTGGCACGACGTCCAGCTCGCGGTCCAGGGTCCCGCAGTGGGCGACGCAGAGACGGTGTTCCGGGAGCGGTGGGACGACCCGGCACCGCTGAGCAGGGGCCCGGTACGCATCGTGCTGGACCTCGTCCGCAGAGAAGACCGTTCGCCACGTCCGATGCCTCCTCGGCGCCCTGACCCTGAGGTGTGCGGAGCGGCCGCCGTCCAGCTGCTGCGGACGTACCCGAACCGAACACCGGGCTACCCGTTCGCGCCGCAGGGCGAGCTCAGCGTTGCGCGCGGGTACCGCAAGGCCCTCGCCCAAGCCGAGTCGCTCGTCTATGTCGAGGACCAGTACCTGTGGTCGGTTGATGTCGCGCGCGTCTTCGCGGAGGCCCTTGCGCGCCGTCCGGCGCTGCGCCTGGTTGCCGTGATCCCTCGCTTTCCTGATCAGGACGGACGCACCTCGACGCCGCCGAACCTCGTGGGACGAGCGAAAGCGATGCGCGTGCTCCGGGCCGCTGGCGGCGGGCGCGTGGCCGTCTACGGCATCGAGAACGACGACGGCACCCCGATCTACGTCCATGCCAAGGTCTGCGTGATCGACGACACCTGGGCGTGCATCGGCTCCGACAACGCGAACCGTCGCTCGTGGACGCACGACAGTGAGCTGAGCAGCGCCGTGATCGACTTGAGCCGCGACCGCTCCGAGTCGTGGGCCCGGTCGCTACGGCACGACCTGAGCCGCGAGCACCTCGGCGCGGACGTCCAACACGCCGTGCTGAACGACTCGGCCCGGTGGTTCGACGCCTTCCAGACGGCCGCCTCTGACCTCGACGACTGGCACCGGACCGGACGTCGCGGCCCACGGCCGCCGGGTCAGCTCCGCACGTACACCCAGCCGGCCCTGTCGCCGTGGACCCGCGTGTGGGCCACCCCCCTGTACCGCCTGCTGTACGACCCCGACGGTCGGTCGGTCGGCCAGCGCTGGGCTCGCCGCTTCTAGGCCACGCGCGGCAGCGATCGCTCAGGAGGCCTTCGTCCGGGCCTTCCTGGCGGTCACTCCCGAGTCCGGCTGGGCCTGTGCGGTCGACCGTCTCGTCCCCGCCCGCTGCTTGGTCGACGCAGCGGCGGACGGCTCGCCCGCCAGCTGCGCGACTGCACGGCCCGAGTCGTCGCTCGTAGGCGTCCTCGCGGCTGCTCGTGCAGGAGCGCTGCGAGCCCGCTTCGTGGCAGGGGCCGGCTCCGACACCTGAGCGGGCTCGCCCCGCGCGGCGCGCGCCTTCTCGACGCTGCGCTGCAACGCAGAAAGGAGGTCGATGACCTCCTCGCCAGACGCCCGTCCCGCGGGAGCCTCACCCCGGTCGGGTACCACCTGCGCACCCCCCGCCGCCACCTTCACCTCGATGAGCTGCTCGAGGGCGGCCTGGTAGGTGTCCTGACCCGCGCGCGCCTCGCATCCGGCCACGCTCGCATCGGGGACTGCGACGTGATTGGTTGACCCCGTGACCAATCACCAGGCATCGCCGACCGAACCACCGAACCAGCACTCCGGAGAGCCTCACCGCGGTGGTCTCGCGCAACGACTGAACTGGCTACGTGCTGGCGTGCTCGGGGCGAACGACGGGATCATCTCCGTCGCCGCGATCGTCGTCGGTGTCGCGGGGGCCACCTCGTCGTCGACCCAGATCCTCACGGCCGGCGTCGCCGGGCTCGTCGGTGGAGCGGTCTCCATGTCGCTGGGCGAGTACGTCTCGGTCAGCAGCCAGCGCGACAGCGAGAACGCACTCATCGCGAAGGAGCGCCTCGAGCTCGAGGCAGACCCCGATGCCGAGCTGGCAGAGTTGACGGGCCTGTACGAGGCGCAGGGCCTGACTCCCGACACGGCGCGTCGCGTGGCCGAGGAGATGACGGCGCACGATGTGCTCGCCGCGCACCTGGCGACCGAGCTCCACATCGAGCAGGGAGACGGCGTGAGCCCATGGCACGCGGCCTTCGCATCCGGCGTGTCGTTCACCGTCGGAGCGGTCCTGCCGATGGCTGCGATCCTCCTGCCGACAGTGTCGACGCGGGTGCCCATCACGTTCGCCGTGGTACTCGTCGCCCTTGCGCTCACCGGGGCGCTGAGCGCCTACATCGGCGGCAGCTCGCGATGGAGGGCCGCCACGCGGATCGTCGTCGGCGGGGCGCTCGCCCTCACGGCGACCTTCCTGATCGGGGCGCTGCTCGGAGCACGCGTCAGCGGGTAGCGCCCGGCGGCTGCGGCGGCGCGTCCGCAGGCCACCAGACGAGCTGCACCGCGCGGGCAACGAGATGGAACGAGCCTGCGAACAACCAGACCCCCAGGACATCGGTCGGCCAGTGGACGCCCAGCCGGACCCGCGACCAGCCGACCCCGCCTGCCCACGCCGCGGCGGCGACCCACACCACGACCGGGCCGCGCACGGATCTCAGGTGACGGCTGACCGTCCGTCCGATCAGCCCGGCCGCGACCGTCGCGGCTGTCGTGTGGCCGGACGGGAATCCGAACCCCCGGGCCGCCCCGCCCCAGTGGGCGAGCGGAGGGCGGATCCGTACGGTCGCGCGGTTGATCCCGAGGCCGGTCGCGACGCCGACGCTGCCGACTCCCACGAGTAGCCCACCTGCCCGAACCCTGGCGAACCGCCGCGTCTCGACTGCCGCCGCGACGCCCGCAAGGATGACGAGCGGGAGCGCGAAGTTGGTCTGCCCGAACCAGCTCAGGCCACGGGCCAGACCGATCGTCGCCGGTGTCTGGTGGTACAGCGCCCACTGGTGCAGCCCGCTGTCGAACGTCGGCGCGCCGGGTGCCTCGTCGTGGGTCCACAGCACGAGGGCCACCAGGCCCGCCGCGAGACATCCAGCGCCGATCCCCGATCGCATCGCGGCGCGACCAGCGCGCTGCCCGTCCCGACTGGCGCGATCCATCCCCGCAGTGTTCCCGCCGCACGCGCGGAGGTCCTGCGCAGAGCGGCTGGCGTGCGCTCGACGTGCGACGCACGGGATCTCCCGGACAATTCTTCAACAGGGGCAGAGCCGTGATCCGCCGAAGTGGACAGGAGCGAGGAGATGGCTTCAGAAGGCGCGCGGGTCATCAGCGCCGGGCGAGCGGCGTCGAACAGCCGGCAGATGGCATGGGCCGCGGGGGGGGGGGGGCCCACCC
>JABBOW010000130.1 GCA_012927595.1 Cellulomonas sp.
GTCGCGGTCGCCGCGGTCGACCCACCACAGGCGGCCAACAACGTCGGGGGGGCGCGGGGGCCCCCACCCCGCGCCCCCCCGCCGCGGCGCTCACCGGCGGGTCCGGGGGGCCCGCGCCGCGGGGCCGGGCGCCGGGGGCCCCCCCGCCGCGGCCTAGACTCAGGCCGTGGCAGGACGGATCAGACGGGAAGACGTGCAGGCGGTCCGTGAACGTGCCCACATCGAGGACGTCGTCGGCGAGCACGTGACCCTGAAGTCCGCAGGCGTCGGGTCGATGAAGGGCCTCTGCCCGTTCCACGACGAGCATTCCCCGTCCTTCCACGTGCGTCCCCAGGTCGGCCTGTGGCACTGCTTCGGGTGCGGCGAGGGTGGTGACGTCATCTCGTTCGTCCAGAAGATCGACGGCCTGCAGTTCTCGGACGCCGTCGAGTACCTTGCGGGCCGCGTCGGACTCCAGCTGCGGTACGAGGAGGGCGGCGCACCCCGCCCGGGTGACGAGCCGGGCCGCCGCCAGCGACTGCTCGAGGCGCACCGCGCCGCAGCCACGTACTTCGCCGAGCAGCTCGCGACCCCGGCGGGTGCGACCGCACGTGCGTTCCTCGCCGAGCGTGGCTTCGACCGGGGCGCAGCCGAGCAGTTCGGTGTCGGGTACGCGCCGCAGGGCTGGGACTCGCTCCTGCGGCACCTGCGCGGGCGCGGTTTCACCGAGGCCGAGCTCGTCGCGACGGGCCTGCTGAGTCAGAAGTCCGGCGGCGGCGTGTACGACAGGTTCCGGGGGCGGCTCGTCTGGCCGATCCGCGAGGTCACCGGCGACACCGTGGGCTTCGGGGCGCGGAAGCTGTTCGATGAGGACCAGGGGCCCAAGTACCTCAACACCCCCGAGACAGCGCTCTACAAGAAGTCCCAGGTCCTGTACGGCATCGACCTGGCGAAGCGCGAGATCGCCCGCGCGAAGCAGGTCGTGGTCGTCGAGGGTTACACGGACGTCATGGCGATGCACCTGTCAGGTGTGGGGACGGCGGTGGCGACGTGCGGCACGGCGTTCGGCCCGGACCATGCGCGCATCGTGCGCCGGCTCGTCGGCGACGCCGGGTCGAGCGGCGGGGTCCAGCTCGCGTCGGGGGCCTCGGTCGGCGGCGAGATCATCTTCACGTTCGACGGCGACGCGGCCGGGCAGAAGGCCGCACTGCGCGCATTCGGCGAGGACCAGTCGTTCTCCGCCCAGACGTTCGTCGCGGTCGAGCGCAGCGGCATGGACCCGTGCGAGCTGCGCCAGGCGCAGGGGCCCGACGCGGTCCGAGCTCTCGTGGCCGGACGCGCCCCGCTGTTCGAGTTCGTCATCCGCTCGACCCTCGCGGCGTACGACCTGGCGACCGCCGAGGGTCGCGTCGGCGCGCTGCGGGCTGCTGCACCGGTCGTCGCAGGGATCCGGGACACCGCGCTGCGCCCCGAGTACACGCGCCTGCTCGCGGGCTGGCTCGGCATGGACCAGGCCTCGGTGCGAAGCGCAGTCTCTGGCGCGGGGCGCACCGCAGGCGCGCGCCGGCCCGACGACGCCACCGGCGCCGCGCGCCGCAATGACTCCGGTCCAGGGGACTCCCGGCGGCCCGGTCAGGGCGCCCCGGCATCCCTGCCGATCGACCGCATGCCGCTGCCCGACGCGCGCGACCCGGTCGCCCGCACCGAACGGACCGCGCTCGAGGTCGTCCTGCAGCTGCCCGCGCTCGTCCCGGCTGAGTTCGACAACCTCGGGGACGACGCGTTCAGCGCGCCCGCCTACCGCGCCGTGCACGAGGCGATCCGTGCTGCCGGTGGCCTCCAGGGCGCACGCCAGGAGCTCGCCGCGGCTGGCGACCGGGGGAGCGCCGCCTGGGTCGCCCGCGTGCACGAGGAGGCCGCCAGCCCCGTCGCAGGGCTGGTCACCGAGCTCGCCGTCGCACCGCTCCCGGAGGACCGCGCCGAGGCGCTCCCCGACTATGTGCGGGGCGTCGTCCTCGCGATCCTCGAGATCGGGTTCACGCGGCACATCGCCGATCTGCGCGGTCGCCTGCAGCGCATGGACGGTGTCGCCGACCCGGGCGGCTACCAGGCCCTGTTCACCGAGCTGATCGCGCTCGAGAACCGTCGTCGGACACAGCGCGACAGCGCCTGAGGAACCCCTGCGGCAGCGCCCGAGCTCAGCGCAGGACGGCGAGCCCCGTGCCGTCGTCGGTGGTGAGTTCGCCGGGTGCGGTGGCGTCCTGCACGGTCGCGGTCACCGTCATCGACTGCAGCGTGAGCTGCCCGTGGTAGTTCGACAGGAATGCGGTGTCGGTCGCGTCCCGACCGGTCGCGATGCGCAGCAGCGACCCCAGCGGTGCGAGCGCGGTCGCATCGACGAGGTGCCAGGCGCCGTCGACGTAGGCCTCGACGACCGCGTGGAAGTCCATGGGCGACAGGCCGGGCGCGTAGACCGACACGAACCGGGCGGGCATGTCCTTGGCTCGCAGCAGCGCGACGACCAGGTGCGCGAAGTCACGACACACGCCGCGGCGCTTGAGGAGCGTGTCCGACGCGGCGTCGGTCGGCAGGCTCGACCCCGGCGCGTAGCGCAGGTGGCCGCTCACCCACGCGACGACCGCGGTGAGCAGCGCGGCGTCCTCGAGCCCGACGAACTGCTGGCGGGAGAACGCGAGCAGCTTGTCGGAGTCCGCATATCGGCTCGGTCGGCGGTACTCGATGAGGTCCGCGTCCTCGACCGGCGGGAAGGCTGCGAAGCCGGTCACCTGGGCGTGGTAGTCGACGACCACTCGTCCCGCTGGAGCGTGCACCCGGTGGACCCGCGCCCCATGTGTCTTGATCTCCAGAGGCTCCAGGAGGGCGTCCTGGTGGGTCACCGTGAGGTGCTCGAACCGGTCGTAGGCACCGTCAGCGACCGCAATCGCCAGGAACAGCTCGGTCGTCGAGGTCACGTCGAACGAGAGGTGCGAGGAGACGGTGCGCAGCACGGACGTCAGTGTCCCTTCTGGGGTCGCGAGCAAGAGCCGAGCTCAAGGAGGAGGGGTCGTGCGGTGGTGCAGCAGGTGAAGTGTGCGGCTGCGCGGACGTTTGCGCCAGTACGCGGAGCCGGGCTGATCGGGCGGAAGCCGTGGACGCAACGACGAGTCGCGCCGCCTCAGGAATCCGCTCCGCCAGCAGCCGTCAGGGCGACGACTCCCGGGGCGTACTCCCAGTGCCACGGTTCATAGGCCCCCCCACCGCCGCGCTGGGCCCAAGCCGGGTTCGCCCATCCATACACGCGGCCCACGTCGTGGAGCCAGACGCCTCGGGTGCCCGAATACGCGGCCGGGCACAGGTCAACCGCCAGCCCCCAGCCGTGGTTGCTCTGACCTGCGCTCGCTGCGAGGGCACCCTTGGTCGCGCGCAGCGCAAGCTGTTCCTCGAACGTTCGGTATCCGGAGCTCAAGCAGATGTCAGTACCGAACCGCGCGAAGTAGGAGTCGTTGAGTGCGATCAAGGTGACTGCGGCGTCCGCGCGGGCCGTGTACGGGGCATGCCAGAGGTCGCACAGCTCGGAGGGTGGGAGTCGACCATTGGTGCCCTTGCCTCGCACTATCCCGTCGCAGCCGGGAACCGCGCTTCGTTCGACGCTGCGCGACGCTCGTTCGACCACGGTCGGGCCGGCGCTCGGGGAGACGAGCGCGGGCGGTGGCGTGAAATCGGTCTGGAGCGTGAGTGCGTCAACCGTGCTGATTGTTCCCAGGACCTGCGGTTGAGCTGCGGCCGGTGCAGCGCCGACGCGATAGGCGGTGCCGGTGATCGACATCACGAGCGCCAGCATGAGGACCGCGCGCACGGAGTCCCGCCCCAGGTGGCCGAGTCCGCGGCCGGCGCGTGAAGGGCCAGCCGTGCCTTGAGCTGCCCTGTGGCCGGGGTCGACGCCCGACGAGACCTGTGCACGATCACCCGACGAGCGTGACGCCTCCCGCAGGGAGCGTCGCGTCGGGGCGGCTGAACCGCGCTCGACGGGCCCGCGTCGGGTTGGACCGTCCAAGCAGGAGATTCGCGAGGCGATGATGTGCTCCGTCCGGTCGGCGTAGTCGTGCAACGACCGAACGGCGAGCAACGGCATCGCCCCGACGGTGGTGTCGACCGTCATCGTGAATCGTCGTGCGTGACCTCGTATCAAGGGTCGGCGGCGACGAATCACTTCCTCTGAACCTGTGATGAAGGTTTGATCAAGATGTGCCGCGTCAGCGGGCGGCGTCGGCCGCCGGCAGCAGGATCTCGAAGCTGGTCCCGTGGCCGGGGCCGGCGCTGGTGGCCGTGATCGTTCCGCCATGGGCTTCCACGAGGGCCTTGGTGATCGCGAGCCCGATGCCCGACCCGCCGTGGTCGCGGTCGCGGGCGGTGTCGACCCGGTAGAAGCGCTCGAAGACGTGGGTGAGGTGCTGGGGCTCGATGCCCTCCCCGGTGTCCTCGACGACGATCCGCACCGCGCCGGGAAGTGCGACCTCGGCTGTGACGGTCACGACTCCTCCGCGGGGTGTGTGCCGCAGCGCGTTGTCCAGGAGGTTGCCGAGCACCTGCCCGATGCGATCGCGGTCGACAGCGAAGGGTGCCAGGTCGTGGTCGACGCCGGTGGCAAGCTCCACGCCGCGAGCCGCAAAGCTGTCAGCGGCGGACAGGGTGGCGGCAGTGACGATCTCTTGGGCTGTGACGAGCACGCGCTGCAGCACGAGCTCGCCGCTCTCGGCCTGAGTGACTGCTGCGAGATCGTGTGCGAGCAGGGTCAGGCGGGAGGCCTGCGCGCGCAAAACAGCTACCGTCGCCGGAGTCAAGGTCTCCACACCGTCCTCGAGGCCTTCCAGATAGGCCGTGAGGGTCGCAACAGGGGTACGAAGCTCGTGGGCGACGTCAGAGAGCAGGCGCCGCCGTAGCGCCTCAGAGGCGTGGAGGCGCGCTGACATGGCATTGAAAGCGTCCGCGAGCTCGTCGAACTCGACGCCGAGGTGTGGGTTGGTGACGTGGGCGTCGAACTTTCCGCCAGCCACCCGGGTCGCGGCGCGCGACACGGCGGCGAGAGACCTGCCGATGCGTCGAGTCAGGAAGAGGCTGACGGCAAGCGCGGCCAGCACTGCTGCTGCCAGCGACACGGTCAGGGACAGCGCGCTGGCCGACCGGAACGCTTCCTCGGCGTGCAGCACCGCGACCGGGTCGTGGCTCGCGCCGGCCTGGAGCATGTGGCTGTGGAACGTCACGGGGCCGATCGCCGCGGCGACCAACCAGGCCGTGAG
Organism: Cellulomonas sp.; assembly: GCA_012927595.1. Taxonomy (GTDB): domain Bacteria; phylum Actinomycetota; class Actinomycetes; order Actinomycetales; family Cellulomonadaceae; genus Cellulomonas_A. The sequence goes on from JABBOW010000130.1 coordinate 5,277, forward strand.
CCCCGCGGTGACCACGACCAGGGCGATGGCCGCCAAGAGCCGGGAGGCAAGCCCAGACCGGCTGCGCTGGCGGCCCGGGGCGACCATCAGCCCTGACCCATGCGGTAGCCCACGCCGCGCACCGTCCGAACAAAGCGCTGCTCCTCGGCTGTGTCACCGAGCTTGCGTCGGACGTGCAGGACATGGACGTCGACGAGGTGCTCGTCGCCGACCCAGTGGTCGCCCCAGACCGCCTCGATGAGCGCATGCCGACTGAAGGCCACGTGCGGTCGGTTCGCCAAGGCCGTGAGAACGTCGAACTCCGTGCGGGTGAGAGCGATGAGCGTCCCGTCGACGCTCACCTCGCGAGCGACGGTGTCGATCGCGAGTGCTCCGAACACCAGGGGTGGAATGGGGGGTGCACCCGCGTCGGACGCGCGGGTGCTCTCCGCCGGCCGTCGAGGCCGACGCATCAACACCCCGACCCGCGCAGTCAGCTCACGCGGGCTGAAGGGCTTGGTCACGTAGTCGTCGGCTCCCACCGCAAGTCCGATGAGGGTGTCGACCTCCTCGGCGCGAGCCGTGAGCATCACCACATAGCAGTCGGAGAAGGTCCGCAGCTCTCGGCATACCTCGACACCGTCCATCCCGGGAAGTCCGAGGTCCAGGACGACCACGTCCGGGTCGACGGTCCTGGCTTTCTCCAGCGCTTCGAGACCATTGAACGCCACATGCACCTCGAACCCGTCGCGTTGCAGGTAGCCGGCCACCAACCGGGCCAGCGGCTCCTCGTCGTCCACGACCAGAGCGCGATGTGCAGCAGGTCCAGCGGCAGTCGTCGGCGTCACAGAGCCCATTGTGCCGTCCTCACCCTTCGACGGTAGGCCCGCTGGGACACACGGCCGGCGATGTGGGGTGCTCGGGGGAGGATCTTCAGCAACTCTTCATCGTTCGTGGGTCAGTTGTTGATGGCGGGGCCGGACCGTAAGGGGCGGGTGCCGCTCGGGTACCGGTCGCGACGGTGGGGAGACGGCTGTGAGCCTGTGGTGCGCGCAGACCGGTGCTGGTGGCTGGATCGCGATGATCGCACTGTGGGTCCTCGTCGTCGGTCTCGTCGTGTGGGGAGTCGCCCGACTCTTCCCCGCGCGCCCCGACGACGATTCGCTGACAGTTCTCGACGCTCGCCTTGCGTCCGGGGCGATCGATCTTCAGACGTACGAGCGGATCCGCGCCGAGCTGGACCGTCCCTCGCGCATCTCGATCTGAGCACGCCGTCCGATCCGTGCTGGACGCGCCGAGAAGTCTTCATCGGACCTTGATCGAACGTCGATCAGTTCAGCAGGGGTGCCAGACGAGGGTCAGGTGTCCGACCGTCGCGCCCAGGAGGCTCTCGTGGTGGTTCAGCTCGACACGTCACCGGTCTCGGTGACGGTGGTCCATGCCGAGGCGTGCCACTTCTGTGACGAGGCCGAGCGCGAGCTCACCTCGTTGGCCGAGCAGTTCGCGCTCGCGGTCCGGTTGGTTCCGCTCGACTCGGTGGAAGGCCGGAGCCTGGTGGATCTGCACCGTCCGGCCATGAACCCGCTCGTGCTGGTCGACGGGGCGTACTTCAGCTCGGGCCGCCTGCCACGCAAGAAGCTCGCTCGGCTGCTCGCCGCTCGCGCGTCCGCGGCGGGGCTCGACGCCGGCCGGGGTGCCGCGTCGGTGGGGCGCTGAGTAGTGGGAGCTGACCTGCTCACGACGGGCAGCATCATCGCGGCGTTCTTCGCCGGTGGGGTGGCGCTGTTCGCGCCGTGCTGCATCGTGTTCCTCGCGCCGAGCTACCTGGCTGGCGCGGTGAAGAACCGGCTGTGGAGGCTGCTGCCGCTGACGTTCATCTTCGCCGCTGGCCTGGCGCTCGTCCTGGTCCCGCTGACGATGGGGATGAGCCTTCTCGCGGGGGCGATCGCCCGATACCACGCGCCGCTGTACTACGCGGGCGGCACGTTGATGATCCTCCTCGCGCTGCTGGCGCTGTCGGGCAGGATGTGGTCGCTGCCCAGCTTCATGCGTACTCCGGACACGACCAGGGGGGACTCGGCGAGCTTCTTCGCCCTCGGGGTCTTCTCGGGGATCGCGTCCAGCTGTTGCGCCCCCGTGCTCGTCGGGGTGATGACGTTGTCCGCGCTGTCCGGGTCGGCGATCGGTGGCCTCACGCTAGGTCTGGCGTTCGTGTTCGGCATGGTCTTCCCCCTGTTCGTCATGGCCCTGCTGTGGGACCGGGCGCGACTGGGGGAGCGCAAGCTCTTCCGGGCGAAGCTCGTCCGCATCCGCTTGGGCGCCAGGGTCTTGGTGACCAACACGCTCAACGTGGGTGTCGCGGTCGCGTTCGTCGTCATGGGCGGCTTCATCATCGCCCTGGCTGGCAGCGCCGACATGACGGGCGGGACCGCGTTCCAGGCGTCCGCGGGCCAGGCCCTGGCCGGGATCTTCATGCGGATCCAACGGTGGACGGCGCCCGTGCCCGAGGCGGTGCTGGGACTTGCTTTGCTGGCCCTCGCGGCGGTGTTCGTCTGGGCGACCCTGGTCGGGCGGCGCCGGCGCCCCGCACCGCCGAGCCAAGGCAGTGGCATCGATGTGCCGCCGACGGTTGAACCGCCCACCGATGGCGACGACACCCCGTCGTGCCACGACACCACGACAAACCACAGGAGTGGTCGATGACCTCTGGGACCGCCATGCGACGTGAGCACGAGCGCCAGGCCGCGCTGGACGTGGTCAAGAAGCAGCAGGGAGCCGCAGCTCTACGGCGTCGGCGGCTGGCGATCATCGCCTGGACGACAGGGCTGCTCGTGGTGGTCGGCCTTGTCGTGGCCGGGCTGCTCTCAGCGCGACCGACGCAGTCCTCCGAGGCGCGTACCGCGCCCGAGTTCACCCTGCCGGCGACCGACGGTACGAGCGTGTCGCTGGCAGCGCTGCGTGGTACCCCCGTGCTCCTGTACTTCAGCGAGGGGGCCGGCTGCGACGCCTGCCTGGTGCAGATGGCCAAGATCGAGAGCGACCCAGCATTCACCGCGACCGGCATCAAGGTCCTTCCCATCGTGATGAACACCGCCGCGCAGATCACCCCCGACATGACCCGGCTCGGGGTCAAGACCCCGTTCCTGCTCGACGACGGCACCACGTCCAAGGCCTACGACACCCTCGGCAAGGGCATGCACGAAGGCCTGCCCGGCCACGGCTTCGTCCTCATCGACGCCAAGGGCGTCCAGAAGTGGTCCGCCGACTACCCCTCCATGTGGATCGCACCCGCCGACCTCCTCACAGAGGTCAAGTCGCGACTCTGAGCTGCTCAGCACGCCTTTCCCCAACAATCGGAGACCCCATGGATGACTGCTGCAAGAACCAGTCGAGCGACGCGACGTGCTGCTCGAGCGCCGACGTCTCGACCGCCGACGTCACGCTCGAATCGCCCCACGGATGCGCGTGCGGGCACGACAAGGCAGAGGCCGCAGGCGCGGAAGGCCGCACCTAGTGGCGTGTCACATAAGTTCCTGATGTGTTCGGCGGGACAGTGGGGGCATGCCGAATCGGGTGAGGGTGTTGGCGGGCTCCGATGCTGACCGCGTCGAGCTGGCCCGGCGGGTGCGGGCGAAGGGGTCACCTGCGCGGGAGGTCGAGCGGGCGCGGATCGTGCTCCTCGCCGCCGAGGGCGTGCCCGGTCAACAGATCGCGGCCCGGGTAGGCTGCTCGGAGCCGACGGCGCTGGATGCATAACCTGAACGCCACGGTTGTACGGCTGAAAAGCTCCTTGTGAACTGACCATCAGACCGGATCGCGGCCACTGCGGGACACGGGCGTCGAGCTGACCGACCAACCGTGACGCGCTATCCGTTGAGCACTGTCGGCCACGCCGGAGACCTCGGCGACGAGCAGGGCGTGCAGCGGTGGATGGGCACAGCCGACACCACATGGCAGCGTCTGCCCACGTGCGGTCGGGACGACGATCGACGCACGGACGCCCGTCTGCGCTGACGTGACTCCAGGCATCCAACGAGGGCTCGCACGCCGTCGATATGGACCCGCGCCGCGGCGCCGACGGTAGCCGTGACACGTCGCACACTGCGCCCAACGAGTGAGGCAGACGGGTGGGCATGGCGCGGGGATCCCAACTTGCCCCTATTGCACGGCTATTGCACGCCGGGGCAAGACGAAGGCCCCTGCCTGGCGTCTCCGCAGGTCAGAGGCCTTCGATGATGGCTCCCTCGACTGGACTCGAACCAGTAACCGTCCGATTAACAGTCGGATGCTCTGCCAATTGAGCTACGAGGGATCGCGCGAGAAGAATCCTAGCAGGAGCCCGGAGGTGCTCCGAATCGCCTCAGACGGCCAGCCCGGCCGCCGACCGCACCCGGGCCTCCGCGGCGTCGACCCGTGCTGCGACCGCCGGGTCGGCGAGGTCGAGGCCCGCCGAACCGATGACCTGGGAGACGAGCCGACCGCCCTCGTCCCGGCGTAGGGCGACCCGTGCCTCGGAACCGCCCGGCAGCACGACGATCTCGCTGTGGACGACCGAGGCCTGCACGCGCTCGCGCAGCGCCTGGGCGAACGGGTCGGCGCCCGGACCGGCGAGAGCGAGCTCCGCGCGGCTCCCGTCGACCCAGCTGATCGTGATGGCGGACGTCTCAGGGTCCAGGCTCGCGCGATCGACGTCGGACCACGGGCGCCGCAGGACGTCGCCGTCGGGCCCCGCGACATACAGCGAGCGACGAGCCGCGCCGGCCCATCGTCCATCCGTCAACTCGGCCGCGACCAGCACGCGGTCGCCCGACGGTAGGTCGAGGCGAGTGCGGATCGCTGCGGGCAAGGACGGTCGACGCGTGAACAGTGGCACCCGTCCACGGTAGCGCGGACGGGATTGCCGACCCACCAACGGCCACGTGCGCACGTGGAGATGCCGGTAGCCTGGTGGCTCGCGGGCCAGTAGCTCAGTCGGTCAGAGCAGCGGACTCATAATCCGTCGGTCGTGGGTTCAAGCCCCACCTGGCCCACGTTTGCGCAGATCAGAGGCATGTCCCTCAAGGACGTCGAAGATCAGGACCGAGGACTGAGCATCCGCGGTCATGAGACCGCGTCCGAGCGTGCACCTCGCCGTCGTGATGGTCGGCGTCCGGTGGGGAGTGTCTGGTGTGCGAGCGGCCGGCGCCGCAGCCCGTCCGCCGCCCTTCCGCGAACGGTCCGCAGAGGCTGTCCGCCCCGGAGCTCAGCAAAGGTCATCGACCCCCTCCGGACGCGAAGCCGGGGACGGGGAGCTGGCGGAGGATGACGATCAAGCGTCGCCGTCACCCGAGCAGCGTCATAACGTGTGCTGTCTCGGCACGGAACAGCTCGTCGAGACTTCACCCTGTTGCGCGGGCGAATCGTGCGTTTTCACCCTGCCGTTTGTTGCATGGATGTCCGGATTCGTGCATAGTCGTCCTGTCAGCGAACAAGGGCAAACCCGCCGCAAGGCGGGGACGCAAAGCCACGGGGCCTCCACGGCCAGCCGAGCTACCGAACGACAGGAGCAATCCCCATCATGTCTCTCACCACATCCCACCGTGCCGGAATGACCGCCCCGATCACAGGCCAGCTTCTGACCCCGGGCGAGGTCGCCGTGATGTTCCGCGTCGACCCGAAGACGGTCACGCGCTGGGCCCAGGCCGGCAAGCTCTCGGCCGTCCGGACCCTCGGCGGGCACCGCCGTTTTCACGAGGCCGAGGTCCGCGAGCTCCTCACCGGTGTGCCGCAGCAGCGCGCCGACAGCTGATCTTTGGCAGCATGGCGACGGGCCGGGGGAATGATCTCCCGGCCCTTCGCCATGTCTGGGGCCCGCGCACCGCGCCCCGTGGAACGCATCAGCCCCTGGGGAGCACCGTGGCCAGCACTGCGGCCCGCACGTCGGCGGCGGGACGGTGCGGTTGGAATGCGAGCCACTCCAGGCCGGCGACGAGCGTTGCGCCGAAGATCGCGGCGGCGGTGAGTGACGGGTCGCGCTCCGGGCACGACGCGCGAACGACGTCGGCGAACACCGCCATCGACTCCTCACGCACCTGTCGGATCGAGTGCTGCCAGTCGCGACCCGTGCGGAAGACCTCGGCGACGACGAGCTTGGCGAAGTCGGGATGGGCCTGGACCTGGATCAGCAGCTCCGTCACGAGTGCCTCGATCGCCGCGGGCCCGTCCAGGCCGACGACGGAGTCGCGCAGCGCGGTCGTCAACCGATCCACCCCCTCGACGATGACTGCCTCGAACAGCGCCGTCTTGGAGCCGAAGTTGTAGTAGATGCTGCCCTTGGCCACGCCCGCGGCGGCCGCGATGTCGTCGACCGACGTCGCCGAGAACCCGCGGTCGGCGATGAGGGCGACGGCCGCGTCGACGATGCTCCCGCGCGTGCCGCGCCGCAGTCGAGCCGCGTCGGACGCACCCGGCACCGGCACCGGCGACGGCGGGGGAGCCGGCGGGAGGTCAGGTGTCACGCTGGTCGTCATGGGGGCAGCCTGTCAGATGGTGATGGCCGGGTGGAGCCGTTCGAGGCTCCAGGTGCGCAGCTGCCCGGCGCGCCACGACGTGACCGCGAGCGAACCAAGGAGCACGGCAGCGAGGTACGCGACGGCGCCCCACAGCCGGGCGTCCATCCCGCCCGTGATGACCTCGCGCAGCCCGGTGACGGCATAGCTCATCGGGAGCAGGGGGTGGACCGTCTGGAAGAACGCGGGTGTCGTCTCGACCGGGTAGGTGCCGCCCGACGACGCGAGCTGCAGCATCAGGAGCGCGAGGATGGCCACCTTTCCCGCCGCCGGGCCCATCAGGGCGGTCAGCATCTGCTGCAGCGCGAGGAAGGCGGCGACGATCAGCAGCGTGAACGCGATCGTTCCGCCCGCGGTCGCCATCTGCAGTCCGACGCCGAAGTGGATGACAGCGAGCATCACGGCGACCTGACCCACGCCGATGACCATCGCGGGCAAGAAGCCGGCGAGCGTCGCACGCAGCCCTGACGCCGGCGTGGCGAGAGCCCGCGAGGGGAGCGGGCGCAGCAGGAGCCACGTGATGAGCGACCCGACGAACAGCGCGAGCGGGATGAAGAAGGGTGCGAAGCCCTCGCCGAACCCCTGGGCGGCGGCCACGCTCGTGGACTCGAGCGCGACGGGGGAGGAAAGCGTCCTCGCGCGCTGGGTGCGGACGCCGGTCGTGTCGGCGGGGATCGCCGCGGCACCGGTCGCGAGCCCGTCAGCGAGCTGTTGCTCGCCGCCTTCGAGCTGGACCGTCCCGTCGGCGACCTGGACCGCGCCGTCGGCCAGCGTGCTCGTGCCGGCCGCGAGCTTGGACGCACCCGTCGCGAGCGCCGTCGTGCCTTGGGTGAGCTGCGACGTGCCTGTTGCGAGCGTGTCGGCGCCGGTCGCGAGAGTGCCCGCACCGTCGGCGACGGACTGGCTGCCCGTTGCGAGCTGGGCGGAGCCGGAGCGCAGGTCGTTCGCGCCGGTGGACAACGCGCCGAGCCCGCTGCTCAGCTGGGCGGAACCCGCCGAGACCTTCGTGGCGCCGACGTCGAGCTGTGTGAGCTGCGTGGACGTGGCGGCGACAGCCTCGGTCGAGGGGAGGCTTGCCGACGCCGACTGCAGCCCAACGAGGAGCTGCGCGGCGGTCGTGTCTCCGGCGGCCGCATGCGCGCCGAGGTAGTCGCCGATCGAGGCAATCCCGGTCTGGAGCGCAGGGAGCGACGCGGTGAGCTGCGCGACCTGGCCTGATGCGGTGTGCACACCGGTCGCCACCTGCGCGGCACCAGCGGCGAGCGTGGCGGACGAGGTCGCGGCGCTCGACGTGCCGTCGGCCAGCCGTTGCACGCCGATGGACACCTGCGCGGCACCGTTCGCGGCCGCGCTCGCACCGGTGGACAGCGCCTTGGCGCCGGTCGCGAGCTGCTGCGCACCCGCCGTCAGTGCGGACGAGCCGGAGACCAGCCGCTTCGACCCGTCCGCGAGCACAGCCGCGCCGGTAGCGGCACTGGTTGCGCCGTCGGCCACCTGCTGCGCGCCGTCGGCAAGCCGGCCACCGGCCGCGCGCAGGGTCAAAGCGCCGTCGGACGCCTGCGCGAAGCCGTCGCGAGCCGAGCCCAGGCCGACCAGGACCTGGTCGACGCCCTGCTCGCCTATCGTCGCTGCGACGGCGTCTCGCACCTGTGTCATCGCCGAGCGACCGAGCGTGGAGGCGAGGAACGAGTTGGCGTCGTTGTAGGTGACCAGTAGCTGTGCGCTCCTGGGGTCGGCTCCGCCCGCGGAGGCGATGTCGGCCGAGAACTCGGCAGGCACGGTCACCGCAAAGTAGTAGGTGCCCTTCGCGACGCCGTCGGCGGCGTCCTTCGCGTCGGTCAGGTGCCAGTTGAGGTCGCCCGAGTCGAGCAGGCGGGTTGCGACGTCGGTTCCTGCGTGGAGCGCGGTTCCGTCGAGCGTCGACCCCTGGTCGGCGTCGACGAGCGCTACCGGGAGCTGGTCCAGGTGGCCGGTCGGGTCCCAGAAGGCCCACAGGTAGAGCGCTCCGTACAGCAGCGGGATCAAGATCATCGCGCCGACGGCGAGCTTCGGCAGCAGTCCGCGGCGAAACCGGCGCAGCTCGGTGCCGGTCGAGGTGAGGGCGAGCATGGTGATCCTTCGCGACAGGTCGGTGCGCAAGCCGTTGGCGGCCGCGCGCTTCGGGGGTGGGTGCAGCTCAGGTTGCGGGCACGGCATGCGGACCGGTCGCGAGCATGACCTGCTCGGGCCGGCGGTCCCAGCGCATGCGGGCCACCTCGTCGAACGACGCGACCGAGGCGATCACCGTCGTCCCAGCGGCGGACATCGCCTCGAGCCGTGACCACACGGTCTGGCGCCGGACGGAGTCGTGCACCTGGTCGATGTCGTCGACCACGAGCAGGTCAGGGTGCTGCGTCATCGCCAGCGTGAGGCGCAGGAGCATCGCGTCGACCTCGTCGAGGTCCCACACCAGGCTGTCGACGCGCGGCAGCGGCCGCTCGCCGAAAACAGGCTCGGCGAGGGCGTTGAAGACGCGCTGGTCGACGCGAGCGACCTGGCGGTACCAGGGCGACAACCAGGCGAGGCGTTCGCGGACGGTGTCGGCGACCGTGACGGACTCGTCGAGGTCGTCCAGTCCAGCGAAGCCAGCGACCGCGGCACGGGCCTGGACGGCCCGACGGCGGCGCGGCAGCGACTCCCCGAGCACGGTGAGCGCCGACCCACGATCGGGCACCATGCGGCCTGCAACCGTCAGCAGGAGGCTTGACCGTCCACCGCCCTGGGGTCCCTGCACGACGACGAGCGACCCTGCCGGGACGTCGAGGTCGACCGGGCCGTACACGGCGCCGCGACGCGTGCGCAGCGTCAGCCCGCGGGCGGTGACCGCCGCCCGGCGGCTGGGGGGGCCTTGCGGCTGGTTCGTCGTCTCGACGTGCGGGGTGGGGATGAGGTGCGGCACGAGTCCTCCGACGACGTTAAACTGACCGGTCAGTACAAAGACTACGACCTGTCGATCGCGAATCACGACCACGACGTTGTTGCGTCGCTCGCATGTGGCTCTGTGATCATGTGGTGCTGTGCTGCGGCGTGGTCGTCGGAACACGGTGGCGCAGCGCGTGAAAGAATCCGCACATGGCGATGAGAGAGATCCGTACGGTCGGCGACCCGGTCCTGCGGACACCGTGCGACCCGATCACGTCCATCGACGACCGTGTGCGCTCGCTCGTCGCTGATCTGGTGGAGACGGTCGACCACGACGGTCGTGCTGGCCTCGCCGCGAACCAGATCGGCGTCGGGCTTCGTGCCTTCGCGTGGAACATCGAAGACGAGGTCGGCTACGTCCTCAACCCGAAGATCGTCGAGCTCTCCGACGACTTCCAGGACGGCGACGAGGGCTGCCTGTCCGTACCCGGCCTGTGGTACCCCACCCGCCGCGCCTGGTACGCGCGCGTCGTCGGCGAGGATCTCGACGGCAAGGAGGTCGTCATCGAGGGCACCGAGCTCATGGCCCGCTGCCTGCAGCACGAGGTCGACCATCTGGACGGTCACCTCTACCTCGACCGCCTCGAGCGCTCGGTCCGCAAGAAGGCCATGCGGGCGATCCGCGAGCAGCTCTGACACCCTGGTCAGCGCGCCGCGCACGCCGGTGCTGGCGCTGAGGGTGCGATGTCGGGCATGCTGTCCTGAGCACGCCGCGAAACCGTGTGAACCTCTCGTAGCCGGACCGAGGTCGTTGGGGAAGACGAACCTCGAACCGTCAAGGAGGGCGACATGGCTGGTGCAATCACCCGCGGTGTACTTTTCGTGCACTCAGCGCCCCGTGCGCTGTGCCCCCACCTCGAGTGGGCGGCGGGCAACGTGCTGGGCGCGCGCGTGTCCCTGGACTGGATACCGCAGCCGGCATCGCCCGGGATGTACCGCGCCGAGTACTCGTGGCAGGGCGCCCAGGGGACTGGCGCGCGGCTCGCCTCGTCGCTGCGAGGCTGGACCCACCTGCGCTACGAGGTGACCGAGGAGGCGAGCCACGGGACCGACGGCTCGCGCTGGAGCCACACCCCTGAGCTCGGCATCTTCCACGCCCAGACCGACGTCCACGGCAACATCGTCGTGCCCGAGGACCGCATCCGTGCGGCTCTCGAGCACGCGGCTGACCCAGCGCGACTCCGGTCCGAGCTCGACCTGGCTCTCGGCCAGGCCTGGGACGACGAGCTCGAGTCGTTCCGGTACGCGGGTGCTGGAGCACCGGTCCGCTGGCTGCACCGCGTCGGCTGACCTGCGGGGGTCGGCGGACGCGGCAGGTCAGGCGCTCGCGACGACCAGGGCCACGTTGTGGCCACCGAACCCGAACGAGTTGTTGATTGCGGCGATCGAGCCGTCTCGAAGTGCGCGCGGGGTGTCCCGGACGAGGTCCAGCTCGAGCTCCGGGTCGGGGTCCGTCACGTTGATGGTGGGCGGCGCTGTGCGTTCGGCGAGTGCGAGCACCGTGAAGATCGTCTCGAGCGCACCCGCGCCACCGAGCAGGTGGCCGGTCATCGACTTGGTGGCCGACAGCGCGACCTGGTCGGCGGCAGCCCCGAGGACCTCGCGCACCGCGCGTGCCTCGATCAGGTCGCCGACGACCGTGGAGGTCGCGTGGGCGTTGACGTGCACGATGTCCGAGGCCGTCAGCCGGGCGTCGGTCAGGGCTGAGCGCATCGCCGCCACCTGACCGCGGCCGGCAGGGTCGGGGGACGTGATGTGATACCCGTCGGAGCTGAGCCCGACACCGGCCAACCGTGCATACACGTGGGCCCCGCGTGCGGCCGCGTGCTCGGCGGACTCGAGCACCACGATCCCGGCCCCCTCGCCCAGGACGAAGCCGTCCCGGTGCAGGTCGTAGGGCCGCGATGCGCTCGCGGGGTCGTCGTTGCGCGTGGACAGCGTCCGGGACGCCGCGAACGCCGCGAGGGGCATCGGGTGGATGGCGGCCTCGGTACCGCCCGCGACAACCACGTCCGCACGCCCCGAGCGGATCATCTCGACGCCGTAGCCGATCGCCTCGGCGCCCGATGCGCAGGCGGACACGAGCGCGTGTGCGCCGGCCCGGGCACCGATCTCGAGCTCGACGTAGGCCGCGGGGGAGTTCGGCATGAGCATCGGGACTGTCATCGGCAGGACGCGTCGGCCGCCCTTCTCGCGAAGCGTGTCCCAGGCGTCGAGCGTCGTCCAGATGCCCCCGATGCCGGACGAGACGACCGCGCCGAGGCGCGTGGCATCGACCTCGGGGCTCCCGGCGTCGGCCCAGGCCTCGCGCGTCGCGATGATCGCGTACTGCGCCGAGGGGTCCATGCGTTTGGTCTCCGGTCGCGTGAGCACATGGTCGGGCTTGACCTTGATCTGCGCGGCGAAGCTGACGGCGATCTCATAGCGCTCGGCCCAGTCGTTGTCGAAGGTCCGTGCGCCCGACTCGCCGGCGAGCGCCGCGCGCCAGGTGCTCGCGACGTCACCGCCGAGCGGTGTGGTGGCTCCCATGCCGGTGACGACGACGTCGATGACGGGGCTCATGGTCTGCTCCAGTTCGGCGAGGACGAGATGCGTCCGGGTCCCGGCCCGGCGGGTGCCGGAGCGGTTCCGTCCAGGGACCGGGCCCCGGACGCTGTCGTGCGGTGGTGCTGTGCTGTCAGGCCTGCGCCTTGGCGATGAACGAGACGGCGTCGCCGACGGTGACGAGGTTCTTGACCTCGTCGTCGGGGATCCGCACGTCGAACTTCTCCTCGGCCAGGGTCACGATCGTCATCATCGACAGGGAGTCGATGTCGAGGTCGTCGGTGAAGGACTTCTCGGGCAGGACGGATTCGGTCGGCAGCCCCGTCTCCTCGCTGACGATCTCGGCCAGTCCGGCCAGGATCTCCTGCTCGCTGTTCGCCATCGGTGTCTCCTTGGTGTGGGTGGTGCTGGGTCGATGAACCGTACTGCTCGTGGTCGCCGGCCCCCCCAAGCGTCCCCGGGGCCCCCCACGCCGGGTGGGGACCCGGTCAGGGCAGGACGACGACTTGGGCCGCGTACACGAGGCCGGCGCCGAACCCGATCTGCAGCGCGAGGTCGCCCGACTTCACGGCGCCCTCCTGCAGCAGTCGGTCGGTCGCGAGCGGGATGGACGCGGACGAGGTGTTGCCGGTGTCGGCGATGTCACGACCGATGACGACGGACGCCGGCAGGTGCAGCTGCTTGGCCATCTGGTCAATGATCCGCATGTTGGCCTGGTGAGGGACGAATGCCTGGATCTGGTCGGCCGTCACTCCGGCCGCGTCAAGGGCCTGCTGGGCGATCTTGGGCATCTCGAAGGCAGCCCACTTGAAGACCGACTGGCCGTCCTGGCGCAGCGTCGGCCAGCCGAGCTCGGGGTTGTCGCGCAGCTCGAGCCACGTGTGCGTCTGGCCGACGGCCTTCGCGCGCGACCCGTCAGAGCCCCAGATGGTCGGGCCGATGCCCGCGAAGTCTGACGGTCCGACGACTGCCGCGCCCGCGCCGTCACCGAGCAGGAAGGAGATCGAGCGGTCGGTCGGGTCGATGAACGCGCTCATCTTCTCCGCGCCGATCACCAGCACGTGGTGCGCGGCTCCTGAGCGTACGAGGGCGTCGGCCTGGCCGATGCCGTAGCAGTAGCCCGCGCACGCCGCTGAGATGTCGTACGCGGCCGCGGGCGTGGCCCCGAGGCGGTCCGCGAGGACCGCGGCGCCGGCCGGCGTCTGCTCGAAGTAGGTGACGGTCGACAGGATGACCGCGTCGATGTCGGAGCCCGTAAGACCGGCCGCAGCGATCGCCTGGCGGGCAGCGGCCTCCGAGAGGTCGAGGACGTCGGTTTCCGCGCCGGCCCGTCGCCGGGTGATGATCCCGGTGCGCTGCTGGATCCACTCGTCGGAGGAGTTGATCGGGCCCGAGATGTCGTCGTTGGTCACGACGTTCTCGCCTCGGGCGGCTCCGATCCCCAGGATACGGGAGTGCGCGGCGCCGGTGGCCTGGGTGAGGGTCGGTCGGGTCACAGAGTGTTCTCCTGGCTGCGCGGGGTCCCATGGCGGGCGATCAGGTCTCGGGCGGCGTCGACGTCCGACGGTGACTTCACAGCGACCGTCTCCACCCCGGGCAGGCTACGCCGGGCCAGCCCGGTGAGCACCCCGCCGGGCGCAAGCTCGAGCAGACCGGTGACGCCGAGTGCGGCGATCGTCTCCTGGCACAGGTCCCACCGGACCGGAGCGACGATCTGCTGCGCGAGACGCCGCAGCACGTCGGCGCCGGAGCCATGCGCGCCCGAGCCGCCGGACGACCCCGGGTACGCCCGGCCGTCGGCGTTCGAGAGCAGCGGCAGGCGAGGGTCCTGAGCACGCTGAGCGGCCGCGACGGGCGCGAACGCGTCGAAGGCCGACTGCATGAACAGCGTGTGGAACGCGCCGCCCCCCTGCAGGGGGATCACGCGTGCCCGCGCGGGCGGGTTCGCGGCGATCCGCTCGAGGCTTGCGAGATCGCCCGCCGCGACGACCTGCCCGCCACCGTTGATGTTCGCGGGACGTAGGCCCGCGGCCTCGATCGCCGCGAGGACCTCTTGGGCGTCGCCTCCGACGACCGCGCACATGCCGGTCGCAGATGCGCGGGCGGCCGCAGCCATGGCCGCAGCACGTGCCGTCACGAGCGCGACGGCCTCGTCGTCGGACAGGACCCCCGCGACGGCGATGGCCGTGAACTCCCCGACAGAGTGCCCGGCTGTCACGGCGGCGACGTCGGCCGGCGCGCGTTCACCGAGCAGGACGCGCAAGGCGACCAGCGAGGTCGACACGATCAGCGGCTGCGCGACTGCTGTGTCGCGGATGGTGTCGGCATCGGAGGTCGTGCCGTGCGCGACGAGGTCGGCTCCCGCAGCGCGCGAGAAGCCCGCGAGCTGCTCACCCACCCCGGGGAGCTCGAGCCAGGGCGTGAGCATGCCGGGGGACTGGGAGCCCTGACCGGGGCAGACGATGGCGAGCACGCGACCACTGTGCCAGGCGCAGGCCCGGTGGCCGAAGCGGGTGCGCACGAACCTTCTGCGAGCGTGTTGTCGCTACCCCACAAGGATGGGCGCCCTCAGGCATCCTCTCCGAGACGCCCGATCGCGACCGCCGTCTGCAGGACGTACGACTCACGCGGGTCGAGGGGATCCCATCCTGTGACGTCGGCGACACGGCGCAGGCGGTACCGGACGGTGTTGGGGTGGACGTAGAGCACGCGCGCGGCAGCCTCGAGCGACCGGCCTGTCCCCAGGTAGGCGGTCAGGGTCTCGAGCAGCGAACCGGTGCTCGCGGCGAGCGGCACGTACGCCTGCGCCACGAGTGCGCGCCGGGCCGTCGCGTCGCCGATCAGGACGCGCTCGGGCAGCAGGTCGTCGGCCTGGACCGGCCGCGGCGCCTGCGCCCACGCCGGCGCGGCGACGAGTCCGGCCAGCGCGGCATGCGCGGACCGGGCCGCGTCGGCCAGGTGACCCGCGGGGGGACCGATGACGACCGGACCAGGACCGAAGCGGGGGAGCAGCGAGAGCGCAGCCACCTGCAGGTCGCCGTCGCCGCCGAGGAACACCACGAGGCGTTCACCGAGGATCCCGACCAGCGCGTCGTCCGCCGCTCGCTGCGTCGCCCGGCGCAGATCGGCCGCCCGCACGTCGTCGAGCGGTGCCGACGTGGTGCCGACCATGACCAGGGTCGAGCCTCGTCCGCTCCAACCCAGTGCGGCCACGCGTGACCGGACCGAGTCGTCGACCTCTCCCCGCACGAGAGCATCGACGACGAGGGCCTCGAGTCGCGCGTCCCATGCGCCCCGCACCTCGGCGTCCCGTGCGTATACCTCGGCAGCCGAGAAGGCGACCTCGCGCGAGTAGCGCAGGACGGCCTCGCGCAGGTCGCGCTCGCCACCCGGCGCTGCGAGCTGGTCGCTGTGCGTCTCGACGACGTCGACGACGACGCGCACGAGCTGAAGGGTGTGCTGCAGCGAGATCGACCGGGTCAGCTCCGGGGGCGCGGCCGCAAAGATCTCCCCCACGCCGTGCGGCGGTGTGGACGGGTCCGAGAACCAAGTGACGAACGCGTTGATGCCCGCCTGCGCCACGAGACCGACCCACGAGCGGTCCTCGGCCGGCAGTGCGCGATACCACGCGAGGTCCTCGTCGAGCCGCCGCATCGCCGCGGCTGCGAGCAGTCCGTTGCCGTCGCGCACCCGCCTTAGCGTCTCGGTTCCGGTGGGTGAGCCTGCGGCGCGCACCGACCGCGGGCCGGACGGCTCAGCCGGCCCGACTGCCTCGACGTCGGGCGCGCGCTGGTCTGCGGCGCGGGCGGCGTGCTCTCGGTGCGTGGACATGGCGCGAGCATACGGCGAGGCTTGTAGGAGGTCGACAAATACGAATCTTGTGAGGGGCCCGCCGCGCATTCTGTGTTGCCGTGGACAGGTGGCGGGGCGCGGCAGCGGCTAAGGTCTCGTCATGGCCCTTCTGCCCCGACTTCGCCAGCTGATGCGGCGACCGCCGTCTGCATCGAAGGTCGGCGCGCGTCGTCCCTCCACGGCTCCGCGGCGCGGTGACACGCTTCACGAGGACGCTCTGCGATCGGTCCTGAGCGACGACCCCAACAACGAGAGGGCCTTCTCGGCGCTCGCTGAGATCGTCCGTCGACGTGCGGCCGGGACCGGTCCTGACGACGATCCGCTGACGGCCCAGCTCGAGGACCCTGAGAAGCAGCGCGCGGCCGACCTCGCCGTCTGGGCCCTGGGCGAGGAGCTCGCCGGCAACCCCCGTGCGTGGTACCCGCTGATCGAGGTGGCCCGGCTGTCGGTGCATGACGACCGCGAGGGCATGCTGCGTCGGCTGACCACAGCCGCCGAGCGCGACCCGGCGGGCACGGCGCTCGCCGCGGGTCTCCAGCTGCTCCGCGAAGTCGGCCTTCCGGTCGAGGCGCTCTCCCTCGGCGTCGGACACTGGCGTCCGCGTGAGCACGACCCGGAGATCGCCCGTCAGCTCGTCCTCGCCGCGATCGAGGCGGGGCGGACCTTCGATGCCAAGCAGCATCTCGCGGCACTGGACCTGTACCCGAACCAGAAGGCGATCGCACCGCTGCAGGCCGAGCTCGCGCAGCGCATCGCCGAGGCCGGAGTCGACGCGAACCCGGCCGAGCAGTAGCACCAGGGTGTCCTGCTGACCGATCCGCGCCACCTCGTGATGAAGGTGACGCGGGGTCGGTCAGCCGATCAGGACTCGCCGCCCGCGTTGCCTGAGGTCCCGGCCGTCACGTCGTGCAGCCGGTACCGCTCGATCGCGTGCGCCGTCGAGCCCGCCGCGACCTGACCGGTCCGCTCGAGCTGCTGCAGGACGCGGACTGCGGTCGACGGACCGTCGATCTTGAAGTGCCGACGCACCGCGGGTCGGGTGTCCGAGAAGCCGAAGCCGTCGGCGCCGAGCGTCGCGTAGCTACCCGGGATCCACGCCCGCACCTGGTCGGGGACGAGGTGGTCGAAGTCCGTCGTGGCGACGAACGGCCCCTCGGCACCCGTGAGCTTGTGCGTGAGGTAGGCCTCGCGCTGCTCTTCGCTGGGATGCAGGAACGCCTGGTCGTCGGCGGCGAGGCCGTCACGGCGCAGCTCGTTCCAGCTCGTGACGGACCAGACTGCGGCCCGGACCCCCCAGTCCTCGGCGAGCAGCTGTTGTGCCTCGAGCGCCCAGCCGACTGCGACCCCGGAGGCGAGGATCTGGGCGCGCGGCCCGTCGCCCTGCGCCGGCGCGAGCAGGTAGATGCCCTTGAGGATGCCCTCGATATCGACGTCCGTGGGCTCGGCGGGCTGGAGGATCGGCTCGTTGTAGACCGTGAGGTAGTAGATGACGTCGCGGTCCTGGCCGTGGTCGGGCCCGTACATCCGCTCGATCCCGGCACGCACGATGTGCCGGATCTCGTAGCCGTATGCCGGGTCGTAGTGCACGACGTGCGGCATCGTGCTGGCGAGCACCGGTGAGTGCCCGTCGGCGTGCTGCAGGCCCTCCCCGGTCAGCGTCGTGCGACCGGCCGTGGCCCCGATGAGGAAGCCTCTGGTCATCTGGTCGCCGGCCGCCCAGAACTGGTCGCCCGTGCGCTGGAACCCGAACATCGAATAGTAGAAGTAGAACGGAAGCAACGGCTGACCGTGCGTCGCGTACGACGTGCCCACGGCCTGGAACGCAGCGGCCGAGCCGGCCTCGTTGATGCCGGTGTGCATGATCTGCCCGGCCTCGGACTCCCGGTAGGCGAGCATGAGGTCGTTGTCGACCGGTACGTAGTGCTGACCCTGGGTGTTGAAGATCTTGGCGCTCGGGAACATCGCGTCGAGCCCGAACGTCCGGGCCTCGTCGGGGACGATCGGGACGACCCGGTTGCCGAAGTTCTTGTCCTTGACGAGATCCTTGAACAGGCGCACGAGCGCCATGGTCGTCGCGACCTCCTGTTGCCCCGAGCCCTTGGCGAGCTGGTCGTAGACCTTCTCGTCGGGCAGCGTGACGTCGACGTGCGTCGAGCGCCGCTCGGGCAGGTACCCGCCCAGCGCCCGCCTGCGGTCCTTCATGTACTGGATAGCGGGGTCGTCGTCGCCCGGGTGGTAGTACGGCGGCAGGTAGGGGTCCGCGTCGAGCTGCTCGTCCGTGAAGGGGATGTGCAGCGTGTCGCGCAGCGTCTTGAGGTCGGCGCCCTTCAGTTTCTTCATCTGGTGCGTGGCGTTGCGCCCGGCGAAGCCCGAACCGAGGCCGTAGCCCTTGATCGTGTGGGCCAGGATGACGGTCGGCTGACCGGTGTGCGCCGACGCCGCGGCATAGGCGGCGTACAGCTTGCGGTAGTCGTGGCCGCCCCGCTTGAGCGCCCAGATCTCGTCGTCCGTCATGTTCGCGACGAGCGCCTTGGTGCGCGGGTCACGGCCGAAGAAGTGCTCGCGGACGTACGCGCCGTCGTTCGCCTTGAACGTCTGGTAGTCGCCGTCAGGCGTGTTGTTCATGAGGTTGACCAGCGCGCGGTCCTTGTCCGCGTTCAGCAGGACGTCCCACTCGCGGCCCCAGATGACCTTGATGACGTTCCAGCCGGCGCCACGGAACTGTGCCTCGAGCTCCTGGATGATCTTGCCGTTGCCACGCACCGGGCCGTCGAGGCGCTGCAGGTTGCAGTTGACGACGAACCTGAGGTTGTCGAGGCCCTGCTGCGCCGCGAGCTGCAGCATGCCGCGGCTCTCGGGCTCGTCCATCTCGCCGTCGCCGAGGAACGCCCAGACGTTCTGCTGGCTCGTGTCCTTGATTCCGCGCAGGTGCAGGTAGCGGTTCGTCCAGGCCTGGTAGATCGCCGACGCCGGGCCAAGGCCCATCGATACCGTCGGGAACTCCCAGAAGTCGGGAGCGAGGCGCGGGTGCGGGTACGACGGCAGCCCGCCTCCCGGGTGCGACCTCTCCTGGCGGAAGCCGTCGATCTGGTGCTCCGACAGGCGTCCTTCGAGGAACGCGCGGGCGTACATGCCGGGTGACGCGTGGCCCTGGAAGTAGATCTGGTCGCCGCCGCCGGGGTGGTCCTTGCCGCGGAAGAAGTGGTTGAGGCCGACCTCGTAGAGCGTCGACACCGACGCGTACGACGAGATGTGACCGCCGACGCCGATCCCGGGGCGCTGCGCGCGCGTCACCATGACGGCCGAGTTCCAGCGGATCCAGGAGCGGTACCGGCGCTCGATCACCTCGTCGCCCGGGAAGTATGGCTCCTCGTGCACGCCGATCGTGTTTACGTAGGGCGTGTTGATCGACGTCGGGACCGTCACGTTGCGCTCCCGCGCCCGCTTCAGCAGGCTCAGCAGCACGTAGCGGGCGCGTGGGCCGCCTTTGTCGTCGATGAGGCCGTCCAAGGAGTCGAGCCACTCGCCGGTCTCGGCGGGGTCGAAGTCCGGGACCTGGCTGAGAAGACCATTGATGAGCGGTCCTCTGTCGTCCGTCGAAGCCACGTGCGCTCCTTCGTCTCTCGTGCACCCGCCGGGTCGGTCGACCCTGGGGGGCAGCTCGGCCCGAGCCGTGCGGCGCGGCACAGGTGCGCGCGCAGTCGGGAGCGGGTAGTCGAACCATTCTCTGCCCCTGTGTCGTCGGAAGTCACTCCGAGAGGGCGGCGGGCCGACGTGACGTCGGCGACACGCGGGGGCGCGCACGCCACGCCGACCGCGTCAAGGTCTTGCCTCGGTGCGACCCGGTGAGGTGGGCTACGGTTTGCGGACATCGACAGATCGCCTGTCCGGGGCGGTCGTGACGGAAGGGAACAGGTCAGCACGTGGCAAGCACCACGGGCGACGCAGCCTCGCAGGCTGTGGTTCGTCTCGGATTCATCTCGGGTCAGGTGGTTCAGGAGTTCGGGTACGACGACGACGTCGACAGCGAGTTGCGCGCCGCCGTCGAGTCGACGACCGGGCACGAGCTCGTCGACGAGGACTACGACGATGTCACCGACGGCGTGATGATCTGGTGGCGAGAGGACGACGGCGACCTCACCGACGCCCTCGTCGACGCCAAGACCGTCCTCGACGACGGTGGGGTGATCTGGGTCCTCACACCGAAGGCCGGTCGCGGCGGTCACATCGACCACGCCGAGATCGAGGAGGCCGCCACGACGGCCGGTCTGCACGCGACGAGCACGTTCTCGATCGCACCGGACTGGTCGGCGACCCGGCTTGGCAACCGCGGCCGCGGCAAGTGACGGTGTCGCACCCCCGCGATCAGGTCGTTCCGGAGCTCGGGAAGCCGGCGCCGGACTTCGCCTCGATGGACACGCACGGCACCCCGGTGCGGCTCTCGGAGCTGCGCGGGACGCCCGTCGTCCTCGTCTTCGTGCCATTCGCGTTCTCGGGGACGTGCACCGGTGAGCTGTGCACGATCCGCGACAACATCGAGCTCTTCGACGACGCCGGCGTGCGCGTGCTCGTGGTCTCGTGCGACGCGACGTTCTCCCTGCGTGCGTGGCAGGAGAAGGAGGACTACACCTTCGACCTGCTCTCCGACTTCTGGCCGCACGGCGAGATCGCACGAGCCTACGGAGTGTTCGACGACGAGCGAGGCCTGGCGGTCCGCGGCAGCTTCCTCATCGACGCCGACGGCGTGCTGCGCTGGGCGCTCGTCAACCCCCGCACCCAGCCCCGTGACCTCGAGACGTACCGCTCGGCGCTCGCGCTGCTCTGACCTACCCGTGCTCTGACGTGTCTGCGCGCCGGTAGTCTGATCAACCGTCGCAGGGGCCTGTAGCTCAGTTGGTCAGAGCGCCGCGCTTACACCGCGGAGGTCGCCGGTTCGAGCCCGGCCGGGCCCACCCCGCACGCCCCCCCGACCGTCCTGCGAAAGGCCATCCCGTGCGCGCCACCCTCATTCACGGCCCGTTCGACATCCGCCTCGAGACGGTCCCCGATCCCCGCATCGTCCTGCCGACGGACGCCGTGGTCCGCGTCGTCGCAGCGTGCGTGTGCGGCTCCGACCTCTGGCCGTATCGCGGCGTCCGGCCCACCACCGCCCCGCACCGGATCGGCCACGAGTTCGTCGGGGTGGTCGAGGAGGTCGGTGCGGACGTCAGGTCGGTGCGACCCGGACAGTTCGTGGTCGCGCCGTTTGCGATCAGCGACAACACCTGCGTGCACTGCCGCAACGGGGTCCACACGTCGTGCACGCAGCTCGGCTGGTGGGGAGAGCCCGACCACGACGGCATCCCCTCCGACGCCGGTCAGGGCGAGTACGTCCGAGTTCCGCTCGCCGACGGCACCCTCGTCGCGACCCCGGACCACCCCGATGCGGCCCTGCTGCCCAGCGTCCTGACCCTGAGCGACGTCATGGGCACAGGCCACCACGCCGCGCTCTCAGGCGGGGTCGGACCGGGCTCGACAGTCGTCGTCGTCGGCGACGGCGCGGTCGGGCTGTGCGCGGTCCTCGCGGCGCGGCGTCTGGGCGCCGAGCGGATCATCGCGATGTCGAGGCACGCGACCCGTCAGGACCTCGCAGTGCGGTTCGGCGCGACCGACATCGTCGCGGAGCGCGGCGCCCAGGGGGTGGCGCGCGTCATGGACCTGCTCGACGGCGTCGGCGCGGACGCGGCGCTCGAGTGCGTCGGCACGAAGGAGTCGATGCAGCAGGCGCTCGACTCGGCGCGCCCCGGCGGGCGGGTCGGGTACGTCGGCGTGCCGGCCGGCGGCCCCGAGCTGCCCGTTCAGCAGATGTTCTCGACGAACGTCGGAGTCGTCGGTGGCGTCGCGCCCGTGCGCGCGTACATCGCCGAGCTCATGGTCGACGGGTTGTCGGGCGCGATCGAGCCCGGGCTCGTCTTCGACCTCGTCGTGCCGCTGCACGACGTCGCCGAGGCGTACAAGGCCATGGACGAGCGGCGCGCGATCAAGTCAATGCTGCTGCCCTAGACCGGCGGTAGCCTTCACGCCGTGACGGACAACCGGACAGCAGCCCCCACGCTCGCCGAGGTCGTCGGCGTGCTCGACCGGCTCTACCCGCCCGGGACCGCCGAGTCGTGGGACGCCGTGGGGCTCGTCGCGGGCGACCCGGCGCAGCCCGTGCGTCGCGTGCTGTTCGCGCTGGACCCGGTCGATGCCGTGGTCGACGAGGCGGTCGAGTGGGGAGCGGACCTCGTCGTGACCCACCACCCCCTGCTGCTGCGGGGGGTCCACTCGGTTGCAGCGACCACGTTCAAGGGTGCCCTGCTGCATCGCCTCATCCGGTCAGGGATCGGTCTGTACGCCGCGCACACGAACGCCGACGCCGCCCCCCACGGTGTCGCCGAGGCGCTCGCCGCCGCGGTCGGGCTCGTCGACCTGGAGCCGCTCGAGCCGATCGCGGCCGACGCCCTCGACAAGCACGTCGTGTTCGTGCCGGTCGCGGACGTGAGCCGCCTGGTCGACGCGCTGGCGCTCGCGGGGGCCGGCGCGATCGGTGCGTACACGCGCTGCGCCTGGACCTCGACGGGCGAGGGCACGTTCACCCCGTCGGCGGCCGCCCGACCGTCCGTGGGGCGAGTCGGCGAGATCGCCACGGTCGTCGAGGCCCGGGTCGAGATGGTCGCCCCCCGGCGTCTGCGCTCCGCCGTCCTCGCTGCGATGCATTCGGCACATCCCTACGAGGAACCGGCGTTCGACGTGCTGGAGCTCGCACGCTGGGACGGCCCGACCGGGATCGGGCGCGTGGGCCGGCTCGCGGAGCCCACGACGCTGCTCGGGTTCGCCGAGCGGGTCGCCGCAGCGCTGCCCGCGACCGCCCAGGGCGTGCGGTTCGCTGGGGACCCTGAAGCCCGGGTGACGCGTGTCGCGGTCGTCGGAGGATCGGGCGACTCGCTCTTCGACTCGGTCCGAGCGGCGCGGGTCGACGCGTACCTCACGGCCGACCTGCGCCATCACCCCGCGTCCGAGCTCCGCGAGCGTGCCGAGTTCGACGCGGCGCCCGGTCAGCCGAGCCCGCCCTACCTCGTGGACGTCGCACACTTCGCGTCAGAGTGGCCGTGGCTACGGCTCGCGGCCGCTGATCTCACGTCGGCGCTCGCGTCCGACGGCACTACGGTGGAGACCCGGATCAGCACGCAGCGCACCGATCCGTGGACGGCGCGGGTGCCGAGCCCTCAGATGCAGTCGGAAGGAAACCCCCTGTGACCACAGCACCCCCCGAGGCCCAGCGCCGGCTCCTGGAGGTCCAGGGGCTTGACACGCGCCTCGGCCAGATCGCGCACCGCCGCGTGAACGTCCCTGCGCTCGCGCGACTCATCGAGCTCGATGGCCAGCTCGCCGATCTCGAGACGGCCCTGGTGACCTCGAGGACCGCCGCGAACGACCTGCGCCGTGCCGTTGCGAAGGCAGAGTCCGATGTCGAGCAGGTCCGCACCCGCGCCACGCGCGACCAGACCCGTCTCGACTCGGGCAGCGGCACCTCGAAGGACCTGCAGGCGCTGCAGAGCGAGCTCGCCTCGCTCGGTCGGCGTCAGGGCGAGCTCGAGGAGGTCGAGCTCGAGGTCATGGAGCGGCTCGAGGCCCACGAGTCCGTGCTGAACGAGCTGACGACAGCGCACGACTCCCTGGTCGCGCAGCGCGACGAGGTCGTCGCCCAGCGGGATGCAGCGTTCGCCGAGCTCGACGCCGACGCGGACCACGTGGGCGCGCAGCGGGCCGAGATGGCCGCGCCGCTCGACGACAAGCTCCTGGCCCTCTACGAGAAGATGCGCGGGCGCCTCGGCGGTGTCGCGGCAGCGGCCCTGCGCCACGGTCGCTCCGAGGGCAGTGGGCTCATGGTTCCGGGCACCGAGCTCGCGCGCATCAAAGCGCTGCCGCCTGAGGAGATCGTGTTCTGCGAGGACTCCGGGCGGATCCTCGTGCGCGGTGAGGACGCCTTCTGATGGCGGACGCCGGGGTCTCCCCGGCAGCCGGCGGCGCCCGTGCGCGGGCCGCCCGGCCGTCGGGCGCGGCGGTGCGGTTCGACGCTGCGGAGCCGGTCACAGTCGTCCTGGTGCGGCACGGGTCCACCACGATGACGCTGTCGCGCGGCTACTCCGGCTCGTCCGTTCCCGGACCGCCGCTCAATGACGAGGGTCGAGCGCAGGCAGCGGCAGCGGCGGTCCTCGTCGACCGGGTCGGGCGCGACCTGTGGGGTGACATCCCCTACCCGAGCGAGCTCATCGCCTCACCGATGGTCCGCACGCAGCAGACGGCCGCTGTCGTCGGCGCTCGGATCGGCCTCGATGTGCGGACCGTGCCTGACTTCAAAGAGGCCGACTTCGGGGCGTGGGAGGGGCTGACCGCCGAGGAGATCGAGGAGCGCTGGCCCCGAACGCTACGGCCGTGGCACCTCGGGGCGGACGTGCGCCCGCCGGGCGGGGAGTCGATCACCGACGTCGGCGTGCGCATCCGCGGTGCGCTCGGCGCACTGCTGGCCGACGGCGTCGACCGCACGGTCGTGGTCATCAGCCACGCGGTCTCGATCCGCGCCGCGCTCGGGATCGCGATGGGCGCGCAGCCGTCGTCCTGGAGCCAGCTGCGGGTCGCGCCCGCGTCGCTGAGCATCGTGCGGCTCTTCGAGGACGGCCGCAGCGAGGTCGCCGTCGCCGGCGCGCCGAGCGAGGGCTGGGCCGCGCGCGCCTGACCGGTCCCGCCACGGCGCACCGTCCTGGGCAGGCGACGCTCATTGCACGACCAGGGTGAGGACGCACGCACCGCGGACCGGCGGCGCGAGCTCGACGGCGACCCACTGCTCGCCGATCAGCTCGCTCGCGGCCGCCGCAAGGCCGTCGGCGTCCGCCGGGACGTTTCGACGGCGCGCGAGCAGGTGTCGGGCGAGCACCCCGCGGGCGTGCTTGGCGTTGTGCGAGACGACCGCCCGGCGCCCGGCGACCTCCCGGACGACGCGGACCTGGACCCACGCGGCGCTGCGTGGGGGACGCCACGCCGCGAGGTACGTGGCTGAGCGGCAGTCGACGACGAGGTCGTCGTCGGCCCGGGAGTCGAGCGCTGCGGCCAGCTCG
>JABBOW010000203.1 GCA_012927595.1 Cellulomonas sp.
CGGCGACGGCGTCGGCCCCGCCGGGGAGGTGTTGTCGGTGTCGCGCTGGGACCCCGGCGCGAACACCGCAACGATGTGTCCCAGCGTGTCGGTCGCGCGCTCCTGCACGGCGACAGGCACCCCGCCGATCGCAGCTGCGGTGCCGACCGAAGCCACAGCGACGCCAGCGGACAGAGCGATCTTCGCGGCGAGCCCCAGGCCTGCCGCGCGGCTCGCGAGCCGTCGGAGGCGCGCGGCGAGCGGAACCGCGGTCGACGCAGCGAGCGGGATCGGTGCGGGCGCGGGGACGGCTCCGGGGACGCGGCCTGTCCGCAGCAGGGTCGCGAGGGCATCGGTCGGGCGAGGGCCGGGCGCCTCGGCCGACTCACGCAGCATCGCGACGAGCGCCGTCAGTGCCAGGTCGGCGTTGACCGCCGTACCCCGCAGCAGCTCCTCGTCGGTGTCCCTCACGCCCGTGTCATCGTCGAAGGAGCTCATGGGGATACGCCCTCGGGTTCGACGATCTTGCGCAGCGCTGCGAGGCCCCGGTGCTGGAGCGACTTCACGGCGCCGGCCGGCTTGCCGAGCACCTCGGCGGTCTGCTCGAGGGTCAGGTCGGCGACGATCCGCAGCAGCAGGACCTCCCGCTGGTCGGGCGTGAGGGTGTCGAGCAGCTCATGGACTCGAGCGGTGCCGAGCGCGTCGAGCGCATGGTGCTCGGCCGCCGGGGTCGTGCCGCCGTCGTCGTCCAGCGTGAGCTCGACGAGCGCGGGTGCGCGGGCCTCCCGGCGCCAGTGGTCGGCGATGCGGTGGTGCGCGATCGTGAACACCCACGACCGGAACGCCGCCTGGCCGCCTGTGAAGCCGCCGAGGCCGGTGAACACCGCGAGGAACACGTCGCTCGTGACGTCCTCGATCTCGGTGACTCCCTTGTTCCGCAGGTACGCCGCGACTGGGCGGACCAGGTCGCCGTGGAGCGACTGGAACGCCTCCGGGGAGCCGCGGCGCGCTTGCGCGAGCACGCGGTCGAAGTCGTCGAGCACGCGTCCAGGATGCACGACGACGCTGGGAACGTCTGGCCGGACGCACCGACGCCCACCCCGGTGAGGAGGTGGGCGTCGGTGATCAGCATCGCGCGGCCGTCAGGAGGCGCCGAGGATGTCGATGACGAAGACCAGCGTGGAGTTCGCCGGGATCGTGCCCTGTTTCGTCGCGCCGTAGGCGAGGTCCGGGGGGATGACCAGGAGGACCTGGCTGCCCACCGTCTGGCCGACGAGGCCCTGGATCCAACCGTCGATGATCGAGCCCTTGGCCAGCGCCGACGTGAACTTCGTGCGGCCCCACGACGAGTCGAACTTCGTGCCGTCCCACAGCCATCCGGTGTAGTTGACCGTGACCGTCTGGCCAGCCGTGACCGCGGCGCCCGCGCCCTTGATCAGCGGCTGCACGACGAGCGTGGTCGACGCAGTGCCCGTGGCGGGCGTGAGCGTCGGGGTGCCGTCTGCGGCGAGCGTGACGGTCGGCAGACCCGCGACGGGTGCGACGGCCTCACCCTCGGCGCGGTCCGGGACCGTCTTGGCGCCGACGACCTCGATGAGCATCAGCTCGGTGCTCTTGGCTCCGGGGACTCCGAACAGGAGGCGCGCCCCGACGTTCTGTCCGGTGAGCGCAGCGTTCATCTCGTTGCCGTTGTTGGTGTCGCCCACCGTCAGGGAGACAGTCGTGGCGCCGTAGGAGGTCCCGAGGTCGGTGCCGTCCGCGCCGTTGACGGCGTAGTAGTGGACGGCGAGGATCTGGCCGCCCACGAGCTTCGCCCCGGTTCCGGGCGCGATCAGCCGTGACGCGATGGCCGTGACCGTGAACGGCTGGGTGAACGTGAACTTGGGCTTCGCGCCCGCGTCACCCTCGACCTGCACGGAGGCGAGGGCGGCGATGTCGGCCGGGCTGGCGGTCGCGGCGGCCGCGGTCGGGGTCGCGGTCGGCGTGGGAGATGCATCAGACTTGCTCGTGCCTGCACAGCCGGCCAGCAGCAGTGCGAGAGCAAGGGTCGTGGCTGCCAGTCGGCGCACGTCACTGTCCTTACGTGATCGGTCTCTCCACCCTCATGTGGGCGGCGGACCCGGTGACGGTACGTGATGTACCTGGGTATCCGCTGAGGGGTTCCGCCCAACGGGATGGCACATCGTCTCGAGATCCGGCCGCGCTAGCGTCGTGCGCATGAGCAGACTGCTGACCTATGGCGTCGTCGGGAGCGGCTGGCGCGCCGAGTTCTTCGTCCGGATGGCCCGACTCTTGCCCGACCGGTTTGCGGTGTCGGCGGTCGTGACGCGCACGGCCGAGCGAGGCGCGGAGATCGAGCGCACCTGGGGTGTGCCGACCGCCCGCACGATCAGCGAGCTCGTCGCCGGGCCCGGTCGCCCCGACATGGTCGTCGTGGCGGCCCCGTGGCAGGTGACGCCCGTCGCGATCCGCGAGCTCGTCGCCGCGCGGATGCCCGTGCTCGCCGAGACGCCGCCCGCGCCCGACGCCGCCGAGCTGCGCTCGCTGTGGGCCGACGTCGGGACCTCCGGGCTCGTCCAGGTCGCCGAGCACAGCCCCTTCATGCCGGCCCATGTCGCGCGGATCGCCGCGGTCGAGCGCGGCGCCGTCGGGCAGGCGACGTCGGTCCAGATCTCCTCGACGCACCTCTACCACGCGGTCGCGGTGATCCGCCGGTTGCTCGGCGCGGGCCACGGTGAGGTCACCGTGCGTGCGAGCACGTTCACGGCACCGCTGCTCGACCCGGTCTCCCGTGACGGCTGGAGCGACGCGCCGGCACCGGCGCCGGCCGCGACGCTCCTCGCGACCCTGGACTTCGGCGACGCGCGCAGTGCGCTCTACGACTTCACCGACAACCAGTGGCACAACCCTCTGCGCGCCAACCGGATCGTCGTGCGCGGGTCGAACGGCGAGCTCGTCGACGACCGTCTCGTGCGGTTCACCGGACCGCGCACCGTCGTCGAGTCGCGGCTCGTGCGGCGGCAGTCGGGCATCGAGCAGGACCTCGAGGGGTTCGACCTCGACCACGTCAGCCTTGACGGCGAGGTGCTGTATCGCAACGCGTTCGTCGGTGCTCGCCTGGCCGACGACGACCTCGCCGTGGCCGGTCTCCTCGCCGCGACGGCCGCCTGGCTGCACGACGACGGCCCGGCGCCCTACCCGCTCGCGGAAGCCAGCCAGGACCACTTGCTCGGACTCGCGATCCAGGAGGCGGCCTGCGCCGGCGAACCTGTCCGGACGGCGCGCGAGCCGTGGGCAACGCGGGACTGACTGGACGGCCGCCGGCGGCCGCCGTGCTGCGCCTCGTCCTCGCGGCGATCTCTGTGATCCGCGAACGCGTGCGCGCCCGCTCGCCCTGAGGCCGTGCCCGGGCTGAGCGGGCTAGGGTCGCTGCATGGCTACCCCCCACATCGGCGCTGCGCCGGGAGACTTCGCCCCGGACGTCCTCATGCCCGGCGACCCTCGCCGTGCCCGTCGCATCGCCGAGACGGTTCTCGACGACGCGCGCCTGGTCACCGAGGTCCGCGGCATCCTCGGCTACACCGGCACCGTCGAGGGTCGGCCCGTGTCCGTTCTCGCCTCGGGGATGGGCATGCCGTCGATCACGATCTACGCGACCGAGCTGTTCAGGTTCTACGGCGTGCAGCGGATCATCCGTATCGGGACCGCCGGTGGCATGGCGACCCGCCTGGGCCTCGGCGACGTCGTGATCGCGAGCGCCGCCCACACCGACTCGGCGATGACCGCGCAGCGGATCCCGGGCATCCACTACAGCCACGCGCCGAGCTTCGCGCTGCTCTCGGCCGCCGCCGCCGCCGCCGGGTTCCGTCCCGGGTTCCGTCCCGACGGCGTGCACGTCGGCGCGGTCGTCTCGAACGATGGGTTCTACGTCGACCGCTCGGCGACCAACGACCTGCTCGTGCAGTACGGGACCCTCGCGGTCGAGATGGAGGCCGCTGCGCTGTATGCGGCTGCCGACGCGGAGGGCCGCGAGGCGCTCGCCATCTGCACGATCTCCGACCTGCTGTTCCGCGATGCCGCCCTCTCCGCGGACGAGCGCGAGGAGCTGTTCGACCGCAGCGTGCGGCTCGGGCTCGCGGCCTTCGCGACCGCCTGACCGTCCTTCGCGACCGCCTGACCGTCTCGCGTGCGGCTCACTCGAACCGGCTGGGGTCCCCCGCGCCGACCCGCACGACCACCGGGGTGCCGTCCGAGAAGTCGACGACGGTCGTGGGCTCGGTGCCGCAGTCGCCCGCATCGACGACCGCGTCGATCACGTGGTCGAGCTCTTCCTTGACCTGCCAGCCCTCGGTCATCGGGCTCTCGGCGCCGGGCAGCAGGAGGGTGCTCGACAGCAGCGGCTCGCCCAGCGCGCGGACGAGCGCGAGTGCGACCGGGTGGTCCGGGATGCGCACGCCGACAGTCTTCTTGTTCGGGTGGGCGAGGCGCCGCGGCACCTCTTTGGTCGCGGGCAGGATGAACGTGTAGGCGCCGGGCGTGCACGCCTTGATCGCGCGGAACGCCGAGTTGTCGAGGTAGACGAACTGGCCGAGCTGGGCGAAGTCCGCGCACACGAGCGTGAAGTGGTGCTTCTCGTCGAGGTGGCGGACCGTGCGGATCCGGTCGGCCCCCGCGTGGCTGTCCATCAGGGTGCCGAGCGCGTAGCAGGAGTCCGTCGGGTACGCGATCAGCGCGTCGTCGCGCAGGAGGGCGACGATCTGCGCGATCGACCGTGGCTGCGGGTCGTGGGGGTGGACGTCGAAGAACTTCGCCATCCACCGAGCCTAGGCCCGGTGGATGGCGGGGCGCTCGTCAGGACGGCGGGAGCGCTGGTGTTGCGGGGTGCGCCAGCTCGAACCACACGGTCTTCGCGGGCTTGCCGACCTCGGCGTCGTGCGCGACCGTTCCCCAGCGGGACGACAGGTGGTCGATGAACATCATGCCTCGACCCCCCGGCTGGCTCGGCACCGACTGGAGCAGCACCGGCTTGGCAGACGTGCCGTCACGCACCTCGACCCGGGTGCGTTCAGCGTCGACATCGAGGCACAGGACGAGTGGGGGACGGGCGTGCACGACGGCGTTCGTCACGGACTCGCTCACGAGGAGCACGAGGACGTCGAGCGTCGGCTCGTCGAGACCGGCGGCCGTGAGGCGCGCACGTGCCCAGTGGCGGACGAGAGCGACGCGAGCGACGTCGGGTGCGATGTCGGTCTCGGCAAGCATGGCCACCTCTCCCTCAGGTAGAGCTCCCACGCAGCGGGAGGCTGTCGAACCAGCGCCGGCGCCAGACCCGGTGCCACTCGATGGGCGCTCTACCCACACTAGGTCTCGCCGGGTCGTGCACCCGGGCCGTTCGGCCCTCGTCGCGGCCATGTCGCCCAGGTGCGCAGCGCCGCCCGGTGCCGAGGATGCGACAATCACCCCCGTGCCGACCGCCATCGAACCCGTCGCTGACCCGGAGCGGCGCGTGCCGACCCACCGCGAGCACCGCCGCTGGAGACAGAACCTTGCCGACGAGCGCGCGGAGGCCGCCGTCTACCGCGACCTCGCGTCCCGGCGGACGGGCGAGGAGCGGGACATCCTCCTCGCGCTCGCTGAGTCCGAGGGACGCCACGAGCAGCACTGGCTCGACCTGCTCGGGGACAACGTCGGGCGACCGCTGCGCGGCGATTTCCGCACGGTCACGCTCGCCTGGATGGCTCGCCGGTTCGGGTCGGTCTTCGTGCTCGCGCTCGCTCAACGCGCCGAGGCGCGGTCGTCCTACGACACGGACGCCGACGCGACCGTATCGATGGCCGCCGACGAGCGCATCCACGAAGAGGTCGTGCGGGGCCTGGCGGCACGCGGCCGCAACCGCATGTCGGGGCAGTTCCGCGCCGCGGTCTTCGGCGCCAACGACGGGCTCGTGAGCAACCTCGCGCTCGTGCTCGGCATCGGCGCGAGCGGGGCATCGAACAGCACGGTCCTGCTCACCGGGGTCGCCGGCCTGCTCGCCGGCGCGCTGTCGATGGGTGCGGGCGAGTACGTCTCGGTGCGCTCGCAGCGCGAGCTGCTCGACGCGTCGTCTCCGGGCGTACAGGCGAACGAGGCGGTGCCGCACCTGGACGTGGAGGCCAACGAGCTCGAGCTCGTGTACCGCGCTCGTGGCATGTCGGTCGAGGACGCCCGGATCCGCGCGGGGGAGCTCTTGCGCTCGTTCGGAACGATCGGGACCCCGACGCTCGGGATCCCGCGGGTCAGCCCCGAGCTGGTGCTCGGCCGCGACGCTGCGGCGCGCACCGACACGGCGCCGGTGGTCGACCCGGTCGACGAGCACGAGGCCATCGGGACGGCCTTCGGCGCTGCCGGTGCAAGCTTCTGCTTCTTCGCGTCGGGCGCGATCATCCCGGTCCTGCCTTACCTGTTCGGGCTCGGTGGCCTGCGCGCCGTGCTCATCGCGACGTTCCTCGTCGGCATCGCGCTGCTCTGCACGGGCGCAGCCGTCGGGGTGCTCTCGGGCGGCCCGCCGGTGCGGCGCGCGCTGCGCCAGCTCGCGATCGGCTTCAGCGCCGCGGCGACGACCTACGTGCTGGGACTGCTGTTCGGCTCCAGTGTCTGATCCCGCGACCTCGGCGACGACCCGATTGACCGGCACGCGCCCCTGTCCCTCCCGCGATGGCGTGTCTAGGCTCGACGTGGTCGGCTGAGTCGGGGCGGAGGGCCGCGCACATGAGGATCAGAGCAGCATTGCTGGTCGGCGCCGGGTTCGGGTACCTCGTCGGGACGGCGGTCGGTCGGCAACCGGTCGAGCGCGTCGCGGCGCGGGTGAAGGGGCTCCGGGGAAGGACTCGCCCGTGGGCGGGTCCGATCCGGACGCGCTCGGTCGACGTGCGCGGAGCGTCCGCCGCGACCATCATGCTGAGCGTCAAGGTGGTCGACGCGGCCCGTGCTGCTGCGCGTGCCGCCGCCGCTGCGGCACCGAGGGTGATCGGCCGCCCTCCGGCTCCGCGGGTGTCGAAGCTCGAGATGAGCTTCCGGATGCCGTCGCAGCGCAACCGTCGCGACGCCGAAGGGAACGGTCCGGCGCGCGGTCCTGTGCTGTGAAGGGTGTGGCGCCTACGCCAGGGCGTCGAGCGCAGCGCGCAGGTTCGCCGCAGCCGTCGAGCGGTGTGCGGCCAGCCAGTCGCCGACGTAGCCGCGCGGCGCGATCTCGACGAGCAGCACGAGGGACATGTACAGGCGGTACAGCTCGAGCCGGGTCCCCCCCGAGGCTGTCGAGAGCCCGAACGTCCCGCCGGCGGCCGCGTACCCGTCGAGCAGCGGGGCCGGTGCCGGGCCGCGGCCGAGCTGGTCGGCGCCTGCGAGCTCGAGCAGCGGGTCGCCCCACACCGACCGTTCGGTGTCGATGACGCCGAGGAGCGCGCCGGTCGGCGGGTCGACGAACAGGTTGCCGGCCCACAGGTCGGTGTGGACGAGGGCGGGCACCTGGACGTCGTCGAGCGCCGGACGGTGCCGGCGGAGCGCCGTCCGGATCTCGTCGGACGGCAGCGGCGTGCCCCACCGACCGGCGTCGTCGAGCAACGCCTCGACCATCGACTCGAACGCCTCGGCCCACGTCGCCGCGTGCAGACCAGCATCGAGGTTCGGGTAACCGAACCGCTCGCCGTGCACCGTGTGCAACCGGGCCATGAACGCCCCGAGCTCGCGCTGGACCCTGTCCGTGCCGGCGGGCTCGAGCTCGCCGGCATCGACGAGCGGCACTCCGTCCAGATGGCTCACGACGAGCACGTCGCTCGGGAGCACCGTGCGGCTCAGGTCCGTCAGCAGCACGCGCGGCATCAGCAGGTCCGGGCGGCCCGCCGCGAGCGCGTACACGGCCGCCTCGGTGCGCAGCAGGTCGTGCTCGTAGCGCAGCAGGCGATCGGTGTCGGTCGGTGCGGTCTTCACCACCACCCGCGTTCCGTCGACGAGGGTCGCCCGATAGGTCGTGGCGAACATGCCGCCCGTGAGGAGCTCGACGCGGTCGACCCGCCCGAGCGGGCGCAGCACGGCGGCGAGGTCGCGGACCGTCTGCTCGGGGACGACGTCGGGCCCCGTCACCGCTGGTCCACCGCCAGCGCGTCCACCGCCAGCGGGTCCGCAGCCGTCGGGTCGGCTGCTCGAGGCGGCAACGCCACAGGCTCGTGGACGAACACGAGCTCCGAGGCCGCGGAGCGCAGCGTCCCCAGCGCGGCCGCGGTCGCCCCGAGGACCGCGAGGGCGGCGACGACGACGACGAGGTAGCCGCCACGCGAGCCGTTCGCGTCGATCGCGAGCCCCGCGATCGACGCGCCGACCCAGACGCCGACGCCCAGCATCGTGCCGACCAGGGCGAGGCCCTCGGTCAGCCGCTCCCGAGGCACGAAGCTGCGGACCAGGCTGTTGCCGTTGATGATCGTGGGCGCGATCGCGAAGCCCGCGACGAACATGACCCCGGCGAGCATCGCCATCGACGTGACCAGCACGAACAGGGATGCGCCGAGCGCCAGCGCGACCGTCCCGAGCACGAACCGGCGCCACAGCGGCGCGGTCCATTGGCGCGCCCCGTACAGGAGCCCAGCGATCATCGACCCGAGCGCGAACACCGCAAGGACCACACCGGCCAGCTCGGGGTGACCGTGCTCGCCCGCGAACGCGACGGTCGCGACGTCCGTCGCCCCGAAGATCGCACCGACGGCGGCGAACACGAACGCGAGCACGACCATGCCGCCGGACCGCATGACGGACCGGGTCCGGGCCGCGCCGGCCGGGCGCGTGACGTGCGGGGGCTGCGTGTCATGAAGGCCGAGGAACCAGTACCCGCCGACGACCAGCCCTGCAACCGCGACGACCAGCGCGGCGGCGGGTGACACGCTCGCCGCGAGGGTCGTGGCCAGGACGGGCCCGACGACGAACACGAGCTCGTCCAGAGCCGACTCGAGCGAGTACGCCGTGTGCAGCTCACGTGGCGTGTGCACGACGTGTGACCACCGAGCCCGCACGAGCGACCCGAACGATCCCATCGTCGCGCCGGTGACGACCGCCGCGACGTACAGCCAGCCGGCGGGCAGCTGCAGGGTCGCCGTGACTGCGAGAGCCGCGATCCCGAGGGAGGTCACCGCGATCGCCGGGCGCATCACGCGCGCCTGGCCGTGCCGGTCGACGAGGCGGGCGAGCCGCGGGGAGCAGAGCGCCTGGGTCAGGACGTACGCCGCCGAGACGCGACCGGCCAGGGCATATGAGTCGTACCTCGCCACGACGACGAGCACGATCCCGATGCCCGCCATCGACATCGGCAGGCGGGCGAGGAGCCCAGACGCGGAGAAGGCCAGTGCGCCCGGCCGTGCGAGGAGGGTGCGATAGGGCCGGAACACGGCCTCAGTGTGTCACTGCGCGCGGGCTGGCCGAGCGCGCCGCGGTCCCACATGATCGGGACATGGACGAGCTCATAGTGACCGACGACGCCGCCGGCAGACAGTTCGAGGCGCGGGACGCCGACGGCACCCTCCTCGGGTTTGCGGTCTACGTGCTGGATGCGGACGCCGTCGTGTTCACGCACACCGAGGTGGTCGAGGCAGCCGGGGGCCGTGGCGTCGGCTCGGCGCTCGCGGGCGGCGCACTCGACCAGGTCCGGGCGTCCGGCCGCCACGTCGTCCCGCTCTGCCCGTTCATCCGCGCGTACGTCGCGCGGCACCCGGAGTACCAGGACCTCGTCCGGCCGGCTGAGGACCCGGCCGGCTGAGGACCCGGCCGGCTGAGGACCCGGCCGACCGGGACCTGACCGACCGACGCCGCGACCAGTCAGGGGGGCGCGGTCAGCCGAGCGCGTCCGACACGACGTCCTTCGCGGCGACCTGCACCTCGGCAAGATGCTCAGGGCTGATGAACGACTCCGCGTAGATCTTGTACACGTTCTCGGTGCCGGACGGTCGGGCGGCGAACCACGCGTTCTCGGTGGTGACCTTGAGCCCGCCGATCGCCGCGCCGTTGCCGGGCGCTGCGGTCAGCTTCGCGGTGATGACCTCGCCCGCGAGCGCGGTGGCCGTGACCTGCTCGGGCGACAGCTTGCCGAGCGTGGCCTTCTGCTCGAGGGTCGCGGGGGCGTCGAGGCGCGCGTACCAGGACGCCCCGAACTGGGCGACGAGCTCGGCGTGGTGCTGCGACGGGGACCGCCCGGTCTTCGCGAGGAGCTCCGAGGCGAGCAGCGCGAGGATGATCCCGTCCTTGTCCGTGGTCCAGACGGTGCCGTCCTTGCGTAGGAAAGACGCGCCGGCGGACTCCTCGCCGCCGAACCCGACCGAGCCGTCGAGCAGGCCCGGGACGAACCACTTGAAGCCGACCGGCACCTCCAGGAGGCGCCTGCCGAGCGACGCCGCAACCCGGTCGATGAGCGACGACGACACGAGGGTCTTGCCGATCGCGGCGTCCGCGGGCCAGCCCGGGCGGGCCCCCGAGTAGAGGTACTGGATGGCGACCGCGAGGTAGTGGTTGGGGTTCATGAGGCCCGCGTCGGGCGTGACGATGCCGTGGCGGTCGGAGTCCGCATCGTTGCCCGTCGCTATGTCGTACGGGGCGTTCGCGCCCATCGCCGTGACGAGGGAGGCCATGGCGGACGGCGACGAGCAGTCCATCCGGATCTTGCCGTCCCAGTCGAGCGTCATGAAGGAGAACCGCGGGTCGACCCGCGGGTTCACGACCGTCAGGTCGAGGCCGTACCGCTCCCCGATAGCGGCCCAGTACTCGACCGACGCGCCACCCAGCGGGTCGGCTCCGATCCGCACGCCGGCCTCGCGGATCGCGTCCATGTCGATGACGTTCGCGAGGTCGTCGACGTAGGCCGCCATGAAGTCGTGGCGGTGCGTCGTGTCCGTCGCGAGGGCCTGCGCAAGGGAGACGCGGCGGACCTGCCCGACGCCGGTGCGCAGCAGCTCGTTCGCGCGGGCGGCGATCCACCCGGTCGCGTCGGAGTCGGCCGGCCCGCCGTGCGGCGGGTTGTACTTGAACCCGCCGTCACGCGGGGGGTTGTGCGACGGGGTCACGACGATGCCGTCCGCCAGGCCCGTCAACGCGCTCGAAGCAGCGCCCTCGACGTGCGTGCGGACACCCTCGGCGCTGGTCGCGCCGTTGTGCAGCAGGATCGCGTGCGAGACGGCGGGCGTTGGCGTGTATGACTCGCGAGCGTCGATCGCGACCTGGACGCCTGCCGCGGCGAGCACCTCGAGCGCGGTCTCCCAGGCAGGCAGCGACAGCGCGTGGGTGTCCCGACCGATGAACAGCGGGCCGTCGGTGCCCTGCGCGCGGCGGTACTCGATGATCGCGGCGGTGATCGCCACGATGTGCGCCTCGTTGAAGGCGCCGTCGAGGCTCGACCCACGGTGCCCGCTCGTACCGAACACGACGCGCTGCGCCGGGTCGTCGAGGTCGGGGACGCGGTCGCGGTACGCGCCGAGCAGCGCATCCACGTCGACGAGGTCGGACGGCTGGGCGAGAGTTCCGGCGCGCGGGTCCATGCCCTGATCCTGCCACCCACCAGGGCAGGCTCGCCCGACGTCGCGCGCTCAGGGTGCCGCGAATGCAGGGTGTCGCGCGTGCCGGGTCCGGTAACCTCGACGACCATGGCCCCTGCTGCAACCTCCGGATTTGTCCTCCGTCCCTTCGAGGGCCTCCCGGGTGAGCCGGACTGGGTCGCGCTCAAGGAGATCGTCCCCGCGGCGACCGCGATCGCCCGCACCACCGCCGAGCACGGCGCCCGCGACGTGCTCGTGACGACAGTCCTTCCGATGGGGTGGCAGGCGCTCCACCGAGCCGACGGCGTCATCCTGCTCGCGCTGCAGACCTCACGCGGTTCGGGTGACGCGAGCCGCGACCTGGCAGCCGCCCTACTTGAGGCCCTCAGCATCGAGCCTGGCTCAGCCGTCCAGACGGCAGGCATGCCCGGCCCGGGTCCCCGCCTGCAGGACGTCCTCGACCTGTCCGTCCCGTTCGACGTCACGATCCAGCCTGGCTACAGCTACTGGCTCGCCCCCGACGTCGAGGTGACCGCCGAGCTGTCGAGCGCGATCGAGGAGGCCGACGCGGGAATCGTCCCGACCGTCAAGCTCGCCGTGGCCGACTCGGCGTACTGGGCGCGGCTGGGCTCGCGCGAGTTCTTGCGCTGGGCGCAACCCCACGACGAGCAGCAGGTCCTCGACGCGCTTGCGCGCCTGCACGCCAGGCGCGAGTCCGGGTTCGACGGCGCCAAGTTCGTCGGTTACTTCCGCGCGGACGGGATCGTCGTGCCGGTGTGGGAGCTCGCACCCGGCACCGAGGCCGCCGAGATCGCCAAGCCCGTCGCCGAGTTCCTGCCGCGGTTCATCGCAGCGCTCGCGGACGACTCGCCGCTCGACGCGAACGCCCGCCGTGCCCGAGCGGGGTTGGTGGCCAGGCAGGTCACGCTGCGCTGACCTCCGCGTGGCCCGGTCCACCTGCCAGGCCCGGGCGGTGGTCCGGCCAGCGGCTCGCTAGGCTGGGTGGGTGACCCGGAAGCGCGGGAATTCCGCCGACAACGACGCGGCGGACATGACGCCCGCGTCGGACGACTCCCTCGTGTTGCCGGCCGCCGCCGAGGACCTCGCCGCCGTTGACGGCTCCGGCCCGGTGAAGGTCCGCGCGCGTCGCGCGTCGCGTCGTCGCGCGGGCAGCACCGAGCCGCTGACCGAGGCGACGACGAAGGAGCCGGGCACCCGGTCGCGTCAGCGCGTCGCGGTCGTCATCCCGGCCAAGGACGAGTCCCGTCGGATCGCCGCGACGGTCCGCGCTGCGCGCGCGATCCCCCGCGTCGATCTCGTGCTCGTGGTCGACGACGGGTCCGAGGACAGCACGCAGCATGTCGCACGGGACGCGGGCGCTGTCGTCGTGCGCCACTCGCACAACCGCGGCAAGGCCGCCGCGATGGAGACCGGGGCGGCCGTCGTCGCCATGCGCGACACCCCCGACCGACCGCCGCGTCTTCTGCTGTTCATCGACGGTGACCTCGGCGAGTCGGCCGTGAACACCGCGCCGCTCGTGCCGCCGGTCCTCGAGGGCTCCGCCGACTTCTCCATCGCGCTGCTGCCGCCCCAGGTCGGAGCGGGCGGCCGGGGGATCGTGGTCGGTGCGGCACGTCGGGCCATCGCGTCGATGACAGGCTGGACGCCGACCCAGCCCCTGTCGGGCATGCGCTGCCTGACCCGCGAGGCGTTCGAGGCCGCAACCCCGCTCGCGCGCGGATGGGGGGTCGAGACCGGCATGACCATCGACCTGCTGCGGCAGGGTTTCACGGCCGTCGAGGTGCCGTGCGAGCTGCGCCACCGACCGTCGGGCACCGACCTGCGGGGCCAGCTGCACCGCGCCGCGCAGTACCGCGACGTCCAGCTCGCTGTCAGTGCCCGCAGGGTCCGCCGAGCCGCAGGCGCGGTTCGGGCGACCCTGACTCCGGGTGCGTCACGGCCCACCGGCCACCGCTGAGGGTGCCGGGCTCGTGGTCGGGCTCGCCTCGTTGCTCGGGCGCCGGCGGATCAGCCAGCTCGCGCCGAGAGACACGATCAGGGGGACCGCGACGGCGATGCCGAGCGCTGGGATCACGATGCCCGAGTCGTTGAGCACGAAGCCGATGATCATCGTGACAGCGAGCGCGATCAGACCGGGGCGCAGCATCGGTATGTCGGTGCCGAGCTGCTTGAGCGGCACGCCCGCGGACAGCCACCCGTAGGAGCCGCCGCCGGGTGCCGTCATGGCCCTTCGGAGGAGCCGCCCGAGCACGACGACGACAACCACGAGGCCCGCGACCACGAGCAACGCCACGACTCCGCCGCCGAGGACGCTGAGGTTCTGCGCGAGCTTGCGTTCGACGACCGGCCACGCGCCGCCGTCGAGCACGGTCTCGACGAACCGACCCAGGTGCGTGCGTGAGTCGGGCGGCCGCAGGTAGTCGACCACGGCGAACGCTGTGACGGTCGCGGCGCCGGCGCCGAATACCGTGAGCGTGCGCCACCAGCTGAGCCGGATCCCGGCGGTGAGCAGCGCGAGGATAGCGAAGCCGGGCACGAGCGCGGGTGGACCGCCGAAGTCCGCACCGATGGACGGGAGCCCGTCGAGCGCCGTGACGACAACGCCGATGAGGGCGACCACCCCGGCCGCGAGCCGACGTCGGCCGCGCGCGACGAGCGGGTCGGCGACGGCGACCGCCAGGAGGATCGACGCCGCAGCGACCAGCGCGAACGCGGAGTTGTTGAACCCGTAGAACCGCCCGGCGACCAGCGCCTGCGGACCCATGAGGGACGAGAGCTGGAGCCGCGCCCCGGCGGCGATGTCGACGCACAGGACGACGGCCGTGATCGCGGACACGATGCCGAGCGGGACGAGCACGGTATCCCGCCACGGCGGAACGAGTGCGATGGCCGTGATCACGAGGACCCAGGCGACGACGGCCGCGGCGAGTGCGTACGACGGCGGTGAGGCACGCCACCACGGTGTGAGGTTGGCGAGGAAAGTCGAGACGGGGATCGCGGCCACCGCCACGCCCAGCGTCCGCAGCGAGCGCAGCACGGCGCCAGGTTGACTGAACGCCGCCGCCACCCGTCGGCCCTGGCCCTGCCAGCGGTTGTCGAGGACGCGGCTCCACCGCGCGAGCACGCGCCCGTTGAGGCCGACGGTCACCAGCAGGCAGAGGAGCAGGTTGATGCCGACGAGCGTCAGGTAGAAGCCTGGGATGAGCGAGCGCGCGGCCTGCGCGCGCCGGTTCGCGTCGAGCAGCGCCGCGACCCGTGCGCTCGCCACCGGAGGGCCACCGACGGCCGTGACCGGCGAGCCGATGAGGGCACCCTGCGCAGCGTCGGCCCGCAGCCCGAGGGCGCTCAGCAGGGTCGGCGTGATGTCGGTGGACTGCAGGTAGCCGTCCTGCCGCGTCGAGCGTGAGCCGAGCAGTGCCCCGGAGTACGTGCCATCGCCCTCGGCGGCCGGGCCGCTCGCGATGGCGAGCTGCAGCTGAGGGCTCCGCCCGGCGTCGGCGAGCGAGACGACGAGCACGGTGATGTCCGGTTTCGAGGCGTTGACGGCCGCGAGCACTGCACGCACCCGGGCGTCGACGGCCTGCGCCTGCTCGCTCCGGGTCGGCTCAGTGACCGCGGCTGACGTGTCGATCTGCGCGGCGTCCGCCGCGGCCGGGTCTTGCGTCGCTTCGCCCGGGTCGCGCACCGAACCGGCATCGACGACGACGAGGTCCGAGGCCACCAGCGCGCCACGCACGATCCCGGTGAGCTCGGTCGGGTCGGTCGGCAGCGGGACGTGGTCGCCGACCGTCGTCCCGGTCGCGTCGGCGAGGGCGATGGCGGCCCCCGGGCCGATGCCGGTGACCGTCGCGCCGCCGGCAGCGAGCGCGTCACCGAGCAGCCCGACGTGCGCGGAGAACGAGCCTGCCGCGGCGGACTCGCGGAAGTCGGCCCAGCCCGGAACGGCCGAGCCTGCGACCGGCTCGTGCAGGCGTCGGCAGGTGCCGTCCGGGGACGGCAGATCCGCGGCGCGCGTGCCGGTGGACACCGCGAGCCAACCGTCCGCGGGGCACGACGACGGCCGCACGCTGCGCACCACCGTCGTCCCCACGGCCCCCTGGCGCGCCAGGCTCCACAGCGCCGGGGTCGTGAGCGAGCCGAGATCGTCCCAGCGCAGGCCGGTCAGGCCGACGAGCACGACCGGTGACCCGGTCCCCCCGGATGCTGCGGTCGCAGTGACTGCGGTGCTCGCTGTGTCGTACGCAGGGGCTCCGGCTGTCGCGGCCGCGGGCGACGTGGGCACGGTGAGCAGCGCGAGGAGCCCGGCGAGGCCCGCGAGCACGCCGACCATCGAGAACCGCCGGGCGCGGGCCGCGCGAGCCGGCCGGGTCGCGCGAGGGGGCATCGGCACCGGTCAAGACTACGGTCGCACTAGGCTCGCACCGCTTTCGCCGCCGCATCCCCGCACCTCCGGAGGGCAGATGTCCGTCCCGCGCTACGCCTACCTCGGCCCTGCCGGGACGTTCACGGAGGCGGCTCTCCGCCAGGTCGTCGGCCCGGACGAAGCTCTCTACATCCCGCAGGTGGACGTCGTGTCCGCGATCGAGGCGGTGCGCTCCGGCGAGGCGGACTTCGCGGTCGTCGCGATCGAGAGCACCGTCGAGGGCGGGGTCACCGCGACGCTCGACTCGCTTGCGTTCGGCGAGCCGCTCGTGCTGCTGCGCGAGGTGCTCGTCCCGGTCGACTTCACGCTGGCGGCCGCGCCGGGGACCGCCTTCGAGGACGTGCGACGAGTGGCCGCGCACCCGCACGCCTGGGTGCAGTGCCGCCGGTGGCTCGCCGCACACCTGCCCGGCGCGGTGCACGTTCCTGCGACCTCCAACACAGCCCCCGCGGCCCTCATCGCCGACTCCCTCGCCGTGGCGTCCGTGCCCGCCGGTGACGCCGTTGCCGGACTCCCCCTCGGGTTCGACGCGGCGCTCGTGCCGCCGGCGGCCGTCGAGTCCTACGGTCTCGCCGTCCTCGCAGAGCACGTCGCGGACAACCCGTCACTGATCACACGCTTCGTCGTCGTCGGCCGCCCTGGCGCTGTCCCGGCGGCGACGGGAGCCGACAAGACGACCCTCGACGTGCACCTCCCCAGCAACGACGCCGGTGCGCTGCTCACGATGCTCGAGCAGTTCGCGGTCCGAGGCGTCAACCTGTCGCGCATCGAGTCCCGGCCGGTCGGCGACTCCCTCGGCCGGTACTCGTTCTCGATCGACGCCGAGGGGCACATCGCCGAGGAGCGCATGGGCGAGGCGCTGATGGGGCTGCACCGGGTGTGCCCGCACGTGCGGTTCCTCGGCTCCTACCCGCGCGCCGACGACGTGCGTGCGGCCGTGCGCATCGGCACGTCCGACCACGACTTCCTGGACGCTCGCGAGTGGCTCGGGCAGCTGAGGGACGGCCGCGCGCACTGAGCTGCCCGTCCCGAGCTGCCCGTCCCGAGCTGCGCGTCCCGCGCTGCGCGTCCTCGATCTACGCTCGCTGACGTCCGCGCACCCTGAGCTTGGCCCGCGGTGGGTTCAGGGCTTCGGCACCCGCACGACGAGCCCGCCCGCCTGGATGCGCGCCGACAGCGCCCTCGCCTTGCCGATCACGTCGCCGTCGACCTGCACGTGCTCGGGTGTGGAGACGCGGACGAGCACCCGGCGGGCCCGGGCGTGGTCGATGCGGCCGATCTTCGCGGGCAGCTCGGCGCGCACGCCGACACCCTGGAGCACGACCTCGCCGAACAGCTGGGCCCACCCGGCGACCCCGCCGCGGGTGTCGATCGCGGCGACGTCGAGCCAGCCGTCGTCGAGCACGGCGTCGGGCAGGAGCGTCAGCCCGCCGGGAAGGCGCCCGCAGTTTCCGACGAGCAGGCTGCGCAGCCATAGTGCGGTCGGCGGCCGGTCGTCGAGCCGCACGAGGGCACGCAACCGGCGACCGTGCAGGTGCCGTACGCCCGACATGAAATAGGCGATCCACCCGACCCGCGCCTTCAGGCCGTCGTCGGTGTCCGCGACCATCGCCGCGTCGAAGCCCAGGCCCGCGATGACCAGGAAGATGTGTTCGCGCGGCTCGAAGCCGCTTGCATGGTCGGCGTCATCGGCGTCATCGGCGTCATCGGCGTCCTCGGCGGGGACTGCGTCGGTCGGCCAGCGCGTCGGGTCGAGCTCTACCGCCGGGTCGGGCTCCGCCGCCTGGTCGCCCGACCGCCCGGGCTCGGGTCCGCCGTCGAGGATGCGCACCCAGCCGACGTCGATCGTCTTGTCCATGCCCGTCAGGGCGATCTCGAGGGCGCCGAGCAGGTTCCCGATGGGCAGGTCGAGGTTGCGGGCCAGCAGATTGCCGGTCCCGAGCGGGAGGAGACCCATCGGGACGCCGGTGCCGACGAGCCCTGCGGCGACGGCCCGGACGGTCCCGTCACCGCCGATCGCGACGACGACGTCGGCACCGGCTGCGACCGCCTGGCGGGCCTGCGTGACACCCGGCTCTGCGACTGTCGTCTCGAGCCACAGCATCTCGGGCATCCGCCCGTCCGCGACGGCGGCGAGGATCTCCTTGCGGAGCATCTCGACATCGGGCTTCGACGGGTTTGCCACGAACGCGACGAGCCGTCGGGGCTGCTCGGCGCCGTCGCGCGCGTCGCCCGCCCCCGGCGGTGAACGGCCGTCGAGGCCGAACCGTCCGCGGAGCTCCTGCTGGCGGCGGTACAGGACGATCCCGAGCAGGAGAGCGGCGGCGGCCAGCACAGCGGCCACGATCGCGATCCACGCCCACCAGCTCATGCGGGTCAACCTAGGCGCACCGCACCGCTGAGAACATCCCGGGCCCTTCGTCCCACCGCACCCAACCGCCCCGCCGCGCCCGTCCAGGCTTTCCTCGCAAGGGTCGTTACGCTCGTGTGGTGATCGACCTTCGACTCCTCCGTGACGACCCCGACCTCGTGCGCGCCAGCCAGACCGCCCGCGGCGACGACCCGGGCCTCGTCGACCAGGTGCTCGACGCCGACGCGCGCCGCCGCGCCGCTCTCACCGACTACGAGCAGCTGCGCGCCGAGCAGAAGGTGCTCGGCAAGCAGGTGGCCGCCGCGCAGGGCGAGGAGAAGCACGCGCTGCTTGCCCGCGGCAAGCACCTCGCGGACCGGGTCAAGGCGCTGCAGGGCGACGCCGACGCGGCCCAGGCGACGGCGAGCGAGCTCGCCCGGTCCATCGGCAACGTCATCGAGGACGGCGTCCCCGCGGGCGGCGAGAACGACTACGTGGTGCTGCGCCACGAGGGCACGCCGCGCGACTTCGAGGCCGAGGGGTTCACGCCCCGGGACCATCTCGAGCTCGGTGAGATGCTCGCCGCGATCGACACCGAGCGCGGCGCCAAGGTCTCGGGCAGCCGGTTCTACTACCTGACGGGGATCGGCGCGCGGCTCGAGCTCGCGCTGCTCAACGCCGCCGTCGACCTCGCGCTGCGGGCGGGTTTCACCCCGGTCATCACCCCGACGCTGGTCAAGCCCGAGATCATGGCGGGCACCGGGTTCCTCGGGGCGCACGCCGACGAGATCTACCGGCTCGAGGCCGACGACCTGTACCTCGTCGGCACGAGCGAGGTCGCGCTCGCCGGGTACCACTCGAACGAGATTCTCGACCTGTCACGCGGTCCGAAGCGCTACGCGGGCTGGTCGGCGTGCTACCGGCGCGAGGCCGGCTCGTACGGCAAGGACACCCGCGGGATCATCCGCGTGCACCAGTTCCACAAGGTCGAGGCGTTCACGTACACGACGGTCGAGGACGCCGCAGCTGAGCACCGGCGGATCCTCGCCTGGCAGGAGGAGATGCTCGCGCTGGCCGACGTGCCGTACCGCGTCATCGACACCGCCGCGGGCGACCTGGGCATGAGCGCCGCGCGCAAGTTCGACTGCGAGGCGTGGCTGCCGACCCAGCAGCGCTTCCTCGAGCTCACGTCGTCGTCCAACTGCACGACGTTCCAGGCCCGGCGCCTGGGGATCCGTGAACGCACCGCGACCGGGGAGATGCGACCGGTCGCGACGCTCAACGGAACGCTCGCAACGACCCGCTGGATCGTCGCGATCCTGGAGAACCACCAGCTCGCCGACGGTTCGGTGCGTGTTCCCGCGGGGCTGCGGCCGTACCTGGGCGGGCTCGAGACACTGGATCCGGTGACATCGTGAGCCATCCCCGCACACCGTCTGACCTGCTGGTCGCCCTGGACATCGACGGGACGCTGATGTCCTACGCCGGGGTGATCTCGCCCGAGATCCGCGCCGTCGTGGCGGACCTGCTCGCAGCGGGGGCGCACCTCGTCCTTGCGACCGGTCGGT
This sequence comes from Cellulomonas sp., assembly GCA_012927595.1. Classification (GTDB taxonomy): domain Bacteria; phylum Actinomycetota; class Actinomycetes; order Actinomycetales; family Cellulomonadaceae; genus Cellulomonas_A. The sequence continues at coordinate 19,885 of JABBOW010000203.1, forward strand.
CGGTCGTGGCCACGATGCCCGTCGCCCAGGAGCTGGGCATCGCCCGGGGCTGGGCGATCTCCTCGAACGGTGCCGTCACGGCCCGCCTGGACCCCGATCTCGAAGGTGGCTACGAGTTCACCGACGTCATCACGTTCGACCCGGAGCCAGCCCTGCGGGTCCTCGCGATGGAGCTGCCCGACGCGCTGTACGCGGTCGAGGACCTCGGTCGCGGGTTCCGGGTGAGCGCGCCGTTCCCGGACGGTGAGCTGGGCGGCGAGTTCGAGGTCGTCGGGTTCGACGAGCTGTGCGCCCATCCGGCCACCCGGGTGATCATGCGCAGCCCGGACAGCACGCCCGAGGAGTTCCACGAGCTCGTCGAACGGGTCGGGCTCCACGAGGTGACCTACGCGGTCGGCTGGACGGCGTGGCTGGACCTGACCCCGGGCGGGGTGTCGAAGGGCAGCGCGCTCGAGGAGCTGCGGCGCTCGCTCGGCGTGCAGCCGTTCGCGACGGTCGCGATCGGTGACGGGAGCAACGACCGCGAGATGCTCCAGTGGGCGGCGCGCGGCGTCGCGATGGGCCACGCACCCGAGGACGTGCGTGCGGTGGCCGACGAGGTCACGGGCACGATCGACGACGACGGCGCCGTCGAGGTGCTGCGGAGCCTGCTGCCCTGACGAGACGCCCCCGGGGTGGACGACAACCCCCGGGAGTGAGACAGTCGCGATCGTGGCGCACAGCATCGATGACGTCGCGCGGGCTGCTGGCGTCTCGACGGCGACAGTGTCCCGTGCGCTGCGTGGGCTCCCCAACGTCTCGGAGTCCACGCGTGAGCGCGTGCGGACCGCCGCGATCAGGCTCGGATATGTGGCCTCGCCGTCGGCTGCCTCGCTCGCGTCGGGACGCACGCGGACCATCGGACTGCTCACCCCGTGGATCAACCACTGGTTCTTCTCGAACGTCATCGAGGGCGCGGAGCGAGCGCTGCGGGCGGAGGGTTTCGACGCGCTGCTGCACAGCTTCGAGGTCTCGCGTCGCATGCCCCGGCTCCGCGTCGACCCCGACGTGCTGCGACGGCGCGTGGACGGGATCCTCGTCGTTGGTCTCCCGCTCGACGAGAGCGAGGTGCAGTCGCTCGTCAGTCTCGGACGCCCGATGATCTTCATCGGCTCCGGCGTCCCGGGTCAGGTCACGGTCCGCCTCGACGACCTCGCGACGGCGCGAACGGCCACCGAGCACCTCATCGGGCTCGGCCATCGCCGCATCGGGCACATCGGCGGGGCTCCCGACGACGTCACCCCGTTCTCCCCGCCGGTGTTCCGTCGCCAGGGCTGGATCGCGGCGCTCGAGGCCGCGGGGTTCCCGGTCGAACCGGCGCTCGAGGTGCACGGGCACTTCGACGTCGACGGCGGTAGGGAGTCGATGCACCTGCTGCTGCGGCAGGTTCCCGACCTGACGGCGGTGTTCGCGGCGTCCGACGAGATGGCGATGGGCGCGATCCTGGCTGCCCGAGACCTCGGGCTGCGCGTCCCCGAGGACCTCTCCGTGGTGGGGATCGACGGCCACGACCTGGGTGTCCTGGTGGGACTGACGACGATGTCGCAGCCTGCCTTCGAGGAGGGAGCGAACGCAGCACGACTCCTGCTCCAGATGATCGCCGGGGCCCCCGTGCCCGAGGACGTCGTCTACACGACCCAGCTCGTCATGCGGAGCTCGACCGCTCCGCCGCACGCACGGGTGCGAGGTGTGACCGAATTGTTACCGAACTGAGTCCCAGACGGGCTTGCGCCCGAACGATGTAAGCGCTTGCATGAATGGGTGCCTTTCTTTGGACCACGCTCGACCCGATCAATCATCCAACGACCACAACGACGTGGAGGTCATCTCGTGTCAAGCAAGCGATCAAGCCGCACTCTCGCGGCTGTCTCCGGCGGCTTGGGCCTCGCCCTGGCTCTGGCGGCATGTTCCAGCGGGACCTCCGGCGGGACCACCGCCGCCACCGGCGGGACCACCGCCGCCAGCGGCGAGTGCGCCGCGTTCGCCGCGTACGGGGACCTGACCGGCAAGAAGGTCGACGTGTACACGGGCATCGTCACGCCCGAGGACCAGCCGTACATGGACTCGTACAAGCCGTTCGAGGACTGCACGCACGCGAAGGTCAACTACGTCGGTGACAAGGCCTTCGAGACCCAGATCCTGGTCCGGGCCAAGGCCGGCAACCCGCCGGACATCGCGATCGTCCCGCAGCCCGGTCTGCTCGCGCAGCTCGTCGCGACCGGTGCCGCCAAGGCGGCACCGAAGGCCGTCGCCGACAACGTCGACAAGTTCTGGGGCGCGGACTGGAAGTCCTACGGATCGGTCGGCGGCAAGTTCTACGCCGCTCCGTCCGGCGCGAGCGTGAAGTCGCTGGTCTGGTACTCCCCGAAGGAGTTCACGGACAACGGCTACAAGGTCCCGACGACGCTCGACGAGATGATGGCGCTCACGCAGAAGATCGCGGCGACCGGCAAGAAGCCGTGGTGCGCAGGCATCGGCAGTGGTGAGGCCACCGGTTGGCCGATCACCGACTGGATGGAGGAGATGATTCTCCGCCTGTCCGGTCCTGAGGTCTACGACCAGTGGGTCACCCACAAGATCGCGTTCAACTCGGCGGCCCCGACCGCCGCACTCGATGCTGTCGGCGCCTACCTGAAGAACGACAAGTTCGTCAACGGCGGACTCGGCGACGTGAAGAGCATCGCGACCACGACGTTCCAGGACGGCGGCCTGCCGATCCTTGACGGGACCTGCTCGCTGCACCAGATGGCGAGCTTCTACGCCTCGAACTTCCCGAAGGGCACGAAGGTCGCCCAGGACGGCGACGTGTTCGCGTTCTACGAGCCGGGTGTCAAGGCGTCCGACCACCCCGTCGAGGGCGGCGGCGAGTTCAACCTCGCGTTCTCCGACCGTCCCGAGGTGCAGGCCTTCCAGACCTACCTCTCCACGGACCTGTGGGCGAACACCAAGGCGAAGATCAGCTCCACGGCGACCGGCGGCGGCTGGATCAGCGCCAACAAGGGGCTCGACGTCGCGAACCTGACCAACCCGATCGACAAGCTGTCGGCGACGATCCTCCAGGACCCCAAGACGATCTTCCGTTTTGACGGTTCTGACCAGATGCCGGCAGCCATCGGTTCGGACGCCTTCTGGAAGCAGGCGACGGCCTGGATCACCGGCCAGAGCACGAAGGACACGGTGGACAAGATCGAGGCAGCCTGGCCAAAGTCTTGACCTGACAGGCGCAGTCTGGTGTCCGGGTGGGAGTGCCTCGCACTGCCACCCGGACACCTGTCCGTTCTCCCGATGACGTGAGGAACTCGGATGGACATCTCCACCAAGCTGTTGACGATGCTGCTCGCGATCCTGCTGTTCGTGGCCATCGTCGGTCTGATGCTGTTCATTGCCGGCTGGACCGAACGTCGCAGCGCTTCGTTCGTCGGGTACGTCTTCCTCTTCCCGTCGATACTCATGGTCAGCGTCGGGCTGCTGTACCCCGCGGTGCGGACGATCTTCCAGTCGTTCTTCGACGCCGCAGGCAAGGCGTTCGTCGGGCTGGACAACTACCACACGATCTTCACGTCACCCGACGACCTTCTGGTCCTGCGGAACACGGTGCTCTGGGTCGTGGTCACGCCCTTCGTGGCGACCGCGATCGGCCTGCTCTACGCGATCCTCGTGGATGGCGCCCGCGGTGAGGCGTTCGCGAAGGCGCTGATCTTCCTCCCCATGGCGATCTCGATGGTGGCCGCGTCGATCATCTGGAAGTTCGTCTACGAGTTCCGCCCCGACCAGGCCGGTGTGAAGCAGATCGGCCTCCTGAACCAGGTGGTCGTGTGGCTCGGGGGTTCCCCGCAGCAGTGGATCGTGAACTCGCCGTGGAACACGTTCTTCTTGATCGTCGTGATGATCTGGATCCAGGCCGGGTTCGCGATGACAATCCTCTCGGCCGCGATCAAGGCGATCCCGGACGACATCATCGAGGCGGCCCGGCTCGACGGCGTGACCGCCATCGGGATGTTCCGCTTCGTCACGCTGCCCAGCATCCGGCCGTCGCTGATCGTGGTCCTCACGACCATCGGCATCGGCACCCTCAAGGTGTTCGACATCGTCCGGACGATGACGGGTGGCAACTTCAACACCAATGTCGTGGCGAACGAGTTCTACACGCAGAGCTTCAGGGCTTCGAACCAGGGCCTCGGGTCGGCGCTCGCCGTCCTGCTGTTCGTCCTGGTCATGCCGATCGTCGTCTACAACATCCGCCAGCTGCGCGCTTCGGAGGCACGATGAGCACCGTCACGCCCCAGGTCGACCTCACTCCCGAGCAGCGAGCCGCGCTCGTGAAGAAGTCGTCGTCCGCCGGGCGCGCCGCGTCCATCGCCCGGAAGAAAGCGACGTCACCGATCGCGTCCGGCATCGCGGTGCTCCTCGCGGTCCTGTGGACCATCCCGACCTTCGGCCTGCTCCTGTCGTCCATCCGGCCCGAGAAGGCGATCAAGACCACCGGCTGGTGGACGTTCTTCAGCGATCCGCAGGTCACCCTCGACAACTACCGGACCGTGCTGAGCACCGAGGGTGCCTCGGGCCTGGGCAGCTTCTTCATCAACTCGATCGTCATCACGATCCCGGCCGTCCTCATACCCATCTGCCTCGCGGCGCTCGCCGCGTATGCGTTCGCGTGGATCGACTTCCGCGGCCGGAACTTCCTGTTCGTCCTGGTGTTCGCGCTGCAGATCGTGCCGCTCCAGGTCGCGCTGCTCCCGCTGCTCACCATGTACGTCAAGGCGGGCATCGGCGGCACGTTCTGGACGCTCTGGCTCTCGCACTCGGCGTTCGCGCTGCCGCTGGCGATCTTCATCCTGCACAACTTCATGAAGGAGATCCCGAAGGAGCTCATAGAGGCGGCGCGCATGGACGGGGCCGGGCACGTGAAGATCTTCTTCCGGGTCATGCTGCCGCTGCTCACCCCGGCGCTCGCGGCCTTCGGGATCTTCCAGTTCCTGTGGGTGTGGAACGACCTGCTCGTGGCCATCACGTTCGCGAGCGACAACACAGTCCTCCCGCTCACTGCGGCGCTCGCGAACCTCAGTGGGACGCGCGGGACCGCGTGGCACCTGCTGTCGGCAGGTGCCTTCATCTCGATCATCGTCCCGGTCGCCGTGTTCATCTCGCTGCAGCGGTACTTCGTCCGAGGGCTCCTCGCTGGTGGCCTGAAGGGCTGAGGTCATGCAGCTCATCGCTTACGCGGACAGGCTCGGGGGGAGCCTGTCGGCGTTGCGCGAGGCGCTCGACGGTCCGCTCGCCGGGCTGTTCACGGGTGTGCACGTCCTGCCGTTCTTCACGCCGTTCGACGGCGCGGACGCAGGCTTCGACCCGGTCGACCACACAGCTGTCGACCCGCGGCTCGGGTCGTGGGACGACGTCCGAGCGCTCGCTGCCGAATACACGGTCATGGTCGACCTCATCGTCAACCACGTGTCGGCGGACTCGGCCGAGTTCCGCGACGTGCTTGTCCGCGGGGACGCGTCGCCGCACGCGGGGATGTTCCTCACGATGTCCGACGTCTACCCGCATGGAGCGACCGAGGCCGAGCTCGTCGGGATCTACCGGCCGCGCCCGGGACTCCCGTTCACGATGCTCACGCTGGGGGACCGGCGACGGCTCGTGTGGACGACGTTCACGAGCCAGCAGATCGACCTGAACCTGACCGATCCCGCGGCCCGGGAGTACCTGGACAGCGTGCTGGCCACGCTCGCCGGTGCTGGCGTCACGATGGTCCGGCTCGACGCCGTCGGGTACGCCGTCAAGACGGCCGGCACGTCCTCGTTCATGACGCCGCAGACGTTCGCGTTCATCGACGAGCTCACGGCCCGCGCGCGCGAGCTCGGGATGCAGGTCCTCGTCGAGATCCACACGCACTTCGAGCGGCAGATCGCGATCGGTTCCGCTGTGGACCGCGTGTACGACTTCGCGCTGCCGCCGCTGCTGCTGCACGCGCTGTCGACGGGCGACCCCGCACCGCTGCACCGCTGGCTCGACGTCCGACCCGCCAACGCCGTGACGGTGCTGGACACCCACGACGGCATCGGCGTGATCGACGTGGGGTCCGACCAGATGGGCGACGGCAGCCCGGGCCTGCTGACCGACGAGCAGGTGCACGCGTTGGTCGAGGGGATCCACGAGCGCTCGGGTGGCCAGTCCCGGCAGGCGACCGGGTGGGCCGCGTCCAACCTGGACGTCTACCAGGTCAACTGCACCTACTACGACGCGCTCGGTCGCGATGACACCGCCTACCTGATCGCCCGCGCGGTACAGGTCTTCACGCCCGGGATCCCGCAGATCTACTACGTCGGCCTGCTCGCCGGGCACGACGACATGGACCTGCTCGCCCGGACCGGCGTCGGGCGCGACATCAACCGGCACCGGTACACCCCCGAGGAGATCACGCGCGAGCTCGCTCGCCCGGTCGTCGCTGCGCTCGCGGGCCTGATCCGCTTCCGCACGGCCCATCCGGCGTTCGCCGGCACGTGCGTGGTGGGCGGCCAGGGCGACGCGATCACGCTGACCTGGACGCACGGGACACAGCAGGCGTCGCTGAGCGCCGGGTTCACGACCCCGCACGCGACCCTGAGCTGGACCGCGGCCGACGGTGCGACCCGCACGTGCGACGACCTCCTCGAGATGGCCGAGCTCTGGCCTGGCGCTCCGCCCGCCTGACGCAGCGCGCACTAGCGTGTGGGGGTGTCGCCCCGCCCCGGTCAGGTCCTCGACGGGGTGCCCGCGCCCGCGCTGTTCGTCGCGTCCGGGCTGACGCAGTACCTCGGGGCCGCCGTTGCCGTCGGGCTGTTCGACCGGCTGCCGGCCGCGACCGTCGCGTGGCTACGGATCATCGTCGCCGCCGCGGTGCTGATCATCTGGCGCCGACCGTGGCGGATCCGGTGGGAGCGCGAGGACCTGCGAGCGATCGCGCGGTTCGGTCTGGTGCTCGCTGGCATGAACGTTGCTTTCTACATCGCGATCGACCGCCTGCCGCTCGGCACCGCCGTGGCGATCGAGTTCCTCGGTCCCGTCGCGGTCGTCGCCGTCACCGGCCGCGGCTGGCGCGAGCGCGTTGCGATCGTGCCAGCGGCCGTCGGTGTCGTGCTCCTCGCCGGGGTCACGCTGCGCACGCAGGGCGGGCGGAGCGTCGCCGTCGGGCTGGTCGCGATCCTCGCCGCGGCCGCGCTGTGGGCCGGCTACATCGTGCTCGGTCGCCGGGTCGCGAACCGCGGGGCGCACGGCCAGGGCGTCACGTCGCTCGGGCTCGCGATGGCCACGGGCGGGCTGGTCTTCGCGCCGTTCCTCGCGGGCGGCGCGCTCCCCGTGCTGCACGACGTGCGGCTCGCGGGGCTCGTCGTCGTGATCGCGGTCTTCTCCTCGGTCGTGCCCTACGCGGTCGAGCAGGTCGTGCTGCGGCGCGTGAGCGCGGCAACATTCGCCGTGCTGCTCGCGCTGCTGCCCGCGACTGCGGCCGTCGTGGGCGCGGTCACGCTGCGCCAGCTGCCGCAGTGGCTCGACCTCGTGGGCCTGGCGCTGGTGTCGTGCGCGATCGCGCTGACCTCGCTCAGAGGTACTGGCCCGGCCCGTCGCGCTCGCCGCCGGGCGCCTGCTGCACCGACAGGACCGGCGCGCCCGGACCGCCCGGGATCGCCGGACGCGTCGGCGTGAGCTGCGCAGCCTCCCCGCACCGCGCCGCTAGGGTTGAGCCATGACCTGGTTGACGATGCCCGCCCACGCCCGTTGGCTCGAGCAGGAGACGGACCGGCTGCTGTCGTTCGGCGCCGCCTCCGCGCGTGAGGCTGGCGGGTTCGCCCGTCTCGACGACGACGGGGCACCCCTCGCCGGGCCGACGGAGCTGTGGATCACGTGCCGGATGACCCACGTCTACTCGCTCGGTGTCCTGCTCGGCCGGCCGGGCTCGGCGGCGCTCGTCGACCACGGGCTGGCGGCGCTCGACACAGTCTTCCGTGACGCGCAGAACGGCGGCTGGTACAACGAGGTCGGGCCCGATGGTGCGACCGACGACACGAAGGCCGCCTACGCCCACGCGTTCTTGGTGCTCGCGACGGCGAGCGCGACCGCCGCCGACCGCCCCGGTGCGCGCCGACTGTTCGACGAGGCACTCGCGGTCTCAGAGCTGCGGTTCTGGGACGACGAGGCCGGCATGGCTGTCGAGAGCTGGGACCGTACGTTCACCACGCTCGACCCGTACCGCGGGGTCAACGCCAACATGCACACCGTCGAGGCCTACCTCGCGGCGGCCGACGTGACGGGCCACCGGATCTGGCTGGACCGTGCGCTGCGGATCATCGAACGGGTCGTCCACGGGTACGCCCGCGGGAACTCGTGGCGGATCCCCGAGCACTTCACGACCGACTGGCACCCGGACCTCGAGTACAACATCGACGCTCCGGCCGACCCGTTCCGGCCGTACGGCGCGACGATCGGGCACTGGCTCGAGTGGTCGCGCCTCACGCTGCACGCCCGCGCTGCGATCACAGCGCGCGGCGACGTCGCACCCCTGTGGATGCTCGAGGACGCCATCTCGCTCTTTGACGCCGCAGTCGCGCAGGGTTGGGACGTCGACGGCGCCCCCGGATTCGTCTACACGGTCGACTGGGCAGGCAAGCCCGTCGTGCACGAGCGCATGCACTGGGTGGTGGCCGAGGGCATCGGGGCGGCGGCGGCGCTGCACGCCGCGACCGGTGACGAACGATACGACACCTGGTACGCGACCTTGTGGGACTACGCGGCCCGCTACCTCATCGACCCGGTCGGTGGCTCGTGGTGGCACGAGCTCGGCACGGACAACCAGGTGTCCCGGACCGTGTGGGCCGGCAAGGCCGACCTCTACCACGCGGTTCAGGCCACGCTGATCCCGCGGCTGCCGCTGACGCCGGTCATCGCACCCGCGCTGGCGGCCGGCGCGCTCGACTGAGCGTCAGGTGATGCGGCTCGTGCCTCAGGGCACGAGCAGGACCTTGCCGAACACGGCGCCGGACTCAAGCATCTTGTGCGCGTCCCCGGCTCGGTCCAGGGGCAGGCGGGCGTGCACGACCGGCCGCACCCGGCCGTCGTCGAGCATCGGCCACACGTTTGCCCGGACGGCCGCGACGATCGCAGCCTTCTCGGCCGCTGGCCGGGACCGCAGGGTCGTGCCGGCCAGCGTCAGGCGCCGGGCGAGCAGGAGCCCGAGGTCGATCTCGGCGCGTGCGCCACGCTGCAGCCCGATCACGACGAGCCGGCCACCGGTCGCGAGCATCGCGAGGTTGTCGGCAAGTCCCCCCGCCCCGAGCACGTCGAGGACGAGGTCGACCCCGCGACCGTCGGTCGCCGCCAGGACGGCTCCCACGACGTCGTCCACGCGGTGGTCGATCGCCAGCTCGGCGCCGAGCTGAAGGCACCGCTGTGCGCGCTCGGGTGATCCCGCGGTGGTGATCACCCGCGCACCCAGCGCCGCCGCG
>JABBOW010000157.1 GCA_012927595.1 Cellulomonas sp.
CCCAGACGCTGCCCCGCGCGTCGGGATCTCCGCCGTCCCTGCCACCGACGCGCGCGTAGCTCCTGACGAGGACCCCGGCGCGCCCGAGCCTGACGACGACGACCCAGGCGAGCCGGCCCTCTACGCAGCCCCGGACGGTCACGACCACGCACCGGTCGAGCATGCCGTCAGCGCCCGGGAGATGGCCGAACGCGCGTACGAAGCGGGCCGCGAGAGCGCACACCGGGCCCGGGTCGAGGACGACCCGTCACCCGACGACCCGGACCTCATGTCGACCTCCCTGACGGGTGCCCCGCTGGTCGCCCAGCTGCTCGGCGGCACGGTGATCGACGAGCAGCTCGACGACCCCACGCGCTAGCCCGGCGGCCGGTCGGTACCGGTCGCCGTCAGGTGGAGGACGTAGGGTGAGCGCGTGTACGAGGGTGCGGTCCAAGATCTGATCGACGAGCTCGGGCGGCTGCCCGGGATCGGTCCGAAGAGCGCCCAGCGCATCGCCTTCCACGTGCTCTCGGCCGACCAGGCGGAAGTTCGTCGGCTCGTCGACGCACTCACCGAGGTCAAGGCTCGTGTGCGGTTCTGTTCCCTGTGCGGCAACATCGCGCAAGAGGAGCTGTGCCGCGTCTGCCGCGACCCGCGCCGGTCGCTCGCGACGATCTGCGTCGTCGAGGAGCCCAAGGACGTCGTCGCGATCGAGCGCACGCGGGAGTTCCGTGGCAGGTACCACGTGCTCGGCGGGGCGATCAACCCGATCGCGGGCGTCGGCCCCGACGACCTGCGCATCCGTGACCTGCTGACGCGTCTCGCGGACGGATCGGTCACTGAGGTCATCCTTGCGATGGACCCGAATGTCGAGGGCGAGGCGACGGCCACGTACCTGGCGCGCATGCTGGTCCCCTTGGGGCTCACCGTCAGCCGGCTCGCCTCGGGCCTACCGGTGGGCGGCGACCTGGAGTACGCCGACGAGGTCACCCTCGGGCGGGCCCTCGAGGGCCGACGACGGATCAGTGCGTAGGGGAGCGCCGACCATGGCAGATCTCACACCGACGAGCAGCGCAGGGCAGCCGTCCGTCGCTGCGCCCGACACCGAGACCGAGGACATGCTCGGGGTCGCGCACGCGGTTGCCGACGAGGCCCGCAGCTTCCTCACGACGGTCACCGAGGTCGGCTCGGGCACCAATCCCGAGTTCGCCATCCCGTTGCTGCTGCTCGCGGTATCCGACCTGCTCGCGGCAGGTTCGAGGCTCGGCGCGATCGTCGACGTCGTCCCGCCCGAGCGCTACGAGCCCGACATCGGCCCGGATGCCGACGTCGACCCGTTGCGCGTGGCGCTCGCCAACACGCTCGAGGGCATCGATGACTACACCGAGGTCGTGGACCCGCTGCTGGACTCCGAGGTGACCGCGTCGACCGTGTCGGGCGACCTCGTGACGGTCGCGGGCGCGCTCGTCCAGGGGCTGCGCCACTACGAGTCCGGCCATGAGCTCGAGGCGTTGTGGTGGTGGCAGTTCTCCTACCTGTCCCACTGGGGCGAACGGGCGTCGAGCGCACTGCGCGTCCTGCAGACGATGCTCGCCCACCTGCGCCTCGACGTGGACGACGACGTCGCCGCCGAGGCGGAGTACGACGCGCTCCAGCTCTGACCTGCACGCTCGGGAACTGAGGCGTACCCGGCGTGCTCCGTCGCGGCGCTTCGCGATCCGCCCGACCTCTCAGGCGACGCGAGTGCCTCGCGCGAGCGTGCGCTGCGGTATCCGTAGCCGTCGCACCGCGACCCACACACCCGCTGCGCCCAGCAGGAGGTTTGCCGCGAGCCCCCATGGCCACACGGCGCTCGTGTCGACGTTCCGCTCGGCCACGGGCGAGACATAGTGGCTCCCCTGGATCGACTGCCCCGACCAGCACTCGTCGACCGTGGTCGCCGGGCCGGCCCGGAGCGTGCGGACGCCGGTACGGATCGAGCCGAGCGGATCGCCGGTGATGCGAGGGTTGCGCGCATCGGGCTGAGGTGCTGCGTCGGCGACGATGACGAACGGGTTGATCCCGAGCAGCCACCAGGTGCGCTCGGTGTGGGTCACCGGCCCGACTGCGTTCTCCCACACGCAGTCAGGCGCGGTGTCCCCGTTCCACGCACCCCCCGGAATCGTCCAGACCCGCACGGTCTCGTTGTGCGTCGTCGTGAGGTACGTGAGACCGAAGACGATGGGGCTGAGCGCCGACAGCGAGGCGACCACGATGTAGGTGAGCACGGCCGAGCCCGACGTGCGCGCGACGAGAGCCGAGAACCCCAGGCCGATCGCGCAGACGGCCGCGAGCAGCAGCGCGAGGACGCCGAGGCACACGAACATCGCGAGGACCGGGGTGCCGCCCGCGCCCAGCGCGATCGCGATGAACGGCACGCTCACCACGAGGAAGGCGAGCGCGGCGGCCCATGACGCGAGGAGCTTGCCGAGGACGATCTCGAAGGGTGAGAGCAGGGTGACCTGCAGGATCGCCAGGGTGCCGGCGGCGCGGTCGCCGTTGATGGAGGTCGCGCTCAGGGTCGGCGCGACGAGCAGACCGAGGAAGAGGACGAAGAACACGACGAGGCCGAACACCATCGGCCCCCGCAGCAGGCGGTTCGCCGTGTCGCCTGCGGCGCCTGTGAGGAGGCTCCGGGTGCTGAGCCACACGAGCCCGGTGATCGCGCCGACGACGACGAACCACACGACGAGCGCCACGATCCACCGCGTGGACCGGACCCGCTGACGCAGCTCGAGCTCGGCGACCGTCCGGACCCCGTGCCAGGTCAGGGTCCAGGTCCGGGGCAGCGTGGTGGGCGTCGGCGCCCCGGAGGCGCCGGTCGGGACTGCGCCCTCGTCGATCACCGTGCTCATCGTCGCTCCTCGTCCAGGGCCAGGTAGGCCTGCTCCAGCGCGCCGCCCGCGGGGGCGATCGACGTGAGAGCGACGCCTGCGGTCACCGCATCCCGCACGAGCCGCGCGGCACCCTCCTCGTCGGCGATGTCCACCAGGACACCGCCCGGTCTGTCGGGCACCGGTCGGGGTGGCCCGAACCCGGTCGGGGCCGGGATGTCGTCCGCGTCCGGGTGCCAGACAGCGCCGACCGACGTGAGCCAGCCGGTGAGCGTCGCGAGCGACAGTGCTCGGACCCGCCAGGACCGGCGTGCCGACTCGGCGGCGACGAGCGTGCCGGCCGTGACGGTCCGCCCGCCCGAGAGGAACACGGCGTCGTCCACGAGCTCGTCGAGCTCGGAGAGCACGTGGCTCGAGACGAGCACTGTCGTTCCGCGCGCGGCAAGGGATCGCAGCAGCACCCGAAGGTCGACGCGGCTGCGGGGGTCCAGCCCGCTCGCAGGCTCGTCGAGCAGCAGGACGTCGGGGGAGTGCACGAGCGCCCGCGCGAGCCCGAGCCGCTGCTTCTGCCCGCGCGACAGGACGCTCGCGGGGCGGTCGGCGAGCTCGCTGAGGTGCACGGTCTTGAGCAGCTCGGCGACCCGGGCCTCGGCGCCGGCGCGCGGCAGCCGGTAGGCCGCGGCGAACGTCAGGAGGACCTCGCGCGCGGTCAGCGAGTCCCAGGTGCCGAACGCGTCGGGCATCCAGCCGGTGCGGGCCCGGGCCCGGGCGCCGTCCGTGCCGGGGTCGAACCCGCCGACCCGCACGTGCCCGGCGTCCGGGACGAGGAGCCCCGCGAGCACGAGCAGCAGGGTCGTCTTCCCGGAGCCGTTGGGCCCGATGAGCGCCGTGACGCGGCCCGGCCGGGCGTCGAGGTCCACGCCCGCGAGGGCATGCACCGCGCCGAAGGACCGGTGCAGCCCGCGGACGGCGATCCCGTCGTGCGCGTCGGTGGGCACGTCCTGACCTGCACCGTCTGTCATGCCGACAACATAGGGCGGGGCGCGTCTCGCGCGGGCCGGAACGCTGTGCAGAGACTGTGTGTGTCCTGGGCGTGGCCGCGTGGGCGGGCCGACCACGATGGTCCGGGATGCGGAACGCCCGCCGTCCGCACCGTGGGCGGTTCTAGAATCGCGGGCGACTGCGGGCATCCTCCGCGTGTCGCGCCTGTGCACGTCCCGCACATCTCTTCACCCGAGTTCTCTTCCCCCGGAGCGCACCCTCGTGGCCCTCATCGTGCAGAAGTACGGCGGTTCCTCCGTCGCGGACGCGACCAGCGTCAAGCGCGTCGCGAAGCGGATCGCCGAGACGAAGCGCGCGGGCAACGACGTGGTCGTGGTCGTCTCCGCGATGGGTGACACGACCGACGAGCTGATCGACCTCGCGCACCAGATCACCCCGCTCCCACCGTCGCGCGAGCTGGACATCCTCCTGACGGCCGGCGAGCGCATCTCGATGTCGCTGCTCGCGATGGCGATCGCGAACCTCGGCGTCGACGCGCAGTCGTTCACGGGCCAGCAGGCCGGTGTGATCACGGACGAGGTGCACGGCAAGGCCCGCATCATCGACGTGACTCCGAGCCGCATCCGCGCCGCGATCGACTCAGGCGCTGTGGCGATCGTCGCGGGCTTCCAGGGCGTCACGCAGCACACCAACGACGTGACGACGCTCGGTCGCGGCGGCTCCGACACGACAGCCGTCGCGCTCGCGGCCGCACTGGGTGCCGACGTCTGCGAGATCTACACCGACGTCGACGGCGTGTTCACCGCGGACCCGCGCATCGTGCCGTCGGCGCGCAAGATCGACCGCATCAGCTACGACGAGATGCTCGAGATGGCCGCCTGCGGCGCGAAGGTGCTCGTCCTGCGTTGCGTCGAGTACGCGCGCCGCTACAACGTGCCGGTGCACGTGAGGTCGTCATTCTCAGGGCACACGGGGACACTGGTCACGAACGTCCCTGCGCCGGGACCGGAAGGGGAAGGTCACATGGAGGAAGCGATCATCGCGGGTGTCGCCCACGACCGCAGCGAGGCCAAGATCACGGTCGTCGGCGTGCCCGACGTGCCCGGCAAGGCGGCGCGGATCTTCGAGGTCGTGGCCGGGTCCGGCGTGAGCATCGACATGATCGTGCAGAACGTGTCGGTCGCCAAGACCGGGCTGACCGACATCTCGTTCACCCTGCCCCAGGACGACGGAGCCGGTGCCCTGACGGCTCTCACCGAGCGTCAGACGGAGATCGGCTTCGCGTCCCTGCAGTACGACGACGCGATCGGCAAGCTCTCGCTCATCGGCGCCGGCATGAAGTCGCACCCGGGCGTCTCGGCGCAGCTGTTCAAGGCGCTCGCCGGGGCCGGCATCAACATCGAGATGATCACGACGTCGGACATCCGGATCTCCGTCGTGACCCGTGCCGAGAACCTGGACGACGCGGTCCGCGCGGTCCACACCGCGTTCAGTCTCGACAGCTCTGAGGACCAGGCCGTGGTCTACGGCGGGACGGGACGGTAGTCATGGCAGAGGTCAGGGGCCTGCGGGTCGGGGTCGTCGGGGCGACGGGACAGGTCGGGGCGGTCATGCGCCGGCTGCTCGACGAGCGCGACTTCCCCGTCGCGGAGATCCGCTACTTCGCCTCCGCGCGCTCTGCGGGCCGCACGCTCCCGTGGAAGGGCACCGAGATCCTCGTGGAGGACGCCGAGGCGGCGGACCCGTCCGGCCTCGACATCGCGCTGTTCTCCGCAGGCGGCTCGACCTCGAAGATCCAGGCCCCACGGTTCGCCGCGGCGGGCGCGATCGTCATCGACAACTCCTCGGCGTGGCGCATGGACCCCGACGTGCCGCTCGTCGTCTCCGAGGTCAACCCCGAGGCGATCCGCGATGCACGCAAGGGGATCATCGCTAACCCGAACTGCACGACGATGGCCGCGATGCCCGTCTTGAAGGTCCTGGACGCGGAGGCAGGTCTCGAACGGCTCATCATCTCGACGTACCAGGCGGTCTCGGGCAGCGGCCTCGCGGGGGCGACCGAGCTCGACTCGCAGGTCCGTGCGGTCGTCGGCGGCAACACGCTCGGCCTCGTGCACGACGGCGGAGCTGTGGACTTCCCGGCACCGATCAAGTACGTCGCCCCGATCGCGTTCAACGTCATCGCCCTCGCGGGCAACCTGGTCGACGACGGCTCGAACGAGACCGACGAGGAGCAGAAGCTCCGCAACGAGTCGCGCAAGATCCTCGGCATCCCTGAGCTGCTCGTCTCGGGCACGTGCGTGCGCGTGCCGGTGTTCACCGGCCACTCGCTGTCGGTCAACGCCGAGTTCGCGCGGCCGCTGTCGCCTGAGCGCGCGGCCGAGCTGCTCGCGGACGCGCCCGGGGTCCGGCTCGTTGACGTCCCGACGCCGCTGCAGGCTGCCGGCATCGACCCGTCGCTCGTCGGTCGGTTGCGTCAGGACCCGGGCGTCCCGGGCGGTCGCGGTCTCGCGCTGTTCATCTGCAACGACAACCTGCGTAAGGGTGCTGCGCTGAACGCGGTCCAGGTCGCCGAGCTTGTCGCAGCGGAGCTCGCGTCGCGCGTGTAGCCGTCCGGGGTCCGTTCCGCGCCTCAGCGATGAGGTCGCTGGTAGTTCGTCTCTCGATTCTGCAGGGTGTCTGCTGTGTGCCCGCAACAAGGCGGGGTGCCCGACCGCCGCCACGCAGGATCGCTCCCATTCGCGCGGCGGGAGATCGGCCCGGAGGAGACTTTCTTCGTGGTATACCAAGGGGTATACTCACCCACGCGGCCAGTGGACAACGCCGTAGGTCATCGCCTTCGCTACGCGTACCGGGATCAACTGGAGACACCATGTCAGCACTGTTGCTGAAGAACGCCCGCATCGACGACTACGCCGAGCTGCAGGACCTCCTGCTCGAGGACGGCAAGATCGCGGTGGTGGCACCCGCGGGCACGCTGCCGGCCGATCGGGCGAGCGAGTCGCTGGACTGCGAGAACCGCGCAGTCCTCCCCGGGTTCGTCGAGACCCACCTCCACCTCGACAAGGCCCTGCTCGACGAGCGGATGCCCAACCTCGCGGGCACACTGGAGGGCGCCATCAAGGTCACGGGCGCACTCAAGTCCAAGTTCGAGATGGACGACGTGCTGACGCGCTCGCGCAAGGTGTTGGACATGGCGATCGCGCAGGGGACCACCGTCATCCGCACGCAGCCGGACGTGGACCCGATCGTCCACACCCTTGGCGCCGACGCCATGCTCGCGCTGCGCGACGAGTACCGCGGTCGCGTCGACCTGCAGGTCGTGGCGTTCCCCCAGGAAGGAATCATCAAGGCTCCCGGCGAGGTCGAGCTGCTGGAGGAGTGCCTCCGCAACGGCGCGGACGTCGTCGGCGGCTGCACCTACAACGAGGTCGACGTCGACACGTGCAAGGAGCACATCCAGCAGGTGTTCGACCTCGCCGAGAAGTACTCCGTGCCGGTCGACATGCACTGCGACTTCCAGGTCGACGACTCGGACCCGCGCTACGCCCTCGTCGAGTACATCGCGGGCGTCACCATCGAGCGAGGCATGCAGGGCCGCGTCACGCTCGGCCACATGACGTCGCTCGGCGCCCTCGCTGGCCAGCACAGGGTCGAGGTCTGGGACCGGATCAAGCAGGCCGAGATCAACATCGTCGTGCTGCCCTTCACGGACATGCACCTCAACGGGCGCAACGACGACCACAACGTCCGCCGGGGTCTTGCACCCGTCAAGTTGATGTGGGACGTGGACATCAGCGTCGGCATCTCCAGCAACAACGTGCGCAACGCGTTCACGCCGTTCGGCAACGCCGACCTCATGGACGTCGCGCTGTTCCTCGCGCAGGTCGGCCACATGGGCTCGCCCGACGACTTCCGGCGTCTGATGCGGACCATCACGTACGCCAACGCCAAGATCGTCGGCGTCGGCACCGGCTACGGCACCAAGGTCGGAGACCGCGCCGATCTCGTCGTCCTGGACGCCCCCGACAGCCCCACGGGCCTGCTGGACCGCGCGGTCCGCACAGCCGTGATCAAGGGTGGGCAGGTCGTCGCCCGCACGGAGAAGACCACCCAGCTGTTCCGGCGCTGACCGCCCGGACCGTACGGCACCAACCACACAGGGAGAACAGCACAATGTTGAGGAAGATCCCGCACGAGATCGTGGCGTCGATCCTCGCCGCGACCACGGCGTTCGTCGGAGGGAACGCCCTGCACCTGCCGCCCTGGGCCATCTTCATCGCCTGGGCCGGGACGTACCTGGCCGGCGGACCCCACCTCGCCGTGATGAAGCGGCTGTGGGCGGCGATGCCGGTCGGGTCCACCTACGCGCTGATCATCGTCCTCCTCGACACGCACTGGGGCACGGCCCTCGGCACGTCCACCCTGGCGAAGGACGCGGTCCTGGCGATCATCATCCTGGTCGTCAACTCCGCGCTCATGTACACCGGCCGGATCAAGATGTTCTCCTTGATCCCCGGGATGTTCTTCGGGTTCGCGTCGTTCTTCGCCACGTACTTCGGCGGGTTCGGCTGGGACACGACGAACCCATGGGTCGCGTGGATCGCAGTCATCGCGATGAACGCGCTCGGCCCGGTCTACGCCTGGCTCGCCGAGTGGCTCGTCAAACCGCGCGGCGCCGTCGTGACCCCTGCGCAGGAGCGTTCGAGCGTCGACTGACGCTCCGACGTACGGCACTGCACGGCGTCGCCCCGACCTCTCCGGAGGCCGGGGCAACGCTGTCGTCCGGGCCAGGCGCCGGCGGGCGGCACCAGGTCAGTCGAACAGCGAGAGGCTGTGCGCGCGGGTTCCCGCGACGTGCTCGAGCGCGAGCTGTGCGGCGCGGGCCGAGTCCTGACGCCGGATCGCATCGAGCATCGCGCCGTGGTCGTGGAAGAGCGACTCGCCGATGCTCACGATCGTGCGCCGGAACAGCCGCTGGATCTGGGTCTGCAGCGGTGCGACGATCGAGTAGAGGAGCTCGTTGTCGCTCGCGCGCAGGATCAGCAGATGGAACTCCGCGTTGGCGAGGGACCCGGCCTTGTTGTCGTCGAGCTCGAGCGCGCGCTGCTCCTCGAGGAAGTAGCGCTCAAGGTCGGTGACCTGTTCCTCGGTGCGGCGGGTCGCGGCGAGGCACGCGGCGAGCGGCTCGAGAACCTCGCGGACGTCGAAGAGCTCGGCGACGTACCGCGCCGTCAGCGGCTTGACGAAGGCGCCGATCCGCGGCTGGACATCGACGAGCCCCTGTGCCCTGAGCGTGAGGATGGCCTCGCGGAGCGGGACGCGCGAGACCCCGAGCTCCTCGGAGAGGTTCCGCTCGTGCAACCGTGCGCCGACGGGGAGCTGACCCGAGATGATCCGCTCCTTGACCTCCTCGAACACGCGGTCGCGCAGGGACTGGTCCGTACGCGCCGGCTGGTCTCCCGCCATTGTCGTCTCCTGAGATCGTGGGCCTCCGGTGGCGGGATGCCCCGTCGCGGCCGGCCCACTCACCTTAGGGGAGAGCCGAGGGCGTCAGGACCGGGCCATGAAGGCCATGACGACTGCCATCAGGACGCCGAAGATGACGATCCCGATCCGGAAGCCGGCTGTCGGGATGCGCTTGGCCAGCGCTGCGCCCACGGGCGCGCCGACGAGGGAGCCGATCGCGACGAGCCCGGCGTACTGCCAGGCCACAGTGCCGACGATGATGAAGAAGATCGCCGCGACGATGTTGACCAGCGCTTGCAGGACGTTCTTGACCGCGTTCTGCTCCTGGAGACCGGAGGCGAGGAACACCCCGAGGAGGCCGAGCAGGATCACTCCCTGCGCGGCGGAGAAGTAGCCGCCGTAGACGCCCGAGAGGAACACCCACGCGGTGAGCTGGCCCCACCGCGTTCCCGCGGCCGGCCGGGTCCGCTTGATGATGACCGGCTGGAGCCCGACGAGCACCGCAGCCCCGAGGATCAGCACGGGCACGACCAGCGCGAAGGCACCCTTGGGCAGCTGGGTGAGGAGAGCCGCGCCGACGACCGCGCCGCTCAGCGACGCCGCGCCCAGCCGGAGCAGAAGCTTTTTCGTGCCTGCGAGCTTGTCGCGGTAGCCCCACGCCCCAGCGATCGATCCGGGCACCAGCCCGACGGTGTTGGCGATGTTCGCCGTCACCGGCGGGACGCCCAGCAGGACCATGACGGGATAGGTGATGAGCGATCCGGATCCCACCATGGTGTTGACGGCGCCGGCGGCGAAGCCCGCGCCGATCACCGCCAGCGACGCGATCATCGACACAGGGTCACCTCGGGGTCGGGGGAGAAGATCTGGGCACGATCGGGGTGCTCACGGCTGCGGCTCGTAGAACTCGGTGGGGCCGGCCGCGGCCTCGATGACGGTACCGGCGCGACCGGCCAAGATGTCGTCGATGTCGTCGAGCTTGCCGATGACCGCGCGGCATCCCGAGCGATCCGCGAACGCGATCGCCGCCGCGACCTTCGGTCCCATGGAACCGGCCGCGAAGTCGAACTGCCGCAGCGCCGCCGTGCTGATCCGCTTGATGGCACGCTGCGCGGGGGTCCCCCAGTCGAGGTAGACGGCGTCGGCGTCGGTCGCCATGACGAACAGCTCGCCGTCGATCGCCGACGCGAGGACGGCCGAGCTCGCGTCCTTGTCGACGACGGCCTCGACGCCGACGAAGTGACCGGCTGCGTCCCGCGCCACCGGGATGCCGCCACCGCCGGCGCAGATGACGATGTGGTGCGCCTTGAGCAGCTGGACCACGGAGTCGATCTGCACGATCCGCTGCGGAACCGGCGACGGGACGACCCGCCGGTGGGCAGACCCGTCGAGCCGGAAGACCCAGCCGCGCTCAACGGCCAGCGCGTGTGCCTGGGCCTCGGTGTAGACCGGGCCGATGAACTTGGTGGGGTCCTGGAACGCCGGGTCCTCGGCGCTTACCTCGACGAGCGTGAGGACCGTGGTGAGCTTCTGCTCGGGCGGCAGGACATGCCGCATCTCGATCTCGATGAAGTAGCCGATCATGCCCTGGGTCTCGGCGCCGAGGACGTCGAGCGGGTAGCCCGCCAGCTCCGAGTAGGCGGCGTTCTGCAGGGCGAGCAGACCCACCTGCGGTCCGTTGCCGTGGGTCAGCACCAGTTCGTGCTCGTCCGCGACAGACTTCAGCCGGCTGGACACGAGCCGCAGGTTCTCCAGCTGGTGCTCGACGGTCATGGCCTCGCCGCGGCGGGCGATGGCGTTGCCGCCAAGAGCGACGATGATGCGCACGGGGTGTCTCCTAGGAGGCTTCGGGGCCGCGCAGCGGCCGGGTCAGGAGCTCGCAGACGATCTGGAGCCCGCGGGTGGTGTCGAGGCCGGACGTCGCGCCCATGTCGCACAGTGCGAGCACCGACTCCTCGAGATCCGCCTGGGTCGAGCTCGCTGTCAGAGCCGCAACAGCGCGGTTCAGGGGCGCCGAGAACGCCCCTTCGACGGCCAGGCGCAGGTAGGACATCGACACGTCGGTCGTCGAGGCGACGCCCGCGCCCCGCAGCCAGACCCTGAGGTCGTCGAGGAACCCCGGAGGCACTCGGCCTAGCGAGCTGAGCAGGCACAACGCCCCGACGACGGCGTCGTCGGCGGACGGGGTGAGGCCCGCACCGAGGCCGATGATGCCGTAGACCAGCACCGCCGCCTCCGGTGCCTGCTGCACGAGCGCACTCAGGGCGGCGCGCAGCTGCGGCAGGCCGAGGCCGAGGCCGGGCTCGGTGTCGAACCAGCTGACGCCGTCAGCGGCGGCTCGTGCGCGTTCGAGGCGACCGGGCGTGGCCGCGGACAGCACGGGCGCGGTTGGTGGCGACGTGGGGTACCTGTCCACCGTCGCGGCCAGACCGACGGTGGCCGACCCGTCGTCCGCCACGAGGGCCTCGCCCGTCCACTCCCATGCCGGGTGCCGGCCGAGGAGCTTCACGTCCTGCGCCGTGACTCCGAGCGATGCGGCACCGCCGTCCCTGCGGCTGCCGGCGTGCACCAGGTAGTCCCCGCATCGCAGGTTGACCCCCGACGGGAAGACCGAGTGGACGCGCAGCGGACGGCGGCCGCCGGCGAGCAGCGTGAGGGCCGCGGTGCTCGCGGTGGTGATAGCCATCGCTCAGTCGTCGGTGGAGGTGACGCCGTACTTCACGGCGAGCGCCTCGAGGGCCTTGACGAAGCAGGCAAGCGGCGCGCGCACGGTGCCGGCGCCGATCTGACCGACGCCCGGTTCGAGCGACGCGATGCCGGTGTTGATGATCGGCGTGATGGACGTCGCAACGACCTTGCGGATGTCGATGCCTAGCGGCGCGCCCTGGAAGTCCCACGTGGGGATCGACAGGTTCGCGTTGTGCCCGACGACGATCTCGTCCATCTCGTCGCTGGTCGCGAGGGCGTCGGAGAACCCACCGGCCCCGACGAAGCGTGTGACTCCCGGGGCGGCGATCATGCTCATGCCCCCGAGCCCGAACGTCTCGGTGATCGAGCTGTCACCCATGTCGGGGCAGGCCTCGTCCTGGCTGTACCCGGTGAAGTACAGGCCCTTCGGGGTGTTGACCGGTGCGGTGAACCACTCGTCGCCGAGACCCGAGACGCGGATGGCGAAGTCCTTGCCGTTCCTGGTCATCGCGGTGACGATCGAGCCTTCCTCGATCGTGCGCGCTGCGTCCATGATCGACTTGCAGGCCGCCATGGCGAGGTTGAGGAAGAACTGGTCGGTGTCGGCGAGGAACTGCAGGACGTCCGCGACCACGGACCTGTCGATGTCGGTACGAGCCAGCAGCGGGCCCATGTCCTTGGCGAAGAGTGCGGACGCCGCGATGTTGCGCTGGTGGAACTCGTCGCCCATCGTGATGGCACGCGCGATCAGCGGGGTGAGCGCGTACCCGTCGGGCGTGAGCCGTACCGCCTGGGCGAGCGACGGGCCGAGGATGTCCCGCATCCACTCGAGTCGGGCGATGACGCTGGCGTCGTAGGCGCCGAAGCGCAGGACCTTGCCGATGCCCTCGTTCATCGTGCAGTAGGCGCGATTGCCACGCAGCCTGTTCTCGACGACGATCACGGCCATGTTCGGGCTCGTGATGCCACCCATCGGGCCGACGGCGCCGTGGTGGTGGCACGGCGTGAAGGTCACGTCGTGCGCGAGGAGCTGTCGTGCCTCCTGCTCGTTCTGCGCCCAGCCCTCGAACAGGACGGCGCCGATGCACGAGCCCTGCATGGGCGGCGTCATCTCGTCGAACGTGATCGGCGGTCCGGCGTGCAGCAGGACCTTGCTGTCGCCCGCGAGCACGTCGATGACGTCGCGCGCGCGGACCACGTCCACGAGCACCGGCTGACCCGACGACATGAGCTCGGTGATGGCCTCGTTGGCCGCGTTGATGGAGTCGTCCATGGGTATCTCGCTCTTCCTTAGGCGTTGTCGAGAGCTCGGAGCAGGCCGGCGAGTCGGGAGTCGCCACCGGCCACGGGGGCCCAGTCGTACTGGACGGTGGCGACCCCGGCGGTGGCGAGCGTCTCCGCGAAGGAGCGCAGCCCGATGTTGAGGACTGTGGGGCCGTCCTCGAGGAGCTGTGCGATCCGTGGGGGGGTGGGCTCGGTCTCCCCGGCGGTAGACGGCCGGGATGACGTCGCAAGGAGCGCGAGCGCGTGCCTGACGGCGGCGGCGTTGTTCGGCAGGACTGTCACGTGGGCGTCCCGGAGCTTGGCGACCTGGTCGGCGTACCCCTGGAAGTCCCGGCTCGTGCCGCACACCGAGGCGACGACGACGACCTGCCGACCGGCTTGCGCAGCACGCTCGAGGCCCTCCTCGATGGCAGGGACGAGCGCCCCGGCCGGATCGTCGGCCGCGCCGAACCCGATGACGATGTCGAGCAGCACGACCGCCGTTCCCTCGTCGTCGAAGACGGCGGGGAGTCGCTCGGCGCGCGCGGTGGGATCGATCATCGGGTGGGGCCGACCCTGCGTGTAGGCATCGTCGCCGAGGTCGATGATCTCGTGGCCACCGGAGCGCAGGACATAACCCTGGGCGTGCGCCGGGTCGCTGTCGATCACACCCAGCTGGTCGCGGATGAGCATCGCAGCCTCGTTGGCGAGGGTCCCACCTGTGTACAGCGCCTTGATCCACCGCTGCGTGGGGCCGAAGGCCGGGCGGCCCCGCCCGGCAAGCTCGACCGCGCGGGCTGCGGCGTCCGCGAGCGTGTAGGCGTAGACGAGGTTGCCGTTCGTCGCGACATCGGGCTTCTCGCCGAGGAACACGGCGACGACCGGCTTGGTCAGGCGCTGCGCGTAGCTCTCGACGCGCTTGCGGACTGCGGGGGCCGGTGGCTTCGAGATGATGACGATGGTCGACGTCGTCGGGTCGTTCTCGAGGGTCGCGAGCGCCTGCAGGCACATGATCCCGCCGATGTCGGCCCCGAGGTCGCGTCCGCCGAGGCCGATCGCATTGCTCACCCCGCCGCCGAGCTGGTCGATCTGGGCCATGACCTCCTGGACGCCGGTGCCCGAGGCCCCGACGATGCCGATGTTTCCGCCCGAGACGGCGTTGGCGAATGCCAGCGGGACGCCGTGGATGGAGGCGGTGCCGCAGTCGGGCCCCATGAGGAGCAGACCACGCTCGTGGGCCGTGCGCTTGAGTTGAAGCTCGTCCTCGATGCTCACGTTGTCGGAGAAGATCATCACGTTCAGGTCGCGGTCGAGCAGGCCTGCGACCTCGTCTGCGACGTACTGCCCCGGGATCGACACGAGGGCGAGGTTGGCCGACGGGGCGATCTTCAGAGCCCGTGCGAGCGATCGTGCGGTCCGCAGGCCGGAGGAGGCGCTTCGACTCGCCTGGTTCTTGAGTGCTTCTTCGGCCTGTGTGACGACGTAGGCGACGTCGGTGCCGTCCTCGACGTCCACCCCGAGCACGAGGTCGCCGGGCTGCGCGGAGGCCAGCTCGGGGGAGTCGAAACCGGTCGCGCGCAGGATGTCCTTGTTCGCGGGTGTGCCCATCATGACGGACACCTTGTTCACGCCGGGAAGGGCTGAGAGCTGCTGGCTGAGAAGCATCAGGCTCACGGAGTCCTGATAGGTGTTGGGCTTGATCGCTGTCGTCAGCATCGGTCCTCCATCGAAGATCCCTCGATGGTATACCAGAACCGAACGCTGGTCGTCTCGTTCTGGCCCGCGATCGGGGCGCGCGATGGACGCTCCCATGGAGTCCGCGCGCTGTGTGTCGAGCGGATGCCCCGCCCGAGACGACAAAGGCCCCCGACCATCGTCTCCGCTGGTCGGGGGCCCCACTCACCGGTCGG
The DNA here is from genome assembly GCA_012927595.1 of Cellulomonas sp. Lineage (GTDB taxonomy): Bacteria > Actinomycetota > Actinomycetes > Actinomycetales > Cellulomonadaceae > Cellulomonas_A. The sequence continues at coordinate 15,185 of JABBOW010000157.1, forward strand.
GGTGGCGGGATTCGAACCCACGACCTCTTCGTCCCGAACGAAGCGCGCTACCAAGCTGCGCCACACCCCGGTTGAGCGTGCCCAGGATAGCCGAGGTCACCCCCTGCGACGAAACCGGGTTCACCGACTGCCCTGCTCCCGCTCAGACCGTCGGCGGATCAGGTCTCCGACGGACGGGCGATGAGGGTGAGCAGCGTGGCCTCGGGGCGGCACGCGAAACGGACCGGCGCGTACGGCGACGTGCCGAGGCCCGCGGAGACGTTGAGCCAGGTCGAGTCCGCGCCGCCCGGGTCGTCCGGTCGGGGGCCGGGCCAGCCGTGCAGACCCTTGGCGCGCTGGGTGTCGAGGTCGCAGTTCGTGACGAGGGCACCGTAGAACGGCAGCGCGAGCTGGCCGCCGTGCGTGTGCCCGGCGAGGATCAGGTCCGTGCCGTCGTCGTGCATCGCGTCGAGGATGCGGCGGTAGGGCGCGTGCGTGACACCGACGTGCAGGTCGACCGTGCCGTGGTCCGTGCGCGCGTCGTCAGACCCGCCGGCGGCGGGGAAGCGGTCGAGGTCCAGGTGGGCGTCGTCGACGCCGACCAGGGAGATCCGGCGGCCGGCGACGTCGATCGCGGACCGTCGGTTCGTGAGGTCTGTCCAACCCGCCCCGGTGAACCGCGCGGCGAGCTCACGCCACGGCATGTGGGTGGACTCGACGGGGCGCCGGTCGCGCGCGTCGCGCAGGAGGTAGCGGGCGGGGTTCCTGAACATCGGCGCGACGTAGTCGTTGGAGCCCATGACGAACGCGCCGGGTTTGGCGAGGTGCGGTTCGAGGGCTTCGAGCAGTGCGGGCATGGCGTCGAGGTGCGCCCAGTTGTCACCGGTGTCCACGACGAGGTCGGCATCGAGCGACGCGAGGTCGCGCACCCAGTCGATCTTGCGCCGCTGGCCGGGCGTGAGGTGCAGGTCCGCGAGGTGCAGGATCCGCAGCGGCTCCTGACCGACGGGCAGCACCGGCACGGTGACCTCACGCAGGGCGTACCAGCGGACCTCGACGAGCGTGGCCCACGCGACCGCGGACGCGCCCGCGAGGGCCAGGGCGCCGAGGGTCCTGGCGGGGGTGGGCGGCGTCACGGCTTCTTGCTATCGCCGCCGCCGTTGGGTTTGCCGCCGCCGCCCTGGTTCGGCTGTCCCGGCTGGTTCGGGTCGACCGCCGGGGGCTGCCCGTTCGACAGCTGCAGCGTGATGGTCGAGCCCTTCGTGACCTTGCTGTAGGGCCCGGGCGACTGCGCACCGACCGACCCCGCCGGCGCGGTCGACGCAACCTGGTCCGGCGCGACAGTCACATTGAACCCGGCACCCTTGAGCGTCGCGGTCGCGGCGTCGACGGCCTGCCCGACGACGTTGGGCACCGAGACGGGGGCGCCGTTGAGCTCGAGGCTCCCCACCGCAGGGAAGTCCGGGACCGAGACGCCGGCGAGTGCCTGAGTCATGAACCGGCTCCACGTCGGCGCCGCGATGCTCGACCCGAAGACGTTGTGACCCGGCGAGTAGTAGCGCTGGCCGGCGATCGTCATGTTCTGCATCGGGATGAAATGGTCCGGGAAGCCGACCCAGACGGCAGTCGCGAGGACCGGCGTGTACCCGACGAACCAGGTGTCCTCGTTGGCGCTGGTCGTCCCTGTCTTTCCGGCGGACGGGAACGGTGGCGGCTGGACGCCCTTGGCGGTGCCCTTCCAGACGTTGCTCAGCGCGTAGCTGACCGCGTTCGCGATCCGGGGCTCGAGCGCCTGACGGCAGTTCGCCTGCGGGACCGCGAGCTCCTTGCCGTTGGAGTCGCGCACGCTCGTGATGGCGATCGGCTCGCAGAACGTGCCGCCCGAGGCGAACCCGGCGAACGCCGCAGCCATGGTCAACGGGGCGACCGAGTCGGACCCGATGACGTTGGAAGGCAGCACTTTGAATGGTCCGTCGCCCGACTTGCCGCCCCCCCTGTGGACGCCCAGCGACGACGCGGTGTTGATGATGTCGCACAGGTCGAGCTCGCTGGCCATCTTGATGTAGCCCGAGTTCACGGAGTTCATCGTGGCCTGGAGCACCGTCATGGCGCCGCCCTTGCCCTCGGCGTTGGTGAACGCGTAGGGCCCGGGCGAGAATTTGGTACAGGGTGCTTTGAACTCCGTCATGTCGTACTTCAGCCGCGTGGCGTCGATGGTCTCGGAGAGCGAATGCCCGTCCTTGAGCCACTGGGCGAGTGTGAACGGCTTGAACGTCGAGCCTGGCGCGAACCCGCTCCCCCCGCCGTACTTGAAGTCCGTGTTGTAGTTGACAGCGGACTCGCCTGCCGCCTGGTTCTGCGTGGCGTTGTAGTTGGTCGTCTGCGCCATGGCGGTGACCTTCCCGCTCCCGGGCTCGACGACCGACATCGCCGACTTGACGCCCGAGGGGTCGGTCACCGGGACGCCGTTCTTCACCTCGGCGTCCGCGATCGCCTGCTGGTGCGGGTCGAGCGTCGTCGTGATCGTCAGACCGCCGCGGTTGAGCAGGTCGACGCGCTCCTGCCGCGTGGCACCGAACGCCGGGTCGTCGGCGATGATCTTCGTGACGAAGTCGCAGAAATACCCGGAGCCGGCGACGACCGCGCTCGCGGCCATGCACCCGACCTTCGATGCCTGGACCTTGAGGGTGCCGGCGATGGGGGTCGCGACGCCGGCGGTGTACTCCGCGTCGGTGATGTACCCCTGCTCCTTCATCAGGCGCAGCACGATGTCGCGGCGTCCCTGGGAGTCGTCAGGGTTCTTGACCGGATCGAACTTGGTGGGGCTGTTCGTGACGCCGGCGAGTGTCGCTGCCTCGATGTAGTTGAGCTCCGAGGCGTGCTTGCTGAAGTAGTGGTTCGAGGACGACTCGATGCCGTAGATGTTGATGCCGAACTGCGCGATGTTGAGGTAGCCCTCGAGGATGGTCTGCTTCGGCGTGGTCTTCTCGAGCGCGATCGCGAGCTTCGCCTCGCGCAGCTTACGGCTGTACCCCTCGGCGCCCGCGGCTTCCTTGGCAGCAGCTGCCGCGGCGTAGTCGCCGGACCGTAGTGCGGACTCGATGAGCGTGTTCTTGACGTACTGCTGGGTGAGGGTCGAGGCGCCCTGCTGCCCGTTGGGGCTCAGGATGTTGCGGACACCCGCGCGCAGCATGCCGGCGGGGTCGATGCCACCGTGCGCGTAGAACCGCTTGTCCTCCGTCGCGATCACCGCGTTCTGCATGATCGGCGCGACCGCGGTGAGGGGCACGACCACGCGATTCTCGGCGTAGAAGGTCGCGAGCACGCTGCCGTCCGCTGCGAGCATCATCGACTTCTCCGAGAGCGGCTTCACCGCGAGCTCGCTCGGCAGGTTGTCGAACGCCGTGACCGCGACGTTCGTGGTGCCGTTCACCACCGCGACCGCGGGCAGCACCATCGCACCTGCGAGGACGCCGCCGACCACGGCGATGAGCGCGAACGACAGAAGCAGCGCGAGCGCCTGGAACGCGTTGACCTGGCGGCCTCGTGCGGGCGGAGAATAAGCCATGTTCGTAGGGTACGGGAGACCCCCGGCGGCGCCTCGCGGTCGCGGCGCAGGACGCTCGACCTGCACCGGACCTGCACACAGTGCCCGATCTGTCCGGTTGCTGGGGGTTCGGGGTGTTCCGCTTGGACCGAATTGACCCGATCGGAGGATCGCGCAACCCACCCCTGAGGCACTACGTTCCGGGCAGGGCGTCTCCAGGCGCCAATGGGAGCGCCAGTCGAGGCCGACGGCGGCAGGGCGAAGGAGCACACGCGTGGGGACCATGCTGCACGACGCTCATTGGGCTGCGGGGGCAGCATGTGGCTTCGGCAAGGTCGCTCCGGACACACTGTTCGTCGAGGGGGCAGCGCAGCGCGATGCGCGCGCCGTCTGCATCGGATGCCCGGTGCGCCTCGACTGCCTCGCGGATGCGCTGGACAACCGGATGGACTTCGGGGTGTGGGGCGGGATGACGGAACGCGAGAGGAGAGCGCTCCTACGGCGTCGTCCCGAGGTCGGCTCCTGGCGGGCAGAGCTCGTCCCGGCGGGCGAGCTGTCGATGGGTGCCCGCTAGCCGGTGGGGGAAGCCCGTGCCCGCTAGTCTGGGGCGCATGGCCACCACCTGGGAGTACGCAACCATCCCGCTGATCATCCACGCCACCAAGGCGATCCTCGACCAGTGGGGCGCCGACGGCTGGGAGCTCGTCCAGGTCGTCCAGGGCCCCGACGCGGGCCTGGTCGCCTACCTCAAGCGGCCGACGGGCGAACGGTGAGCGACGCGGCGGAGATCCAGCGCCGGCTCGACGCGCTCGGGCTCACGCTGCCGGCGGTCGCACGGCCGGTCGGGTCCTATGTCCCCGCCCTCCGCGTCGGGTCGACGGTCTACACGTCCGGTCAGCTGCCGTACGTCGACGGCGCGCTGCCGGCGACCGGCAAGGTCGGCATCGGGCCCGGCCTGGTCGAACCCGCCGATGCCGCCGGGTACGCGCGCCTCGCAGCCCTCAACGCGCTCGCTGCCGTCGCCTCCGTCGCGGGCGGGCTGGAGAACGTGGCACGGGTCATCAAGGTCGTGGGGTTCGTCGCGAGCGACCCGGGGTTCACCGGGCAGCCCGCCGTGGTCAACGGTGCGAGCGACCTGCTGACGGCGGTTCTGGGCGACGCGGGCGTGCACGCGCGCTCTGCGGTTGGCGTCGCGGTCCTCCCGCTCGACTCGCCCGTCGAGATCGAGCTGGTCGTCGAGCTCGTCTAGCCCAGCGGGCACGCAGCCGAGCGGGCACGCAGCTCAGCGGGCATGCAGCTCAGCGGGCACGGCGCTCAGCGTGCACGGCGCTCGAGCCGGTCCGCGTCCAGGAGCACGACGGCACGACCCTCGCGCCGGACCCAGCCGCGCGCGGCGAAGTCGGCGAGCGCCTTGTTGACCGTCTCGCGGGAGGCGCCGACGAGCTGCGCGAGCTCCTCCTGCGTGAGGTCGTGCGCGACCCGCACGCCCTCGTCCGTCGGCTGGCCGAACCGGGTCGCCAGGTCGAGCAGGGCCTTCGCGACACGGCCCGGGACGTCTGAGAACACCAGGTCGGCGAGCGCCTCGTTCGTGCGGCGCAGCCGGTGCGCCAGCGCCTTGAGCAGGTGCTTCGCGACAGTCGGGTGCTGCTCGAGCCACGCGACGAGGTCGGTGTGGGCCAGCTCCACGAGCTCCGCGTCAGCGACAACCGTCGCGGTCGCGGTGCGGGGCCCTGGATCGAACAGGGACAGCTCTCCGAACATCTCGCCCGGGCCCTGGATCGACAAGAGGTTCTCTCTGCCGTCGCTCGACCTGCGACCGAGCTTGATCTTGCCGGAGCGGATCACGAACAGCCGATCACCGGGGTCGCCCTCATGGAAGAGCACATCGCCACGAGCGAATGCGACCGGGTTCATCGAATCGATGAGCGCGCGTGAGTTCTCGGTGTCCATCTCCGCGAACAGTGGCGCGGACAGCACCACGTCGTCCTCCACGGGAAACCTACCTTCTGCTGCAGCAACGACCGTCGGAGACAGTCTGCCGCATCACCGGGGCGCAGGTGATGCAGGGAGCCCCGCGAGCGCGGCCAGCGGGTAGAGGGTGAGGCGGTCGATGAACTTCGCGGTGGTCGACGCGATGACGGCGTCGAGGTCGCGCTGGTACGACGCGAGCCGTTCGTCGAGCTGGTGGAGCTCGTCGAGGCGGTGGATCTCGGTGATCGGCAGGCTGTGCCGGAGCAGCCGGTCGAGGTCGGCGTGCGCGGGGGGCGATGTGTGCACGGCGCCGTCGATCAGCAACGTGAGGTAGAGCCCCAGCTGGTCGGGCGGGGCCACGCACGCCAAGGCGAGGTCGAGTCGCGCGGCCACGAGGCGTCGCCAGTAGGTGACCCGGGCGCGTTCGGCGCGCAGTGCGCGGCGGCTGCTGCGAAGCTCGGACACCCTCGCGCTCTCGGTCGCCAGCACGTTCACGTCCCGTCGCAAGAGGTTCGTCCTGACGTGAAGGACGCTTGTGCAGGTCTTCGACGTGGCACCCTGGAGACTTGAGTCCCACTCACCCGCACGGGGTCAGGATCACCCAAGGGGAGTAGTGGGTGGGGCCGGACACGTAGGCTGACGTCGTGACGACGCGCCGGTGGCAGACCGAGACCCAGCTGGCGCGGGTGCGCCGGGCCCGCAGGGTCAACCGGCTTCTCGGGCTGCGCTATCCCGATGCGCACTGCGAGCTTGACTTCACCGACCCCCTCGAGCTGCTCGTCGCAACGGTGCTGTCGGCGCAGACCACTGACGTGCGGGTCAACCAGGTGACGCCCGAGCTGTTCGCCCGCTATCCCGATGCGCTGTCGTACGCGCAGGCAGACCGCGGCTTCCTGCAGGAGATGCTCCGCCCGACGGGGTTCTTCCGGGCCAAGGCGGAGTCCGTCATCGGGATCGGCCAGGCGCTCCTGGAACGCTTCGGCGGTCAGGTCCCCGGTCAGCTCGAGGACCTCGTGACCTTGCCGGGGGTCGGGCGCAAGACCGCCAACGTCGTGCTGGGCAACGCGTTCGACATCCCCGGTATCACGGTGGACACCCACGTCGGACGGCTCGCTCGCCGGCTGGGCTGGACCACGGAGGAGGACCCGGTCAAGGTTGAGCAGGAGCTCATGGTGCTGCTCGAGCGTTCCGAGTGGACGATGGCGTCCCACCGGCTGATCTTCCACGGGCGGCGGACGTGCCATGCCCGGACCCCGGCATGCGGTGCATGCCCGATCGCCGTGGACTGCCCGTCGAACGGCATCGGCGAGACCGACCCGGAGCTGGCCGCGGCGCTCGTCAAGGGCTGACGGCGGGCGCAGCTTCCCGCAGCCAGGACAGCAGCAGCGCGTTGACGCGGTCGGGTGCCTCCTCGGCCAGGAAGTGCCCGGCGTCTGGGATCAGCTCGAACCGGTAGCCCGCTCCGAGCCGGGCGAGCAGCCGCCCGGACGCCGCGGCGGTGGCCGCCGGCCGACACCCGTCCTCACCGCCATGCAGCTGCAGCACCGGCACCGCGGGTGCTGCCCGGAGCGCACCGAGATACCGCTGGCCGTCGACGCGGGGGGCCGAGCGCACGAGCCAGCGGGACCGTTCCATCGCGGAGTGCGCCGCGAACGGCACCCGCGCGGCCTGGCGGTACGTGTCCTCGATCTCCGGCGTCGTCCAGCCGCGCGCGCCCCACTCGCGCAGGAGCCGGACCACGAGGTCGGAGCTCGCCATCGCCCGCTCGGGCAGTGACGGAAGCTGGAAGTAGGCGATGTGGCGGGCAGCCCGTAGGCGCAGCGAACCGAGCGGCTCGGCCCTCGCCTGGAGGGGGTGCGGGCAGCCGAGCACGGCGATCGCGGCGGTCACGTCGGGCGCGATCGCGGGCATCGCCCAGGCGATCTCACCGCCGGTGCCGGTGCCGACGACGACGGCCCGGTCCGCCCCGAGCGAGCGGACGAGGCCCGCGACGTCGCGGGCGAGCGTCGGCACGTCGTAGCCGTGCGGGGGCTTGTCCGAGGCGCCCGTGCCGCGCAGGTCCATCGCGGCGACCCGGTAGCCGGCCGCGGCGAGCACGGGCAGCTGGTGTCGCCACGCCCACCAGAACTCGGGCATCGGGTGCAGCAGGACCACGAGGGGGGCGTCGTTGTCGTCGGGTCCTGCGATCGCGACGTGGAAGCGTGCGCCGTTCGCCGGCACGAACTGGTGTCGCCACGGCCCGTCGATGAGCAGGGTGGAGGCGTCGACGTTCATCACAGCGAACCTACCGGCTCATGGCGACGTGGGGCACCGCTCAGCCGCCTGCGACCGACGCCGTGCGCGGGACGTCCGCCAGGAGGGCTGCGGTGTGGTCGGCGATCTCAGGTTCAGGGTCTGACACGTCACTCGACCCGGGTTCGGATGACGTCGCTCGGCTGGTTGCGGCCGCGCGGCGGTCCTTCGGGGGGTCGAACCGGTAGCCGACGTTGCGCACGGTGCCGATCAGCTGCTCGTGCTCGGGACCCAGCTTGGCGCGCAGCCGGCGGACGTGGACGTCGACGGTCCGGGTGCCTCCGTAGTAGTCGTAGCCCCAGACCTCCTGGAGCAGCTGGGCCCGCGTGAACACCCGCCCAGGGTGCTGCACGAGGTACTTGATCAGCTCGAACTCCTTGTACGTGAGGTCGAGCGGGCGACCGCGCAGGCGGGCCGAGTACCCGCCCGGGTCGATGACGAGCTCACCCGCCATGATCTCCTGCGGCTCAGAGGCCACACCCTTGACCGCCGCACGCTCCATGACGAGCCGGAACCGGGTCTCGACCTCGACTGGCGTGGCGTTCTCGAGCACGATGTCGTCCGCGCCCCACTCGGCGGTCACGACGGTCAGACCGCCCTCGGTGAGGACCAGGACGAGCGGAACGGTCAGCCCGCTCGCCCGCAGGACCCGGCACGTCGTCCGCGCGATCGCGAGGTCGCGCCGTGCGTCGAGCACGACGATGTCCGCATCAGGGGCGTCGACGAGCGCTGACGGCTCGACGGGAAGGACCCGGATGCGGTGCGACAGCAGCCCCAGCGCCGGGAGGACCTGGGCGGAGCCACCGGAGGCGGACGTGAGCAGCAGCAGATCTGCCACCTGCGGGACCTCCTTGGGAACGAGTGGTGCCACGGTATCGCGACGACATGGGCGTCGGAGTCCCGTCCAGTGGGCGCAGACGCACCGTTTCGCGCGCGGATGGATGCGAGAATCAGACCGTGCCTGGTTCCTTCCTCCTCTTCGCGACCGCGTCGCGTGGTCTGACGCGTGGTCTGACGCGCCGTCGGCTGCGCCCGGTTGCGACCGTCGGCGCGGGCCGACGGCGGGCCCGGTAGCGCGTGCAGGTCTCCACGCGGGCTGTGCTGACAGCCGTCCTGGCCACGCTGGTCGCCGTGGGTGGCTACCTCGCGACTCTCACGTTCGGTGAGCTGCCGCTCGCGGTGGTCGTCGGCGCGCTCGCCGTGCTGTTTGCGGTCGGCTGGCCGATGCTCACCGACCTGCCGAGCCGGCCGGGCTCGGGAGCGGTCGTGGCGCTCGGCGGCGCGGGAGCGGTCGTCGTGGTGTATCTCACGGTCGGCGAGCCGTTCCTGCGGGCACTGCCGGTCGTGTTCGGGGCATCGATCGTCCTGACGTTCATCAACGAGCTGCTGCGCACCGACGGCCGGTCGCACCTCGTCGAGTCGGTCTCGGGCACCGTGGCGGGCACGCTCATCGCGGCCTGCGCCGCGGGCTGGGTCGCCACGCAGCGCGCTCCCGGTGGGGCCGGCCTCGTCATCACCGGGGCGCTCGCGCTCGCGGTCGCCTCCACGGTCCGCGCGCTGCGTGTGCCGGGTCTCGCCGGGGTCGGCATCACGACAGGTGCCGCGGTCGTTGCGGGTGGCCTCGGCGGCGCTGTGCTGCGCGGTCTCGACCCGGTGGCCGGCGCACTGCTGGGCCTCGCCGTCGGCGTCCTGGTCGCCGCGATCCACGAGCTGTTCGACCGGTTGCCCGCGCTCTCCCGGGTACCGGCATCCCTCGCGGCCACCGTCCTGCCCGTGCCTGTGACGGGTGTGCTCGTGTACGTCGTCGGCCGGGTCATGGTGGGCTGAACCATGCTGCTGCGTGTCGTCGTCATCATCACCGTCCTGGTCCTCGCGACCTGGTTGGGTCTGTGGTGGAACGCCCGCAACGGTCGCTTCACGGTCCGGGACGCTGCCCAGCGGTACACCGCGCCCCGCGTGGGCGTCGCCGAGCTCGGTGTGGCGCTCGGCAGCGACCTGACGTTCCTGCAGTTCTCGAGCGAGGTCTGCACGCCGTGCCGCCGGGCCTCCGTGGTGCTCGGGCGGCTCGCGTCGGAGCGGCCCGGGCTCGCGCACGTCGAGATCGACGTCACCGAGAACCTCGACCTGGTCCGCCGGTTCGATGTCATGCGCACTCCTACCGTGCTGGTGCTGGACACCGACGGCGTCGTCGTCGGGCGGATGTCCGGCGCCCTGGACCGCCGCCATGCCCTCGCGGCCCTCGAGTCCTGTCCGGGGACCGTCAGCGCCCGCTGAGCCCCTCTGTGCGCACCTGCGCATCTGTGCGCACCTGCGCACTGCGGCTGCGGGCGATCCTCGCGCAGTGCCGCACCGCGTCGTGCCAGGTCGCACGATCCCGTCCGAATCCGTCCCGACCGCGTCCTTCGAGGAGGAACCATGTCCGACCCGATCTCGTCCACACCTCCGCCATCCGCACTGCGCCAGTCCAGCCCGCTCCCGCCGGTGAGCCCGCTCGGCATCGACCCGCGCGGCCCGCGGTTCGGTGCGGGGATCACTGCGGTGCTGCTCGTCGTCGTGCTCCTGCTCAGCGGCGGCGCCGGGACAGCGCTGCTCGCGGTCATCGCCGCCCTGTTCGCCGTCGGCACCGCACGCGGCGCGCAGCGGACGGTCCAGGGCCTGATCTTCCGCAGGCTCGTCCGCCCGCACCTCGCGCCCCCGGCCGAGCTCGAGGACGCGCGTCCGCCCCGGTTCGCCCAGCTCGTCGGCCTGATCATCGCGGGCGTCGGCGTGCTGCTCGGGCTCGCGGGCGTCACGGTTGCCGTCCCGGTCGCTGCCGCGCTCGCGCTGGTCGCCGCATCCCTCAACTCGGCGTTCGGCCTGTGCCTCGGGTGCGAGCTGTACGTGCTCGGTGCGCGGCTGCGCTCGCGGGCTGCCTGACCCGCGCTCGCCTCTAGTACACGAGCGCCTGCGCGCCTGCGGCCAGGATCTCCTCGACGAACACTGCGGCACCCGCGATCCGGATGCCCGGGACCACGTCGTCGGGTCCGAAGCCGCGGCGCGCGGCGCACTGCGTGCAGACCGTGACGGTGCCGGCGTCCAGGACGACCGCGAGCAGGTCGCCGATCGGCGCCGCGTGGTCGAGCGCGACGTCGTCGGTGCGCCCGGGCAGCGCGAGCCACGCCGCCTCCCCGGTCAGCCACAGGCTCACGTCCGCGCCGGCGACGACGGCTGCTGCTGCGACGGTGAACGCCTGGTTCACGGTCTCGGGTCGGTCGGCTCCGTTGGTGGCCTTGATGACGAGGCTGCGCGTCGGCGTGGTCATCCGGAGAGCCTAGAGCGGGCGTGTCGTTAGGATCGGGGCATGGGTGCACTCGAAGCGGTGTTCATCGGCCTGCTTGTCATCGCCACGCTGACCATCGCCTGGTTCGCAGGGTTCGTGGTCCTGCGCCTGTACAAGGGCCAGCACTGAGCGCCGAGGTCCGACGAAGGCGGCTATGAAGTTCATCATCCCGGAGGGCCTGGCGCCCGAGGTGTACCCCCTGGCCTGGCTCGTGGGTCGCTGGCACGGCGAGGGCGTCGTGGGCTACCCCGGGATCGACGAGTCCGCTTTCACGCAGGACGCCGAGTTCACGCACGACGGCGGCCCCTACCTCGCGTACACCTCGACGATCCGCCTCGTCGTCGCCCCCGACGACGCCGCGGCGCTGACTGATCCGGACGCCGTGGCTGTACCCGCCGAGCCGGGCCCGGTGTGGTCGACCGAGTCGGGGTACTGGCGCGTCCCGCCGGAGCGGCCGGACGGGCTCGCCGATGACCGGGCCCCCGTCGAGGTCCTGCTCGCCGACCCGGCCGGGCACCTGTCGCTGTATCTCGGAGCCGTCGGCAACGGGCGCATCGACCTCGTGAGCGACCTCGTCGCACGCACCTCGTCAGCGGCCGAGGTCACGGCCGGCAAGCGGCTCTACGGGCTCGTCCACGGCGACCTGATGTGGGCCTTCGACCTCGCGGCGTTCGGGCACCCGATGCAGACGTATGCGTCCGCCCGCCTCGCGGGTGCAGACGGACCTTCCACTGATGACGAGGTGCAGCCATGACGACGCCCGCCAGCCCGTTGCTCGCGCGGCACGGCGCCGTCGCCGGGTCGGGCGTCGACGCCGGGGTCGCCTTCCACTACGGCGACCCGACGGCAGAGCAGCGTGCGTTGGCGCGCGGCGGCGCCGTCGTCGACCAGTCGCAGCTCGGGGTCGTGCGCGTCGCGGGTCCGGACCGCCTCACATGGCTCAACTCGATCACCTCGCAGGAGCTCGCGACGCTCGCGCCGCGGACCTCGACCGAGCTCCTCGTGCTCAGCCCGCAGGGCCACATCGAGCATGCGGCCGGTGTCGTGGACGACGGCGAGGCGACCTGGCTGCTGACCGAGGGAGCGGCGGCGCAGGAGCTCGCGGCGTGGCTCGACCGCATGCGATTCATGCTGCGCGTCGAGGTCGCGGACGTCACGGCTGACTGGGCTGCCATCGGCGAGCCTGTCGATGCCGAGGGCGCCGAGGGCGAACCCGTGACGTGGCGGGACCCGTGGCCCCGCACCGCGCCCGGCGGAACCCGCTACGGACCCGACGACGCGAGCCATCCCGGCGCAGACCGTGCATGGCGGCTCGTCCTCGTCCCGCGCGCCGACCTCGTCCAGGCTGTCGCCGTGCGCGAGTCCGCGGGCTGGCCGCTCGTCGGGACCTGGGCGAGCGAGGCCGCCCGGATCGAGGCGTGGCGCCCCCGCGCCGGCCGTGAGGTCGACCACCGCACGATCCCGCACGAGCTCGACTGGCTGCGCACGGCCGTGCACCTGCACAAGGGCTGCTACCGCGGCCAGGAGACGGTTGCGCGCGTGCACAACCTCGGCCGACCGCCGCGACGACTCGTCATGCTGCACCTCGACGGCTCGGGCCACCTGCTGCCCGAGCCGGGCGCGCAGGTCCGGGAGTTCGGCGAGCTCGCGTCGGGTGGCGAGGTCGGTCGGATCGTCGGGCAGGTCACGAGCCTCGCCCGACACCACGAGCTGGGGCCTGTCGCGCTTGCGGTGGTCAAGCGGTCGACGCCCACCGACATCGAGCTCGTCGTCGACTGCGACGGTGGCGCGGTCGCGGCGGGCCAGGAGGTCATCGTCCCGGGTGAGGGCGTGTCTGCCGACCGGCCGGGGCCGCGGGGACCCGTCGCGCACGGCCTGGGGCAGCACCCGAGCCTGTGAAGCCCGCCGGCCGGGCGGTGAGGCGGCGATGAGCGCGGTACGGACCGACGGCGAGCCGGGCTCCCGCCGGGCCATGCGCGTCAGCCTCGATGCGCGCATCCGGCAGGGTCGGGCGCGCGTGCGGTCGTCGGCGTACCCGATCGTTCAGGCGGCGGTCGCCGTGGCCGTCGCGGCGGCCATCGGCCGGTACGTCTTGGGCCACCAGTACCCGTTCTTCGCGACCGTCTCCGCCTGGGTGTGCCTCGGCTTCAGCGCCGACCGGAAGATCCGCAAGGTCGCCGAGGTCGCCGTGGGGGTCGCGCTCGGGGTCGGCCTCGGGGACGTCGTCGTTCGGTTCATCGGCAGCGGACCGTGGCAGGTCGCGCTCGTGCTCCTCGTCGCGGCGACGACCGCCCGGTTCCTCGACCGTGGTGTGACCTTCACGACCCAGGCGGGCGTGCAGGCGCTGGTCATCGTCGGGCTGCCGTCGCTCGGGGCGTCGGGCGGCGGGTTCGGTCGGTGGACCGACGCGGCCGTCGGTGGCGCCGTCGCGCTCGCCGTCACCGCGCTCACGCCGAGCGATCCGCGCCGGCCCGTGCGGGCGCAGTCGCGGGCCGCGACCATCGAGC